>CAZXCK010000034.1:0-32017 GCA_964639225.1 uncultured Anaerolineaceae bacterium | reverse complement strand
CTGCGCCTGTCGGTGCGGGCCAGCGCCGCCGGTTCGATGCAGGGCGCAGCCGGTACGGCGGGCTTTGGCCTGTGGAATCACCCCTTCGCGCCCAACGAACGCCGTCTGCGCCTGCCGCGCGCGGCCTGGTTCTTCTACGGCGCGCCGCCCAATAACATGGCGCTGGCCCGCGATGTGCCCGGCTGGGGCTGGAAAGCCGCCACCATCGACGCCTCGCGCTGGCCATTTCTGGCGCTGCTGCCGCTGGCTCCGCCCGGTTTTCTGCTGATGCGTCTACCGGCGCTCTACCGGGCGCTGTGGCCGGTGGGGCAGCGCGCCCTGCATGTCAGCGAGCATTGGCTGGGTGATACGATCCCAACCCAGGCGCACACCTACACGCTCGACTGGCTGCCGGATCGCGTCGATTTCCACATCGACGGCATTCGCGTCCACACCAGCCCTTACTCGCCACGTGGACCGCTGGGCTTCATCGCCTGGATCGATAACCAGTACGCGGTGGTCACGCCGCAGGGGAATTTTCGCTTCGGGCTGGTGGACGTGTCACAGCCGCAGACGCTGCGCATTGAAGAGGCGCTCGTGCTGGAAATATAGCCACATCTGAGTCAATTAAAACAAGTAAAATATCTTACAGTTATATTTTGCAGCGAACTGTTCATCTTATTTTCATGTTCTGGATTCATCAGGCAACATTTCGATGCTACAATGGTTAGGTACAAAACAGCAAAAATGCCAAATTGTTTTGAATGTCCCAACCAATGAGCCGAAACTGAGGGCTGAAACCATACTTATGCCCGCTTTGAGCCACATGTGGTACCAACTTACGCGACCACATTCTGAAATTCCAGATCATATCGAGCGCGAACGAGCGCGTCTGCTGGCCAGCCTTGTGCTGGCTTTTCTGGCAGTGCAGGTCGTATTGATGTTGTTCACCATTGTTCGTCAGGGGCTGGGCGCTGTCTTTCTGGCCCTGTTGATCCACAGCATGGTCACAATCCTCATTTACGCTTTCAGCCGGTCGCCGCGTTATTACACGGGCATCATCCTGCTGGCCGCCTTGAGCCTGGCCAGCGCGCTGGTTGTCAACTTCATCGTTCCCGACCCGCATGTAACCAGCATCATCCTGCTTCCGGTGCTGCTGGTGGGCCTGCTGTGGTCCGCTTCATTGGCCGTCATTATGCTGCTGCTGGGCGTCGTGGGTTTTCTGATGATCGGCATGCAGAACGGTAACGTTTACGACCTGCTGATCTACTACATGCCCGTCAATCTGGCGCTGGCGGTGCTGATTATCGTCGCCGTATACCAGATTCAACAGTCCCGCCTGCGTCTGGTCGAGCAGCGCCGGCAAAGCGAGGAGCACCGCCGTGACCTGGAACTCGAACGCCAACGACTGGCCCTCGTGCTGGGCCTCATTGGCCAGCTCTCGCATGATCTGATGACGCCCCTGACCATCATGAAAACCAGCACGTACCTGGTGGGTCGCGCCAACACCGACAGCCATGTCCACCACCATCTCGATAAGCTCAATCACGAAGCTGACCGCCTGGAGAATATGGTCCAGGACCTGGTGCTGATGTCTCGCCTGGACCGGCTCACGCCGGACGATTTCGATTTCAAGCCGCACGATGTCGGGAAGATTATCGGGCGTGTGGCTGAGAAATACGGCAAACTGGCGACTCGCGCCGGCTGTGAGTTGCAGGTGACCAGCGACCAGCCGCAGATCATGGCCAATGTGGATGAAGCCGCGCTCTACCGCGCCCTGGCCAATATCCTCGAAAGCGCCATTCACAATGTCAATCAGGATGGTGTGATTAATCTGACACTGGACCACGACACAAACGACGCGCGCATTACCATCGCCGGCTGTAAATCCCCTGAGTTCGATGGTCTCGGCCTGGATATCGCCCGGATGATTATCACCGCCCACGGTGGCACTCTCGATCTGCCAGCCACAGGCGATCAGGAACCAGTCGTCCTGCTGGCTCTGCCCATCGCATAAGAACATAGCATTTAAGCCGGACTGCGTTATAATCCCGCATCGAATTTCGCCGCTGCAAACGGACAATATATCCATGCCATTGCCAGAACTCAGAGTCGATTCTTCCCGGATGCTGGCCGACTTTAACGATCTGGCCTTCATCGGCGCAACCGAACAGGGTGGCGTCAGCCGTCTGGCGCTTTCCAACGAGGATTTACAGGCGCGCGCCTGGCTCGCCGACCGTTTTATGGATGCCGGTCTGATCGTTCAGGACGACGATGCCGGCAACCTGAGCGGCATCCTGCCCGCCAGCGAACCGAACGTGCGCACGCTGCTCATCGGCGGCCATCTGGACAGCGTGCCCAACGGTGGCCGCTACGACTGCTCGCTGGGCCTGCTCACCGCGCTGGAAGCCGTGCGCACCATCAGCGAGGCGGGATTTAAGCTGCCGGTCAACCTGGAGATTATCGACTTCACCGACGAGGAAGGCTGCTGGCAGTCGCTGTTTGGCAGCCGGGCACTGACCGGTGTTTTCGCCTACAGCACCAACGGCGACGAGGAACGCGACGAGGGGCCGTTCCGCGCGGCGTTGTTTCGGGCTGGCATCCACCCCGGCGACATCTACCGCGCCCGCCGCGACCCGGCCACTATCGCCGGTTACCTGGAACTGCACATCGAGCAGGGCCACCGCCTGGAACAGGCCGGCATGGATATCGGCGTGGTGACGGGCATTGTGGGGCGCACCACCTACCGTATGACATTTCAGGGGCAGGCGGCTCACAGTGGAACCACACCCACTGCCGAACGGCGCGACGCGCTGCGTGGCGCAGCGTCATACATCACCCGTGCCTTCCAGATGGTCGAGGAACAGTTTCCGAAGGCCGTGCTCAACTGTGGCAACGTCACTGTCGAACCGGGTGCGTTTAACATCATTCCCGAAAAAGCCCGGCTCACCGTCGAATGCCGCCACATCGACCGCGAGCGGCTCAGCCTGCTGGAAGCGGCGCTCACCGAACTGGCCGGAACGGTTGCCAGCGAACACCGGCTGGACATCAGCATTCACCAGGCGGTGAATATGCCGGTGGCTCACATGCACGATACGATGATCGAAGCCATCCGCGCCGCCAGCGACCACCTGGGATTGCAGTCGATGCCGCTGATTAGCTACGCCGGTCATGACGCGCAGATCATCAGCGGATTTACCCGCACCGGTATGATCTTCGTGCCGTCGGTGGGCGGTCGCAGCCACACCCCCAGTGAGCACACCGAATGGCGCTACGTCGAACAGGGGGCCAACGTGCTGCTGCACACGATCCTGCGGGTCGCCCAGGGACACAAACCCTGACAGCGACCCGCTTGTTTTGTGGCTGATGTGTGCTTATGGCACGGTGAAGGGTACCTCATACGGCGTCTGTACGACGTTGCCATCCACGCCGATAATCACCAGCCGCAGGCGATAGCTGCCCGGCTGTAACCCCGGCGGACCCGGCAGCACTTCCAACTGGCCGTTGACGACCGGGTTGGAGCGCGTCTCGCCGATGGTCACCCAGTTGCTGAACTGCCCGCCGATGATCTCCAGCTTGTAGAAGGCCGCCTGTTCTGGTGTGAACTGGGCCGTCCCCATGATAGGCACCGGTTCGGTGATCATTTGCCCTGGCACTGGCGAACTGATAAACGCCGTCAGCACCGCCGGGCCGAACGATGGCGCGGACAGCAGATCGGGCGTGCAGTCGATGGTTGGCAGAAAGGCCAGGTTACGGCTGCGCGCGTAGTTCTCGGCTTCGGCGGCGTCCGCCGCGACCGGTGGTGGCGCGATAAACAGCAGTTCCTGCGCCCCCGGCGTACTCGGAATCAGTTCCACCGGCACGCGGCAGTATTTGGGCGGCGGTGGGGCCGTCTCGCCCGGCGGGACCGGGAACTGGATGGCGTTGGCGATCTCCGGTGCGATGGGGAAGGCCACCGTGCGGTAAATGCCCGGATAAACCTGCTGCACAAACGAGCCGCTGGTTGGGAACTGCTCTGGCTGACGGTTGGCTGGCGGTGGATAATCCAGCCCGCCCTGGCCGTCTGGCAGACCAGCCGGGCTGTCCAGCATCCACTCGTTGACATAGCTGGGGCAGCCCGGTGCCGGGTCGATGAGCGAGCGAACGTTGCATATTCGCTGCTGTGACATACCCCCTGGCGGTTGCGCCTGGTCGCTGAGAAGCTGGCCATCGACGGCGAACTGGTTGAGCATGGCCGGGTTGTTGTAGATGCCCGTTATCACCTGGTTCCAGATTGGGGCGGCGCCCGTCAGGCCGGATGTGTCGCCGCGCATGGGCCGGTTGTCGTTGTTGCCCACCCACACGCCGACAGCCACGTTGCGCGTATAGCCGACGGTCCAGTTGTCGCGCACGTCGTCGGTGGTGCCCGTCTTAACCGATGTGGTGATGTTAGGCGTCAGCAGCGGGCTGTTGGCGCCCATCGCCGGGGTGCGGGCTGTGTTGTCGTTCAGAATGTCGCCGATCACATAGGCGATGCGCGGGTCCAGCACCTGCGTGCCCAGCCCGGTCCGCGAGACGGTCTGTGTGGTGTGCGTGCCGCGTGGGCAGGCGTTCTCATATTCGTAGATGATGTTGTTGTCGTTGTCCAGCACACACAAAATCGCCTGTGTGTTGACCAGCAGTCCCTGGTTGGCGAACACGCTGAAACCGCGCGTGAGTTCCAGCAGGGTGATGTCACCGCCGCCCAGGGTCAGCGACAGGCCGTAGAACGATGGGTCCTGGCCCAGGCTGCGCACGCCAAAGCGATACATAAGGTCCAGCAGATAGTCCACGCCTACCTGGCGCAGCGTCTGCACGGCGGGGATGTTGTAGCTGTTGGCCAGCGCGTAGCGCATGGTCATCGGGCCATGGAAGCTGCGGTCGTAGTTGCGCGGCTCGTATACCGGCTGGCCGGGGATGCCGATGCGCGTGCGCGTGTCCCAGATGACATCGCCAGGCGTGATGCCGCGCTCCATGGCGGCGGCATAGGTAAATGCCTTGACCGTGCTGCCGGGTTGGCGCTGGGCCAGCGACACATTCACATGCCCGTCGATGGCGTCGTTGTTATAGTCAATGCTGCCCACCATCGCCAGAATCTCGCCGGTGATCGGTTTGAGCACCAGCACCGAGGCGTTGCTGATGTCATACGCGCCCAGCGCCGCCACCTGCTGTGCCGCCGCCTGCCGCGCCATCTCGTCGATTTCCAGATCGACGGTGGTGTAGACCTGCAAACCGCCGCGCGCGATATCCTCGGCGCTGTATCCCAGTTCAAGCATCAGTTGTTCGAGCTGTGTCTGGGCGTAAACGACGAAATGCGGCGCGTTAAGTGGCACATCCGGCGAACTGTAGCTCAAACCCTGGGCCAGGGCGTCATCGCGCTGCGCTTCCGTGATGAAACCCTCGCGCACCATCGCGTTGAGGACCACCCGCCAGCGCAGGTCAACCGCCGTCTGTACCGCCGGGTCCGGGTTCAGCGGATTCAGGTCCGCTGGAGCCTGGGGCAGCGCGGCCAGCAGCGCCGCCTCGCCCAGCGTGAGCTGGCTCACGTCCTTATCGAAGTAAACCTGTGCCGCTGCCTGCGCGCCGTAGGCCAGGTTACCATAGTAGATTTCGTTGAGGTACAGCTCCAGGATTTCGTCTTTGCTCTTGCGCCCGGTGAGCGCCAGTGCCAGCAGAATCTCCTCGGCTTTGCGGCGGGCGCTGCGTTCGGCGCGGTACTGCGGCTCGAACAGCACGTTGCGTACCAACTGCTGCGTGATGGTGCTGCCGCCTGGAATATCCGCGCCCGACCCGGCCCCCACAAAGCGCAGGAACGCCTGCGTTGTCGCCGGAATATCGATGCCGATATTACGATAAAACGAACCGTCCTCGGTGGCGATGGTGGCGTTAATCAGGTCCTGCGGCATGTTGCTCAGGCGGACGTTGGTGCGCCGACCCTCGCCAAACACCTCATAGAGTTCGCGCCCGTTGCGGTCGTAGATAAATGTACTCTGGAAGGCGGCGTAGCGGTCCACCTCTTCGATGCGTTCGTTGAGCAGCGTACCCACGCGTGTATAGGCGAAGGTACCGGCTACGCCAGTAATCAGCGTCAGGCCGCCGCAGAATGCGACAAACACGCCGATGAAAATCGCCAGACAGCCCGGGTTCAGGCGGCGCTTGCGGCGTGGCGGCAGCGCGGGACGCGCTCGCGCGCCCTGGGCGGGTGGCACGGGCGGTCCGCCGCGAGCCTGCGGCGGCGGCACCGGACGCATACCGCCGGGCATAGTCGGCGCGGGGATGTTCTGCTGCGGTGGGCGGTAGCGATCGTGTTCCTGCACGCGCGGCGATTGCATGGTCGGCTGTGGTCCGGCGAAGTCAGGATTGGGGTCCAGACCGCCGCTGCCGGCCATAGTCGGCGCATTGTGCCGGGCCGGGTCTGACGGCATGGTGGCGAACTTGCTGGCGATGGGCTTATCGCCTGATGTGCGCGGGTCGCGTGGCAGTCGAAACGGCACGTCATCATCATCTTCGTCGTCATCGTCGTCCCGCAGCGGCCTGATTTCCTGAATGTCATCCGCCGCCAGCGGCTCCTCGACCGGCTCCTGTGGCGCGGTCAGGGTTTCGTCATCATCCGCCGGGCGCTTCAGCGGCGGGTCGGATGCGTGCAGCGCGGCGATGTCGTCTGTGTCGCGGCGCGGCGCGGTGTCCTCGTTCTCGCTGGCGTATTCATCCGGCGAGATCAGCATATCCACGTCGTCTTCCTGGACGCTGCCGCTGTCCGCCGCCAATGGCAGATGAAACGGCATATCGTCATCAGCGGAGAAGCGCGCGCGGTCGTCCTTCGAGTTATCGCCGGGGTCGTCCGGCGGCAGATTGCGTTTATCTTCTGGCATCTTCTTGTCAGACTCCCAAACCAAACAATGCCTTGATGGCATCCCTATTGTATCAGTCTAGCGGATGTGTGTGCAGCCTGCCCCCTGTCAGCCTGACGACAGGGCAACGCTTCCGGTACGGTCGGTTAGCCGTACCGGAAGCATGAAGGCGGGCCAATCGCCCGCCGTTGCTGGTTGGGGTTGTGGGGTGGGGATGGTGCGCCTTAGCGGCTGTTGCTGTCTGGTGTGGCTTTGCGACCATAGGCGCGTTCGCCGGTGAGTAGTTGGTTCAGGCGGAACAGGTCCGTGCGCGATGTCATGTCCAGGCTCATCGGCGTCACCGAGACTTCGGACTTGTGCATCAGCGTGTACACGTCGGAGTCTGGCTCGGCCTTGCTGGGGTCGGTGCCGAATTTGTAGCCCAGGCGACCGCCATCGGTCGGCGAGACGCGCTCCGGGCGAGTCGGCCAGTAGACACGGCGGCGGCTGAGGCGGGTTACCTGCCAGGGAGTCTCGATTGTAGCGCCCCAGGGCACATCCAGCTTGAGCAGGTCCACATCGTCGGGACGCTCTTCGTTGTCCAGCAGCCACTCGCCGAACATACGCGAGAAATGCGCGGCGGCGGTGAAGTCCACTTCTTCCGAATAGGTCAGGTGCAGGTCGTGGGCAGTCTGCTGCGAGACGGCCAGCGCCGGAATGCCCAGGCTTGCCGCTTCGATGGCCGCGCCCACCGTGCCGCTGACGGTGACACCGTTGCCGGTGTTGTCGCCGTAGTTGATGCCGGAGACGACCAGCGACGGCGTGCGGTCCGCCAGTTCCAGCACGCCATGCTGCACAGCCTGCGCCGGCGTACCATCGACGGCGAAAGCGCGGTGAGTCTCGCCATTGGTCAGTTCGATGGGGTAGATATTGCCCTTGCTGAAAATGGGCAGGCTGCGGCCCATACCGGACTGCTGCTCGCGCGGGGCGACCACCAGCCGGTCGCCCAGGTCTTCAAAGGCCTTGACCACCGCCCACAGTCCCGGCGATTCGATGCCGTCGTCGTTCGTGAACAGGATCAGCGGGCGTTCGTTGTTGTGATTGTTGTTCATTGGTGTTTGTCTTTTTGTTGTCATGCGCAGCATTATAAAGGCTGGTCGTTAACCGCAGATTAAGACCGTGTTACGGCCCCATCCGTGAATTGATTAACTTCTGGCCTGTTGGTCGTCGCGTTCGTCGTCGTCCTCGACCGGCTTGGCGCGGGTCGCGCTGTCGTCGGGATGAACCTCGTGCAGCGCCGCCTGGATGCGGTCGGCCAGTGATGATGACGGCGGCGGCGTTTTTTGCCGGTCTTCGTCCGGCTGGCGCGGCTGCGGTCGCGGCACGGCGATATGAACCGGTTCGTCGTCGTAGTCTTCATCGTACAGTTCAGCGTCGATCTGCTCGCGCAGCGTCGGCGGACGTTTGGCCTTTGGCGCTGGCATCGCCGATGCTGGCATCGCAGGAACCGTCACCTCGCGCCCGCGCCGGTCGCGTTTGGGTTTGCCGTACAGTTCATCATCATCGTAGAAGAAGTCCTCTGATGCCAGCTCTTCGTTGAGCGAAACCCCGCGCTGTTCCAGGTCGCTGCCCACGTTGAGCAGCCGCTCGACGAGCGTGCGCCAGGCCGCGCCACCGGCGTTGATGATAGGCAGCGTCACCAGCCCCAGCAGCAGACCGAGGGCGCTGGTCAGCAGAGCAGCCCCCATCGAGTCGACGAGTCCTACCATCGGCGCGTTGATGGTGCCCATCTGGTAACTCAGCGGCGCGGTGACCAGGCCCAGCGTGGTGGCCACCAGCGTGATGCTCAACACAAACGAGGCGAGACCCAGTGGGAATTTCAGCATCAGAAACAGCAGTTCGGCCAGTGTGGAACGGTTGAAAATGCGCTGCGCCAGACTGCGGCCCTGGCGGGCACGGCGGCGTGGTTCGATGTCGGCGTCCAGCAGACCGGCGGCCAGTTTACGCTCAAAGGCGGCCAGTCCTTTGGTGGCGGCGAACATAAACAGCAGAATAGGGATGCCGACCAGGATCACCGCCAGGCCCAGGCCCAGCGACATGCCCACCGTGAAAAAGATGAAGTACGCCAGTCCCAGCGGGAAGCTGCTGAACATATAGGCGACGTTTTTATAGGTGGCTGGATCGGTGTAGACCTGTAACAGCTTGTGCATGGTATATCCCTGAATTGCGTTGTGTATCAACTATTATACGTGCAGCCGGGCCGATTCGTCGCGGGTTATCTGGTTTGCCCTGGCGCGGGGCGGGCGCAGGCGCTATCCTGTGCCTGCGTTCGTGGCTGCGACTTTCAAGAGGACTTATGCCCCGTTATCTGCCTGTTATGCTGGTTATGCTGGTCTATCTGGTGATCGGCGCGCTGTTCGCCGTCTATACGCCGGACTGGCAGGCTCCCGACGAACCAGCGCACTATAACTACATCGCCCAACTGGCCGAAGACCGGCGCATTCCCGTTATCGAGGCGGGCGACTGGGACCAGGAATACCTGGATGCGCTCAAGGGCGCTCGCTTCGCGCCGGAACTACTCGACGACCTGCACCGCATCGAATACGAGGATCACCAGCCGCCGCTGTATTACATGCTGGCCGTACCGGTGTACTGGGTTAGCGATGGCAGCCTGACGGCGCTGCGATTATTCTCGGTGGTGTGCGGCCTGCTGATCGTATGGGGAGCCTATGCGGTCGCCCGGCTGATGTTCCCCGCGCGCCGCTGGCTGGCGCTGGCGACGGCCTCGTTTGTCGCCTTCCAGCCGCAGCAGGTGCATATCCTGGCCTCAGTGAACAACGACGCGCTGGCCTGGGGCATCGTCGCCGTCGGGCTGGCCGGGCTGGTCGCGTATCTCAAAGCGGAGCCGGGTCGCGAAATCTCGCCCTGGCTGCTCGGTCTGCTGGTCGGGGTGGGGCTGGTCACCAAAGCGACGACCTATTTCCTGGCCGGGCTGGTCCCGCTGGCCATTGTGCTGCGCTGGTGGTCGCAGGGCCTCGATCCGCGTGCGCTGCGGCGCGCCCTGATCGCCTTTCTGGTTCCGGCGCTGCTGCTCGGCGGGATGTGGTGGCTGCGCAATATCGCCGTCTATGGCTTCCCGGACTTCCTGGGGCTGGCCGCGCACGATGCTGTCGTCGTTGGCCAGCCGCGTACCGCCGACCTCATCGACCGGCTGGGTTTCGGCGGCTACCTGCGCGAGATCGTCACCGTGACGTTTAACAGCTTCTGGGGGCAGTTCGGCTGGATGGCCGTGCCGCTGCCGCGCTGGACCTACACGCTGATCGGCGTGTGGCTGGCGATCAGCGCGGCGGGCTGGCTGCTGGATGCGTGGCGCCGCCATGGCGAATCCGCCACGCCGCGCCACCGCGAGCAGGTCCACGCCTGGGTTATTCTGGGGCTGGCGGTCGCGCTGGCGGTGCTGGCCTATCTGTACTACAACACGGAGTTTCAGCAGCACCAGGGCCGCTACATGTTTACGCTGCTGGTTCCGCTGGGGCTGGCGCTGGCCCTGGGCTTCGATGCCTGGCGGCGGGCGCTCTTCGCCAGCGCGCCGGCGCTTACCGTGCTGGCCTTCTGGACGCTTGCGCTGCTGGATGTGTGGTTGCTGTGGCGCGTACTGGTCCCCAATCTCGCGCCTTAATCCCCGGTCGCCGGCCAGCGAATGATGCGGTTGCCACCGGTGATATGGGCGCGCAGCGGGTGGTCTTCGAGCAGGCCCGCCGTCAGCGACCCCACGTAGATGCACAGTTCCCAGGGGATGGCCACATCATCGACACTCAGCGCGCGGTCGGTGAGCTGCACGCCGGTGTTGCGGGCGATGGCGATGGGTGTAGCCTCGGCGGTCTCGCCCATGACCATTTGCACGCTGGCGCAGATCGTGTCGGCGATGCCGCGCTGCGTCACCTGCATCGGATTGCCGAACAGGTCGATCTTGCCGCGTTCGTCCTGCACCGGGTCGAAGCCAGCGGTCGCCAGCGCCACGCCCGTTGTGCCCAGGCGGCCCGGCATCAGCCAGCTATCGGTGAGGATAACCCCCACATTGACGCCCAGGCGGTCACGCATCTCGCGGCGAATCTCGGCGGCCAGTCCGTAGGGGTCGGCGGGGAACAGCACCACCTGCCCATTGGGGATGTTGGAACGGTCCAGGCCGGCATTCGGTGAGATGATGCCGTCTTTGTGCGTCAGTAGAAAGCCCACCTTTGTCCCTCTGAAGTCGTGAATGATGCCGCCGAATACATGGTCGGCTTCCTGGAGCACCAGCTCCACCATCGTCGGGTTCATCATGTAGCGTTCGGCGATGGCCTCGGCTTCGGCGCTCACCCGCACCTCGTCCATCGACACGACGCGGCCCTCGGCGATGGCGGCGTATTTGCTGCTGACGGCCAGCACGTCGCCGTCCTGCAGCGTCTCGTTGGCGGCGGCCAGCGATTCAACGATGGCGGCGCAAAGATCAAAAGCGCGGTCCTTGACGGGCGCTTCTACTGGAAAGACTATCAGGGGTTTTCTGGGCACGGGGATTCGTCTCGCTTGCTTGAGTTTGTCTAATGATACGTCTCAAAGGGTAAGCGGAATCGCCGCTGAAATCAAGCGCGGGGACTCGGCGGGGCTGGCTTTCCCGGTATAATCGACCCATGTGTGAGCCGTTACCGCAGATGGAGATTGTATGCGACAGATGTTTTTTTGTGTGCTGGTGATGCTGGGACTGGCGCTGGGCCGGGTTGGGGCGTCCGCGCCGGAGCCGCTGCTCAACGGCCCGCTGATCGCCGCCACGCCCGCCCGCCATGACCGTATTCTGCTTTACGACCTGGGCGCGCAGCCCGTGCGCGTGCGTGAGCTGTCGTTTGGCGGCGGCGAGCATCATGTGTGGGATTTCTCACCGGATGGCTGCCGGATACTGTTCACCATCGACGAGCGCGGGCAGGGCCTGCCGCAGCTCTACAGCGCCCGCCTGGACGGCAGTGACCGCCGCGCGCTGGTGACCTTCGATGAGCTGCCGCCGTCCGAGTGGGGCGCGTGGGAGCCGGACTGGTCCGCCGGGCCGGACGGCGTGGAGCGCATCGCCTTTACCATGCTGCGCGATCTACCGGACGAGCGCACGCGCCAGATCGAACGCCAGACGCACATCGCCTGGATTCCGGGCGAGGGCGGCGCGCCCCAGTTCTACAGCGTCACCGGGCGCGAATTCTCGCCAACGTGGTCACCGGATGGCGGCTGGCTGGCCTACGTCTCGTTTGACGAGCGCGTGCCCGGCGTCGATGTGCTGTCGACGGCTGTGCCCACCACCGAGCCGTCCGGCACACCCGGCGATGAACTGCCGACCGTCTCCGAGGCTGATCTGTGGGTGGTCAGCGCTGACGGTGAAACCAAATACCGCCTGACGAACTTCAGCGTGGGCAGCGCGCGCGCACCGCGCTGGAGTCCGGATGGCGCGCTGATCGGCTTCATCTACGCCATCAGCACGGGAAACGACACTTTCTGGATGATCGCCAACCAGCCGGATGCCATCGCCACGCAGTTGAACACCATCTGGAACATGACACTGGACCACACCTGGCTGCCGGATAGTTCGGCTATGCTGGCGTCGGTCCGCGATTTCCAGGATGTCCCCGAAAATCGACTGTGGCGGATTCCGCTGGTGGGCGATGCCGACACCGGCGCTGCGCTCTACCCGATGGATGAGCTGTTCACCCACACCGATTTCCCGCGCTTCAGCCCGGACGGTCGCTACCTGGCGCTGCGGGCACAGTACAGCCTGGCCGTTGTCGACGCGGCCAGCGGCGTGGTTCAGTTTATGGACGACGAACGCCCCGGTAACACGCCGCCGGTGTGGTCGCCGCCGGGTTTCGCCGGGGAGAGCCTGTGCCCGACGTAATCGTTAGCTGGAGCCATCAGAAAATCATCGCGCTGGCGGGCGATGTGATGTAAACTCTGACGCATGGACACCTACATTCCCGACATCATGCCAGGGGCAGAACCCTTCTACTATCCGGGCGGGCGCGTGGGCTGCCTGTGCCTGCACGGACTCAGCGCATCGCCCGCCGAAGTGAGCTGGCTGGGCCAGGATTTAGCCGGACGCGGCCTGACGGTCTACGGGGCGCGGCTGGCCGGTCATGGACTCACCGACTATCGCCAACTGGGACGGCAGCGCTGGCAGGACTGGTACACCAGCGCGCTGGATGGTTACCATCTGCTGCGGGCGACCTGTGACCAGGTGTTTGTCGCCGGGCTGTCGATGGGCGGCCTGCTGACGCTGCTGCTGGGCGCGTCGGTGCCGGTGGCCGGTCTGGTGGTGATGGCCGCGCCGCTGACACTGGCCAATATCGACCAACTGGCCCGCGCGCGCTGGATCAAGTACGGGCGACCGTATATGCACTTCCCCGACCGCAGCGACTTTCCGCAGCGGCTGATCGCCCAGCAGGAACGCCGGGGCGATGCCATTCGCGGGCGCGTGCGCTATGACGACTGGGCGACGCAGTCACTGGAAGAACTCTACAACCTGATGGCGGTCGCCGAGGGGGCGCTGCCGCGCATCAGCGCGCCGGCGCTGCTGATGTACTCCGAGGGCGACGAGACGGTTTCGCCGCTCAGCCAGCAGATCGCCAGCGACCGTATCGGCAGCGAGGACGTGCGCTGTGTCACCTTCGAGCGCAGCGGCCACATTCTGACGCAGGACCACGACTACCCGGCGGTGCTGGAACAGGCGGCGGCCTTCATCGAAGCGCACACGACCGAAGTCCGCCAGCCGCGTTGAGAGGCAGACGTTATGAGCGTCCCTGAACCGTATCATCTTACGGATCATGCCCGTGAAGAAGCCGAGCGACGAGGCATTCCAATCGATGTTATAGACTCTGTTTTACGCTCACCAGATCAGATTGTTAACACATATTCCGGACGCAAAGCGTACCAATCTCAGATTACAATAACGGGCAGGCTCTATCTTGTACGGATAATCGTAGAAGAAGCTAATCCGTTGATTGTTGTTACCGTCTACCGCACCAGCAGAATTGACAAGTATTGGAGCGATGAGTCGTGAAACTAACCTACGATGTAGAGGTCGATGTCCTGCGCATTATACTAAGCGATCAGCCGGTCGACGAAAGCGATGAGGATAAACCCGGAGTCATCATTGATTACGATCGTCAGGGAAACATCGTCAGTATCGAGGTTCTGGACGCCTCTAAACGGGGTATAACACCGCATGGCGTCGAGTATGCAATTACTGGCCTCAACGTCGCAAACTGATATTCCGATAGCAGACGCCACGATGAGAGGAAGTCAATGGATATCGCACTGATCGGCTTTGGCAACGTTGGCCAGGGATTCGCCGCTATACTGCGCGATCGGGCCGAAGAACTGCGGGCGCGTTATGCTTTTGAGCCGCGTCTGGTGGCGGTCGCCACGCGGACGCGCGGCACGCTGGTCCATCCTGATGGCCTGAATCCGGGCGCGCTGCTCGACGCGATTGCGGATGGCAGCCTGGGGCACTATCCCGATGTACCCGGCCTTCAGCGCGGCTGGAGCGCGGAGCGCATCGCCCGCCAGAGCCGCGCCGGTGTGCTGGTCGAGGCCAGTCCATCCGACCTGGAGACCGGTCAGCCCGCGCTCGATCTGTGTTATGCGGCCTTTCAGGGCAGCAAGCATGTCGTGCTGGCCAACAAGGGACCGGTCGCCGTCGATTATGCCGGTCTGCAGGCGGCGGCGCAGCGCGCTGGCAAACGCCTGTACTTCGAGGCGACTGTCATGGCCGGAACACCAGCCCTGCGGCTGGCCCTGGACGATCTGGCCGGCAGCGGTATTCGCGGCGCGCGCGGCATCCTCAACGGCACGACGAATTACATCCTCACCCAGATGGAAAACGAGCAGGAATACGCCGACGCGCTGGCCCAGGCGCAGCAGGCCGGTTACGCCGAGGCCGACCCGCGCGGCGACGTCGAGGGCTGGGACGCCGCCGGTAAGGTGGTTATTCTGGCGGCGGCGCTGTTCGGGCTGAAGCTGACGCTGGCCGACATCGACGTGACTGGCATCACCGGCATCACCGCTGCCGACATCGCCAGCGCGCGTGCCGCCGGTGAACGCTGGCGGCTGATCGCCCGTGTGACGCCGGACGGTGGCTCAGTGGGGCCAGAGCGGCTGCCCCTCAGCGATCCGCTGGCGGGGGTGGTCGGCGCGACCAACGCCATCACCTACGACACCGATCTGCTGGGGCCGGTGACGCTGGTGGGCGCTGGCGCGGGTCGCCAGGAGACGGGATTCGCCCTGCTGGCCGATCTGCTCGACCTTCACCGGCGCGAAAAGTGAGTGGTTTCGTCGCCAGTGGGCGCGCCGCCGCTTAAATACGAATAATAAAGATGCAACCGATTGCCTGATTTCGGAAATAAAATATAATGAGTTAAGAGCTAGCTATACACCATCAAGCTTACCGAGGATGTAATCGATGCCTAAAGCCAGGTTGCTGGTCGTCGAGGATGAACCCAATCTCCTGCTGGGTATTCGGGACATTCTCAAATTGGACGGCTACGAAGTCATCACCGCACAGAACGGTAGAGAAGCCCTTGAGGCGCTGCACGCGATCGACGGCCAACTGCCAGACCTCATTGTTTCCGACATTATGATGCCTCAACTGGACGGTATCGAACTGCTGGAAGAAGTGCGCAAGCACGAAAACTGGGTCGCCATCCCGTTTATCTTCCTGACCGCCAAAGGCGAAAAATCCGATGTCCAGCGTGGCAAGATCATGGGGGTGGACGACTACCTCACCAAACCGTTTGACGCCGATGATCTGTTGGTCGCTGTCGATGCGCGACTGCGCCGGCAGCAGGCGCTCAACCAGTTGCAGGCGGGCGCCATTTCCACCATTAAGCGCAGCATTCTTACCATACTGAATCACGAGTTCCGCACCCCGCTGACACTCGTCGTCGCCTATGCCGAGATGCTCAAGGACACCCGCATCGAGGAAATGGACGAAAACGAGCTGCTCATGTTCCTGCGCGAGATCAACAGTGGCGCGGACCGGCTGCGCCATCTTATCGAGAACTTTATTGTGCTCGTCGAGCTGGAAACCGGCGACGCCAATAAGACGTTCTGCTGGCGTAAGCAACCCATCACCGATTTGCCGGGCATGGTCGAGAACCTGTGCGAGCATACTTTCAAAGGGAGAGAGCCTGAGCGTCCCTACGAACTGTATGTGTCGGGAACCGTGCCGGAGTTCGAGGCGGATCGCGACTACCTCACCATGATTCTGCGCGAACTGCTGAACAACGCCATCAAGTTCTCGGAGCCAGAGCAGCCGGTTGAGGTCCATATTGACGCCAATGATCGGGAACTCAGCATCCATGTGGTGGACTACGGGCGCGGTATCCCTGAAGCCGAGCAGGAAAAAATCTGGGATAACTTCTACCAGGTGCGCCGCGAACAGTTCGAGGACCAGGGCGCGGGCAGCGGTCTGGCGATTGTCAAAGGGCTGGTTGAGGTTCACAAGGGCCGGGTCAGCGTTCGCAGCAGACTGGGTGAAGGCAGCCGTTTTACCGTCTCTATCCCCCTCTGACTCAAGCGCGTTACCGTGTCGCCAGCAGAACCGGACCGGTAGCCCATCCACCAGCATCCCCCCAAAGTTGAGCGGGTTCGCTCGGCTTTTTTTCGTGCTATAATCGTTACGAATGTTCGCCCAAGTGAAGATCACAAACGCTTTTACAGAAAGGAATCCCCTATGGCGTCGCTTCTGGAAAAAATCAACACACTGATTAATGCCAACCTGCATTCGGTCGTCGACAGAGCGCTGGAAGCCAACTCTGTCAAGGTCATGGATGAGTATATTCGCCAGGCGGAGCGCAACCTGGAAGCCCTGGAAGATTCAGCGGCCACTGTCGGTGGGACGGTGCGCACCCTCAAGCGCAAATACGAGGAGTTCGCCGCCGCCGCCGAGAAGCTGGATCGCGACATCGACACGCTGATTCTGCGTGGTAAGGACGAACTGGCCGCCGCCGCCCAGACCGAACTCAATACCAAGCAGGAACTGGCGCAGGAATATTACGAGCAGTGGCAGGAGCAGGAAAAGCAGTACCAGACCATGCTCAAGATGCGTATGCAGCTCGAAGCCAAGATGACCACCATCAAGCAGGAACGCGAACACCTGCGCTCGCTGATCGAACTGGCCGATGCCAAGAAGGTCACGCACCAGACGATGAAGAGCCTCGACGGCCTGGCCAGCACCAGCGACGCCGAGATCAACAGCATGGCCGAGAAGATTCGTACCCGCCTGGACCGCGAGGATGCGCGCCTGGAAATGGCGACCGCCAACGTCTCCGACCAGATCGACCAGGCCGTGCGCAGCGGCGAGGTCGAGCGGCAGCTTGAAGAACGCCGTCGTCGGTTGTTGAGCAGCAGCGGGGGCGAGTAAGCACGTCGCCAGACGGCGATTGGCTCACGAACAGCACGGTGCAGGGTCTATGCGCATAGACCCTGTTTTCTGTTAGTTCGGTCTGCAACTCGCCGGGGCTTCCCGGCGTACAGAGTTCAGGCCATACAACAACAAGAGCAGGGGATCAAATCGATGTCCGAATCCGAGAAAATTCGGCAGCGCGCCCTGGGGGCGGTGCTGCAAAACGCTGTGTTAAGCTGGCAGGTGCTGGTGACGGTAGTGCTGACACTGGTGCTGTTCTTCCTGGCACCGCAGCCGTTCGACTTCTGGCAGAGCTGGTTCTGGCTGATCGGCGGCGCGGCGGCGGCGGGCGCTTATGTGGCGGCCACCGTCAACGATCCGGAAGCTGCCCAGGAAGCCATCAGCCGCCAGTTCGAGAGCCAGTACGACCTGGCAGCCATCAGAAACCGCACCTCGCGCAGCCGCCTGCATGACGCGCTGGAATACCGGCGTAACATGCTCGAACTGGGCAAGCGGGCTAAAGGGGCGCTGCGCACCCACCTGATGCAGACGGTGGAAGACGTTAACGACTGGATCGCCCACATGTATGATCTGGCGCTGCACATCGACTCGTTTGAGTCCAACGAACTGGTCGAGCGCGACCGCCGCATGGTGCCGCAGAACCTGGAAAAAACACGCATCCGCATGGAGCGCGAAGAGGATCCTGACGTGCGCCGCGACCTGGAACGGCAGGTGCAGCAGCTTGAACAGCAGCTTGCCAACCTGGATGCGACGGTCAACAGCATTCGCCGCGCCGAAATCCAGCTAGAGAGTACGCTCTCGTCGCTGGGGACGATCTACGCGCAGATGTCGCGCCTGGGTGCCAGGGAAGTCGATAGCTCGCGCGCGCAGCGGCTGCGCCTGGAGATTCAGGACGAAGTCGCCAGCCTGCAGGACACCATCGAGGCTATGGACGAGGTCCAGGCCCAGAGCCTGCGCCTGCGCTAGCCCGGCCATTATTCGCGGGCAGCCAGCATCTCCCGTGCCGCGTCGATGCCCAGCCACAGCGCCGCCGCGCCGGGCGGCGTCATCGACAGGTGCAGATGTTCCGGCAAGCCGTCGAGCGTGTCCAGGGGAATCAGGCGCGTTTCCTGATGTTCGGCGCGCATGGAGTCCTCAAGTGAAGCCTGCGAGCGCGTGTACCAGCCGGCGTCGTGAATCATCAGCAGCGCCAGCACCTCGACACGCGTCGAAATGGGGTTGAAGGCCATGCCGGTTAACAGCAGTTCGGCGCTTGCCTGCCCGCCGCCACTCCCCGGGCCGAGCATAGCGTGCAGGTCGCTGATGGCGGGTTCGTCGTAGAAATAATCGGCAGACTGCGGATTGGCCCAGTTGGCATACTCCGACATGCCGAACAGCTCTTCGCCAAACTCGCGCATGATCTGATGCGTGACGGACCATTCCGCGTTCAGGAACTGGTCCGGGCCGCTGGGCTGGAACATCAGCGCTGGCACCACATGATACAACCCCGGTCCGGTCGCCAGACTGTCGGCCCGCTGCCCCAGAATCAGATGATAGCGACCGTCCAGGTTAAAGACCGTCAACACGGCCACGCCCACACCGGCGCAGCGCCCGCCGCCATCGCGCCACAGCGAGCGCGGCGGCACCGCCGCATGCAGGCGTTCGCGCAGGCGCAGGTTGTCCCGCTCGCCGCGAGAATAGGCGCGCAGTTCGTTGGTGAGCGCGTCGCACGTCGCCAGCAGGTCGAAGTAGTGGCCGAGGTGCGCGCTGAGTTTCAGCGGGCTGGTTTCGAGACGGTCCAGGCAGAAGGTGATGCCGTTGGTCACCGGGCGGGTGTGGCGCAGGTCTTCCAGGTGGCCTTCGTCGTAGAAGGCGAACGATTGCCGGTCCATGTAATGGCGCGGCGCTTCGACGACCAGCAGATCGTCGGGCTGGTTGCGCTGGTGAGCGTCTGCCGGAAACACGTAAACGGGATAGGTGTGGCCGTCGCGCCGCAGCAGCTCGTCGCCGTAGGTCGCGGTCAGGTAGTCGATCAGCCGCTGGTGTGCCGCGTGTGGATCATACATCTGGGGTTTGCCTTTGCTCTCGTCGGGGAAGGGGCAGGGAACGGCGAATAAACTCGACCAGCAGCGCCTGCGCTTCGTCGTCATCGACAGTGAAACGCTGCGGGTTGGCGTCGCGCTGGCGGGTGATCTCCGCCAGGGTGATGGCGGTCGCCACCGATACGTTAAAACTCTGAATCATGCCGCGCATGGGGATGGTTACGTGATGGTCGGCCAGGGCGATCGCCTCATCGGAAAGGCCGGCGTGTTCGTTGCCCACCAGCAGCACCAACGGCTCAATCTGAGCGAAATCCATCTCATAGATGGAGATCGCGTCGGGAGTGGCCACCGTGGCTACGATCTGCCAGCCATCTGCTTTGAGCGATTCCAGGCAGGCGCGGGTGCCATCGGTGTAAATGTGATAATCCAGCCATTTGCTGGCCGAACTGGACGACACTTTGCCCACCTGTTCCGGGTCGAACAGGTTCTGACGGGTGGCGGTGAAGCCGATATCCTGCACGCCGAAGGCGTCGCAGCTACGGGCGATGGCGGCCAGATTATGCGGGTTGTGGACGTCCTCCATGAGGACCATCAGGCCGCGCTGGCGCTGGCGGGCGGCGTAGCGCACCCGTTCCAGACGTGTTTCACTGAGCTGCTGCTCGAAGGCCAGCAGTTTGTCGCCCCTGAGATTGTTCAGTCGTCTGCTCATGTTCTTTAGAGTAAAATCGTTCGATCGATGGTGACTGTATTGTAACGTACACCCGGCGCAGGCTCTATCCTAACAATTGCTGCAACTTGCGGTAAGATAAGTGCGTACACGCATTATAGCGTGTAAGCCGTTGACGAACGCGCGTACACGGGGAGCAAAGTCGTTTTGTCCGATCCAGTCATAAGCCAATGGGTACATGCAGCTATAACAGGGGACCAGGACTCTTTCGCCGAAATCGTGTACACATTTCAGGACGCAGTGTACAACCTGTGCTATCGCATCCTGGGCGAGCGCACAGAGGCCGAGGATGCGGCGCAGGAAGCGTTTCTGCGAGCCTATTCGAACCTGGGGCGTTACGATCATGCGCGCTCCTTCAAGACCTGGCTGCTGACGATCGCATCCAATCACTGCATCGACCGTCTGCGCAAACGCCGTATGAAGTTCCTGTCAATCGACGAGCCGCTGCCAGCCAACCTGGCCCTGGCCAGCGAGGAGCCGCAGCCGGAGCAGGTGGCCCTCAGCAGCGAGCGCAGCAAGCGCCTGCAGCAGCTTCTGGACGAACTGGCCCCGGACTACCGGACGGCGGTCGTGCTGCGCTACTGGTATGACTACTCGTATGCCGAGATCGCCGACATGATGGAAACCACCGAAAGCGCCATCAAAAGCCGCTTGTATCGCGCCCGGCAGATGATGGCTGAGAAGCTCGACAGTTCTGGACTGGCTGGCGGTGACTTCAGCAATTCGTTATTGGAAGGTATGTAATCAACATGACCGACGATCGCAAAAGACAACTCATGCAGGAATCGCTGGACGATCAGTTGTCAGCCGAAGCCGAGCAGGAACTGCAAGAACATCTGGCGCGAAATCCGGAAGCGGCCAGCCGCTACAGTCAGCTACAGCGGGTCGATATGATGCTGCGCACCGCCCCCCACGAGCGCGCCCCGGAACGGCTGGCGGTGACCATCATGGCGCGCCTGGCGCAGACCATCCAGGAGCAGCAGCAGGCCAGCCAGCAGCCGCAGACCGAGGTCGGCGAGGCGACGATGCAGGTGGCCTTGCAGCTCGTCACCGTGGCGACGCTGCCGCTGCTGGTGGGCGCGGGCTATCTGCTGCTGAACGCTCACAGCAACCCGGAGACGCTGGAAGCCGTTCTGCTTCAGGTGGCGGCTATGCTGACGATGGTCATCGAAACGGTGACGATTATGCTGGACGAGGCGGCGGCTGTCTTTGAGGAAAACCCTGAAGTGGCGATGGCCATGCTGGCGCTCATCCCGGTGACGCTGCTGACGCTGGTGCGGCAGGTGCTGGGCATCCCCGATGCCGAGGACGAAGCCCCCGCCGCCGGGCCACAGAATAATGACACCAGCGACGACCCGAAAGAGTCTTAGCCTGACAACCCGGCCAACGACAAAGCGAAAGCCCCATGGAGACGCTTGATTCTCACGTAGACCCCAACGATCCTCGTTTTCAGTCTAACGCCCGCCATAACCGCGAGCTGGCGGCGCAGCTTGGCGAACGGCTGGCGCTCGTCTGCGAGGGCGGCGGCGAACGCTACCAGCAGCGCCATCGTGAGCAGGGCAAACTGTTCGTCCGCGACCGCATCGACCGGCTGCTGGACCCCGGCGCGCCCTTCCTGGAGATCGCGCCGCTGGCCGCCTGGAACCTGTACGCCGACGCAACCCCGGCGGCGGGCATTGTTACCGGCATTGGGCGTATCAGCGGAATCGAATGCCTCATCGTCGCCAACGACGCCACCGTCAAAGGCGGCAGCTACTACCCCATGACCGTCAAAAAGCACCTGCGCGCCCAGCAGATCGCGCTGGAGAACAACCTGCCGTGCATCTATCTGGTGGACAGCGGCGGCGCTTTTCTGCCGATGCAGGACGAGGTGTTCCCCGACGCCGACGACTTCGGGCGTATTTTCTACAACCAGGCGACGATGAGCGCGGCGGGCATTCCGCAGATCGCCTGCGTGATGGGTAGCTGCACCGCTGGCGGCGCTTACGTCCCGGCTATGTCCGACGAGACGGTGATCGTCAAGGGGACGGGCACCATCTTCCTGGGTGGGCCGCCGCTGGTCAAAGCGGCCACCGGCGAGGACGTGACCGCCGAAGAACTGGGCGGCGCTGATGTACATACGCGCGTATCCGGCGTGGCCGACCATTACGCCGAGGACGACGAGCACGCCCTGGACATCGTGCGTGACATCGTCGCCACGCTCAACCGGCCCAAAGTCATCGACGGCATGGACTTGCAGCCGCCGGAGCCGCCGCTGTACGACGCCGAGCAGCTTTACGGCATCATCCCCACCAGCTTCCGCGAGAGTTACGACGTGCGCGAGATCATCGCCCGGCTGGTGGATGGCAGCAAATTCCGCGAGTTCAAGGCCAATTACGGCGTCACGCTGGTGACCGGCTTCGCCCGCATCGAGGGCTACCCGGTGGGCATCGTCGGCAACAACGGCGTGCTGTTCAGCGAGTCGGCGCTGAAGGGCGCGCATTTCATCGAACTGTGCGCGGCGCGCAAAATCCCGCTGCTCTTCCTGCAGAATATCACCGGCTTCATGGTGGGCCGCGATTATGAAGCGGGCGGCATCGCCAAAGACGGCGCCAAGATGGTCCACGCTGTCGCCAATGCCGCCGTGCCCAAACTGACGCTGATTGTCGGCGGCAGCTTCGGCGCGGGCAATTACGGCATGTGTGGCCGCGCTTACGGTCCGCGCTTTTTGTGGATGTGGCCCAATGCGCGCATCAGCGTGATGGGCGGCGAGCAGGCGGCCAACGTGCTGCTGACGATCAAGCGCGACCAACTGGCACGGCGCGGCGAGCCGGACCTGTCGCCAGAGCAGCAGGCGGCTTTCAGGCAGCCGATACTCGACAAATACGAACGCGAAGGCGAACCCTACTACTCGACGGCGCGGCTGTGGGACGACGGCATTCTGGACCCGGTCCATACGCGGCGGGTGCTGGGCCTGGCGTTAAGCGCCAGCCTGAACCACCCCATCGAACCCACGCGCTTTGGCGTGTTCAGAATGTGAGTCGCTGCCATATACAGCGGATGAAGTCCGGCCTTTTCGCCTGTTATGGATTATTGCAGCGGCCTGGAAGCATGACATGCGCGGCAGCCAGGCAGCGCCCCACAAAAGCCTTGCCGAGTAGTTGCGTGCATGGCGTCATGGTGTTGAGTTCCTAATGGTTTGGTGAACTGGTTTTAGGTTTATAATGTTGGGGCAAGGCTGGCAATTACCGAACCGAGGGGTCATTGCATGTCACACTCATCAACTACATCGTACCGGGTCTTAGTCGTCGAGGATACGCAGGAGTTCGCCGATATTGCCCGTATGATCCTGACACGAGCCAACATTGAATCCCATCATGCCAACAGCGGTGAAAAAGCGATCATCTATCTTGAATCAGAGCGACCGGACCTCATCCTGCTCGATCTGAGTCTGGGCGACATCACCGGCTGGGATGTGCTGGAATTTGTCACCAGCCAATACGGCCAGAACAGTATTCCGGTCATCGTCACCACGGCCCATAGCGACCCGGCGAATCGCCTGGTGGGCAAACTCCAGGAGATCGCCAGTTATCTGGTGAAGCCGTTCAGCGCACAGCAGCTTCTGGACGCGGTCAACGCGGTGCGCAACGGCACAACCGATCGTACCTGACGCTGGACAAAACACCCTCCCGGTGGCAAATCGCTTTGCGCTAAAATAGGCGCATGGTAAGCACAGATATTCACACACGACACAGGCTGAATCGACTGAGCCGCGTCCACTGGAACTGGCTGGGCGCGCTGGCGCTGACCCTGCTGGTTGTCGCGCTGGCGCTGCCGGTGCTCACCTATCCGCTGGGCGGCGACCAGGGCGAGTTTGCCATCATCGGGCGCGAAATTCTGGCGGGGGCGGCCCCCTATGTTGACCAGTGGAATCCCAAGCCGCCGGCGGTGTTTTACGTCTACGGTGCGGCGATGGCCGTCCTGGGCTATACAGCGGCGGCGCTGCGCAGCATCGACCTGCTGATGTTCCCGGCGGTCGGCCTGAGCCTGTTCTGGCTGGGTGGTCGGCTGGCGAACCGGCGTGTCGGGCTGATGGCGCTGGCCATCTTCGCCGCCATCTACTTCCGCCAGAGCTTCTGGACGCTCACGCAGAACGACGGCATCGCGATTCTGCCGATGGTGCTGGCGGCGGTGTGCGCTTTCCGCGCACTGGAGGCTCGGCGCTGGTGGTGGGCGGCGCTGTCCGGTGCGTGGAGCGCCGTCGCGCTGTGGTTCAAATACCCGTTTGTGTTCTTCGTGCTGGCGCTGGTGATCGGCCACGCGCTGAGTGTTCGCCAGCGGTCCGGCGATAACTGGCGCGGGCATCTGTGGCGCGATGCGCTGGCTTTCGTGCTGGGCGGGCTGGTTGTTGGCCTGGGCGGCATGGCTTATCTGGCGTCGCTGGGCGCGTTCGAGGCGTGGGTCGAGAGCGCCTTTGTCACGTCGAGCTATACGCGCCAGGGCTTCGACGACATCTTCACCTCGACGGTGTGGCGCGGCAGCCTGCAAGCCTGGTTCACCTGGCCTTACCTGAGCATCCTGATCGGCTGGCCGATGCTGCGCCTGCTGGTGCGCCGTCGTTCGACGGGCTGGCATACCGTGTGGCTGTGGTGGCTGGGCGCGCTGGCGGCGCTGCTGGTACAGGCTAAAGGCTATGACTATCACTACCTGCCGATGGTCGCGCCGCTGGCGCTGCTGGCCGCCGACGCCATCGACCGCGCCGCAAACTGGCTGGCTGGTCGCTGGCCGGCGCTGCGCCGCTGGTCGGCAGCGGCTGTCGTGGCGCTGATGTTTCAACTCATCCTCATCGACGTCTGGATTCCGGCCCTGCCATACCTCACCGGTGACGACGACCGGATGACCTATTACCAGCGTTTCCGGGGTGGGGCGTTTGTCGCTAGTGATTCGCTGGCCGTCACCCAGTATCTGCGCGAGCGCACCGCACCGCGCGATTCGCTGTACATCTGGGGCTTCCGGCCAGAGGTCTACTATCTGGCGGACCTGCGCCCGCCCACCCGCTTTATCTTCCAGTATCCGCTGGTAGCGGAGTGGTACCCGCCGGAGTGGCGTCAGGAAAACGTCGATCTGCTGTGGGCGGCGCTGCCGCCGTATGTGCTCGTGGTCCAGGGGGATTTCATGCCCTGGACGACCGGCTTCGACGCCGACTCCAGGATGCTGCTCGAAGCGCGCTATATCGACCTGCTGCACTGGCTGCAATTCAACTACCAGCAGGAGACGCAGATCGGCAGCTTTATCGTATGGCGACGAATCTCGCGGGAATAAAAACGGCGGCGAGCCGCAAGCACCCACCGCCGCTGGATATCATTGTATTGGGGGTAGTTAACCCGCTTCTTCCTCATGGCTGTGAGCGGCGCCTTCGCCCATCTCTTTGTCGAGCATGTACAGCCCCGGCCCAAAGTCGCCCACCATCTCCAGCTTCTGGATGGCGGCATCGACAACCTCTTCTTCCTCGACCTGCTCATCGACGAACCACTGCAAAAAGCTGTCGGTAGCGAAGTCCTTGTGCTCGCGGGCCAGCTTCACCAGATTGTCGATAGCCACCGAGACGTTGCGCTCGTGCTCGAATGCGTCCTGGAAGGCTTCCAGCGGGCTGTTCCAGGTGTGCTGCGGAGCCTTGAGCGCGCCCAGCGTCACACGGCCCCGGCGGCGGTGGATGAAATCATAGAGCTTCATGGCGTGTTCCATCTCTTCCTCGGCGTGGTGCCGCATCCACGCCGCGAAGCCCACCAGACCCTGCGCCTCGAAGTAGGCGGACATCGACAGGTAAGTATAAAACGCGCTCATTTCCATGTTGATCTGTTCGTTAAGGGCGTCCTGCATTTGATCGTTAAGCATAATAACCCAACTCCTTTTGGTTGATGTAGGTTATCTTTATTGTCCAGATTTAATCGGGGTTGTGCTATAGTTTTAATCATGCTTTCATATTTCGCCCGGTGAATCAAAAAGGGCGTGCCCTGCGGCACGCCCCTGGCATCACTGCTCAGATAGCTTAGTATTCCAGTTCGCCGTCGCTGGTGATGCGATGGCGGAACACCCAGTAGGTCCAGCCCTGGTAGATGAGCACCACCGGCACAAAGATCAGCGCGACGACCGTCATGATCTGCAGCGTGTACTGGCTCGATGAAGCGTTGTAGACCGTCAGGCTGAAGGCGTCGTTGGTCGAGGACGGCATCACGTTGGGGAACAGCGAGGCAAAGAGCAGCACCGTCACAAAGACAATCGCCAGGCCGGAGCCGATGAAAGCCAGCCCGAAGCGCCGCTGCATGCTGGTGTAACCGGCTCCCAGCAGCCCGCCAACCGCGCCCACCAGCGCGATGATCTGCACGAAGTTGACATCGTCGAACATGGTCGTCTCGGCGGCGCTGAAGGCGACAAAGCCCAGCGTCAGCACGACGACGACCGGCAAAACCCGTTTCACCACGCCATCGACGCGGCGGCGGATGTCGCCGTCGGTCTTGAGTTCCAGGAAGAGCGCGCCGTGCAGCGTGAACAGGGTCAGCGTCACCAGGCCGCCCAGCAGCCCATAGGGATTCAGCAGCGTCAGCAGATTGCCGGTGAAGTGCATGTCGGCGTCGATGGGCACGCCCCGCACGATGTTGGCGAAGGCCACGCCCCACAGCAGCGCCGGAACCGCGCTGCCAAAGAAGATGGCCCAGTCCCAGAATTTGCGCCAGGTGGGGTGCTTATCTTTGCTGCGAAATTCAAAGGCCACACCGCGAAAGATCAGCGCGACGAGGATGAGGAACAGCGCCAGGTAAAACCCGCTGAACAGCGTCGCGTACCAGTTAGGGAAGGCGGCGAACATCGCGCCACCCGCCGTGATGAGCCATACCTCGTTGGCGTCCCATACCGGACCGATACTGTTGACCACTTCGCGCCGTTCGCGATCGTTCTTGCCCAGGAAGGGCAGCAGAATGCCTACGCCATAGTCAAAGCCTTCGAGGAAGAAAAAGCCGATGAACAAGATGGCGATTAATCCAAACCAGAGTTCGCTCAGTTCCATTGTTGTCCGTTCTCCTGCCGGTTCGTTTCGTCAGATGTTGGCTGCGGGCGCTCTAGTACACGCCTTCAGCAGCGGGTTTGGCCTCGTTGGTGTCGCCTTCGTCACCTTTGGGCAGTGGCAGCAGTTCCTCGCCGCTGCCGCGCCGGGCGAACTTCTGCAGCAGGTAGATGTCCACGATCATCAGCACGCCGTAGATCAGCGTAAAGCCGATGAGCGTGGTCCACAGCATACCCGCCGTGACGTTGGGCGAAATCGCCTCTTCGATGCGCATCTCACCGTAGACGATCCAGGGTTGGCGGCCAAACTCGGTCAGCAGCCAGCCGGTCGAATGGGCGATGTACGGCAGTAGAATGGCCGCCAGCAGCAGCCACAGGAATTTACGGCGCGTCTCGAGGACGCCGCTCCGCCGGAACCACAGGCCCAGCACGCCCAGGATAAACATTGCCACGCCAGCGCCTATCATCGCTCGGAAGCTCCAGTAGGTCAGCCAGATGGCCGGCGGGATATAGCTGATCTCGTCCAGGCCGTGACGCTCGGCATAGGCGTCGTCGTAACGGTCGGCGAACTGTTCGCGGTACATCTCGTTGAGCGGGTTGATGCCCTGCACCTCGCCCTCAGGCGTGTTATAGGTGAGGAAGCTCAACAGCGAGGGGATGCCGATCTCAAAAATCGCCTCGCGCTCTTCAACACTGCTGCTGAACTCCGGTCCAATCTGGAACAGGGACAGCGAGGCCGGGTCGGCGCTCTCCCACAGACCTTCGGCGGCGGCCAGCTTCATCGGCTGGGTGTCGGCCATGTGCTGCCCCTGAGCATGCCCCACGCCCATCGTCAGCAGCACGGACACGGTGCCCGCCCACAGGCCAATCGGCATGGAACGGCGGAACAGGTCCAGGTTGACATTGGGGTTGCGGCGCAGCAGATGATAGGCGCTAATACCGATGACGAAAAACGCGCCGGTACTCAGTGCGCCCAGCACCACGTGCGGGAACTGGTACAGCACGTTGCTGTTGGTGATGAGCGCCCCAAAATCGACCATCTCCGCGCGGCCCGACTCGGCGATCTCAAAGCCGACCGGGCGCTGCATGAACGAGTTAGCGACCAGAATCCAGAAAGCGGACAGGTTCGCGCCGATAGCCGCCAGCCAGATGGACGCCAGATGCAGCTTCTGCGGCAGGCGATCCCAGCCAAAAATCCAGATACCGAGGAAGGTGGACTCCAGGAAGAAGGCCATCAGCGCCTCGACGGCCAGCGGCGCGCCGAAGATGTCGCCCACAAAGCGCGAATACTCTGACCAGTTCATGCCGAACTGGAACTCCATGACGATGCCGGTGACAACGCCCATCGCAAAGTTGATGAGGAACAGCTTGCCCCAGAATTTGGTCATCTTCTTGTAGAGTACGTCACCCGTACGGACGTACTGCGTCTGCATGACGGCGACCAGCAGGCCCAGGCCCATGGTCAGCGGCACAAAGAAAAAGTGATAGATCGATGTGATGGCAAATTGTGCCCGTGCGAGTTCTACAACATCCATACAGTGACTCTCCACAACCTTTATCTACGATTACCCACATATCTTATGCCGCACATGAACAAAGCCCTAGTGACGTGTTTCCACAAGCATCGTGACATATGTAATGGCGGGTTTTTCAGTTAGAATAGGTGGAGTCAATGTGACGATGTCATCCCGAGGGCAGGCGCGCCGGTCACAGGCAATCACCGGCGGCACCTCTTAAGAACAAATTGAGCGGATAAAGCATAACCATGATGAAACAGCAGGCCATCTCGACTAACAACCAGGCCCACGACGATCAGGAGACAACCATCCCCCTGAGCGAACTGAAGGCTATCGTCTCGACGGTGATGTATGCCGCCGAAGCCGATACACTGGAGCAGGTGTTGCAGCGCATCGCCCATTCGGCGCGGGAGCTGATCGGTGCCCGTTATGCCGCGTTGGGCGTCCCGGATGGGCGCGGCGGGCTATTGTATTTCAAAGTGTCTGGTATGAGCGAAGATCAGATCGCCAGGATGCCGCATCCGCCTGTGGGAGCCGGTCTGCTGGGTGCGATTATGAACGAGCAGCAGCCGCTGCGCCTGCCGCGTATGCGCGATGACCCGCGCGCGGTCGGTTTCCCTGAAGGTCACCCCGACATGACCTCGCTGCTGGGGGTGCCCATCCAGGTGGGGACGCAGTTATTCGGCACGATCTACCTCACCGACCGCGAGGACGGCCAGCCGTTCTCGCTGCGCGACCAGTGGATGCTGGAGACTCTGGCCGGGTACGCCGCCCTGGCGATCGCCGGCAGCCAGCTTCGCGAGCAGGGAACGCGCCTCACCCTGCTCGAAGAACGCCAGCGCATCGGCATGGAACTGCACGACGGCGTGATCCAGTCACTGTACGCGCTGGGCATGCACATCGACCTGCTGCGCAACGACAAACATATCACCCCCGATAAGTTCCAGCCCGTGATCGACGGCCTCAACACAGTCATTGAGGACATCCGCGATTACATCATGGACCTGAAGGCGTATCACGATACGCGCCGCACTGTCCGCGAGATGCTGCGCGATGTCGTCTCGCGGCTGTATGTGCCGGATTCGATTGACGTCAGTGTGGAAGCGCCAGAGCGCAAACCGCCCTTTGACCCCGAAGATTTCGAGTCGATCTGCCTGATCGCGCGCGAGGCCATCAGCAACGCCATGCGTCACGCCAGCGCCAGCCAGGTGACGATCCGCGCCTGGCAGGACCATAACAACTTCCAGATGGTCATCCGCGACGATGGCCGGGGTTTCAGCCCCAGTAATCTGCCGAAGCAGAACGGGCTGGGTCTGCGTAACATCCGCGAGCGGGTGCGCATGCATGGCGGCATTCTGGCCATCAACAGCGCGCCAGGGCAGGGCACGGCTATCACCGTGACCATCCCCATCGAACGGAACCGCCCCGACGACACGCCCTGAGTTCAGCCGTTGGCTGCGCCTATTTGTTGTCCTGCGTGGGTGGGACGATCTTGCTGATGTTGTGCTTGACGGCGTAGATGGCCGCCTCGGCGCGGTTGGAGACGTTGATCTTCGACAGCACGCTGCTGACGTAATTGCGTACCGTACCCTCACCTAAGAACAACTTAACCGCGATCTGCCGGTTGGTGAGACCTTCAGCCACCAGCGCCAGCACCGCCAGCTCCTGCGCCGTGAGATCGGCGAAGGCGGAAGCGTCCTCGGCTTTGTTGGCTTCGCGCACACGGGCGAAAATCGTCTCGGTCATGGTGGGGTCCAGTGTGCCTTCGCCCTGGCTGACGCGCTCCACCGCCCGCACCAGTTCGTCGCTGCCAATACGTTTGAGCACATAACCCGACGCGCCGGCGTCGATGGCGGCCAGCAGCAGCTCGTCCTCGGCGTACGAGGTGAGCATCACCACACGGCAGTTTTCCACCGTATCGACGATCCGGCGGCAGGCCTCAATGCCAGAAAGGCCCGGCATACGAATATCGAGCACGGCGACATCGGGCCGGTATTCCTGCGCTTTGGCGACGGCTTCCTCGCCGCTGCCCGCCTCGGCTATCACCCGGAAATCCTCGCGTTGTTCCAGGAGCGCCCGCAAACCGGCTCTTACCACTGCATGATCGTCTGCGATTAGAATCCGCACCATCGACTACTACCCCAACTTGGCATCTGACTGTGTTGTTATTCTACCCGATCGCAACATTACGAGGATGTGACAGGTATCACTTGTTTATTATGACCATTGTTCCCGCAATTGCGCTTATAGTTTGTGTGTACAGCAATCTGGGGAGAAACTGCGCCATGTTGAATGTTGGCGATGTAATGACGAAAAAGCCGGCCACTGTCGGCCACAACGCAACACTGAAACAGGCGCTGGAACTCATGGAGCGTATCGGCTGTCGTCATCTGCCGGTCATGAGCACCGATGGCCATCTGATCGGGATACTCAGCGACCGCGACTGCCGGCTGGCGCTGAATTCCCCGCTCGTCATGCGCGAACGCTGGCAGGACGAGGATACCGTTCATCATACCACTATCGGCAGCATTATGTCGCCGGCCCCGGTGGTCATCGAAGCCGATGCCGCCGCCTGCGAAGCCGCCCGCCTCATGCTGACGAACAACATCAGCGCGCTGCCGGTCATGCGTGGCGAGACGCTCATCGGCATCGTCACCACGTCCGATATTCTGGTGGCGTTCATGAGCCTTGAAAAGAAGCTGACACAACTCACCGAGTCGACGGTCAGGCCGAACCCGCCAGTTGGCTGATGGTTTCCCACCCATTGGACAAAACACAGGAGCGGCCCGCGGGCCGCTCCTGTCGTGTGATCTGCCGGGTTAAAACGGAATGTCGCCGCTGGACTCCGGCGGGGCGAAGTCGTCGTCATAGCCGCTGCTGCCGCCGCCTTCAGAGCGACTGCCAAGGAAGCGCACATCGCGCGCGGTCAGTTCCAGCGAGGCAGCCGGTTCGTTGTTGTTGTTGAGGTAGCCGCGCGCCTCGACCGTGCCGATGACCATCACCTGCATGCCCTTGTGGACGTACTTCTCGACCGTCTCGGCAAGCTGACGCCAGCAAGAGACCCGATACCAGGTTGTCTTTTCGCGCTGTTCGTTGGTCTGGCGGTCATTCCAGCGTTCGCTGACGGCCACCGTGAACGAGCAAACACTCGCGCCACTCGTCAGATAACGCATTTCAGGGTCGCGCCCTACGTTACCGACAATGATTGTCTGATGCCACCCGGCCATTAGCTTTTCTCCTCGCGTTTCGTCTCGATCATTCGTCTGGCCTGCAAGTCTCTGATTATACCGCACCGAGGCGGCCCTGTGAAACATATTAGAACATATATTCTAGCATGAAATCGCAAATCTGAACAGTGCGAAACATGCCCTTTGCAGGGCTTTTGCAAAGTCGTTCTTATGACTTTTGGGGCGCTGCCCCAAACCCCGCCACTTTTGGAAAAGTGGACA
>CAZXCK010000033.1:0-32727 GCA_964639225.1 uncultured Anaerolineaceae bacterium | reverse complement strand
ATCAGCTTGCGGATTCCGCGCGGCGGCACCAGCGAGTCGCTGAGAGAGTCCCCGCGCTTAAACAGGTTCCCCAGAATCTCCCCGGCGATGAAGCCACCCATGAAGATAAAGCCAATCGAAAAACCGGCGTGCAGATTGCCCCACACCAGCATCACCGGTGGCAGCAGCCACAGCCAATCGACGCGCTGGCGTTTGTAGCGGTACAAAATCAGCAGCACCAGCGCGCTGAACACAAACGACAGCATCTGCGGGCGCGCGGACCAGAACACGGATGCCGTCAGCGCACCCAGCGCCAGCGCGAAAGCGCGCACGTAAGCATTCCCGGCGCAGATGGGATACAGCAGCGCCATACCCGCCATCGCCAGGATCGCTGTGTACAGCGCCAGCCCGGCGTTACCGGCGATCTGCCACACGCCGTACAGAATGATCTGGCTGCCCCAGCTATGGTTAATCCAGGGTTCGCCCTGCATACTGTGCGAGAACGGGTCTTCGTGGATCATCCCCTCGTTGAGCGTGTGCTCGCCGCTGCGGATGTGCCACCACGTATCGGTATCGACCGGGATGCGCATACCGATGATGAAGATCAGCGCGAACAGGGTGACGAACATCACCCGTTGTATCGTAAACTGGCGCATAAGCCGCCTGTGCTTCCTCGCTGGAACCGCCAAAAATCACACAAGTCCCTGCAGGGGCGCTGCCCCCGCAGAAACTATGCTGAGTATTACCCGATTTTAACCGCTGCGACGGCCCACCAACGTAAAGAACAGCAGACTCACGACTCCGCCACCAGCAGATACAGCAGCGCGGCGTCGCTCACCGCCGGGTAAAACACACCGGGCAGGAACTGGCGCGGCAGCGTGTAGCGCAGAAACTGGAAATGGGCGATGTTGGTGCCGAAGACAAAATCCTGGTCGGTGATATCGATGACCAGCGTATCACGAGCGCGGGCCAGCTCAACAGAGGCCAGCGAGTCATCGCCGGTGTGGCGGGCAACTTCCGCGCGCGCCAGATGCAGCCAGCCCTGCTGGTGACGGCCACTGTTCGCCAGTTGGCGCTCCACCTGGGCCAGTTGCGCCGCATAATCACCGGGGATACCAGCGCGAATCTCCAGCAGCAGACGCAGCGCCGAACCCCGCCCCCGGCTCGTGTTCAGTTCGGCGGCCTGCCACAGACGCTCGGCCTCGTCGGGCGACAGCGGCTCGTCACCGGCGAGGGCCAGCACCAGCTCACTGGCCGGGTCCAGCGGTAGCCCGGCAGCGATCTCCTGGCGCAGGGGAGTCGCCTGCCATTCCGGCCAAAGCTGCGTCGAGTCGTCGAGCGCCTGCTCGTAAGCGCGGCGTGCCAGCACTTCATCGCCGGTCTGCTCGGCGTGCAGGCCCAGATTAAACCACAGCGCCAGTGAGTCCGGCGCGGCCTGCGCGGCGTTCTCGAAGGCGGTCAGCGCGGCGGATTGCTCGCCAGCCACCCAGTAAATCGTCCCCAGATTGGCCCAGCCGACGGCGTAACCCGGTTCGAGTTCGGTCAGGCGCTCGTAAGCGCGAATCGCCAGCGGCAGCGCCGAGTCGTCGCCGTTTTCCAGCGCGGCCAGCGCGTACAGATAGCCCTGCTGGCTGTGATACAGCGCCAGCGACGGATCGGCATCGACGGCGGCCTGCATCCGTTCCGCGCCGCCGCGATAGTCACGGCCTGGCGAGCCGTCGGCCAGCACATGGCGCAGGGCGGAGTCATAACCGGCGTAGATCGACACGCTCCACACGCCCGAAACCAGCAGCCCGGCCAGCAGCAGCGCGACCAGTCGCGGCGGTGCTTGCTCTCGCCAGCCCGCCCGCGCCGGAGTCGGGTCCAGTGACGTGGTGGCGACGGTCAGCGCCAGCAAACCCACCAGCGCGATCAGCGGCATCATAGCCGGTAAATCGACCAGATGATGAAAGCCAAAACCTATCGACGCGGCCAGCGCCCCCGCCAGAGTCAGCCGCTGACGTTCCGGCGCGGCGTCCCAGTTGCAGCGCATGGCAACCAGCAAAGCGGCGACCGAAGCGACCAGCGCCAGCAGTCCGGGCAGGCCGAGTTCGGCGGCGATGTGCAGCGGGCCGTTGTGGGCGTGGCTGTGCGGCTGGCGCGGCGGCTGGCTCTGGATGCGCGGCAGGTGCTGGCCAAAGGTGAACAGTCCGTGACCGGTGAGGGGCTGTTCGCTGAACATCTGCGCGGCGCCGTTCCACAGCGAGAACCGCAGGCCAGGGTCGCGGCCCGGCTGGCTGAAGATCGGCCAGGCGACCAGCACGGCGAAGGCCAGCCCACCAGCGATCAGCGCCAGCGCCGCGCCCACCAGACCAGCGCGCAGACTCGCCGTGCGGGCGCGCCACCAGCCGCGTGGCGATCGCCATGGCGATCCGTGGCGATTCGCCATAGCCAGCCCGGCCAGCGTGGCGACCGCCACAGCGCCGCCAATCCACGCGCCACGCGAGAACGTCAGCAGCAGCAGCCCGGCGATCAGCAGCAGGTAGATGCCCAGAGCGATCCGGGCCAGCGAGCTGCGAGTCCCCAGCCAGCGCCCGGCCCCGAAGCCCAGCAGCACAATCAGGTAAGCGCCCAGCGAATTGGGGTTGCCGATCACGCTGCCAATCACCGAGCCGCTGAAGCGCATCCCTTGCAGCCAGACCTGCACATAGCCAAAGGCGACCACCGCCAGCCCGCCCAGCAGCAGCCCGTCGATGAGCGTTTCACGGCGCAGGGCGCGGTTGGCCAGGGCATCGGCCAGGACGAACCACACACCCACGTAAAGCCCCACATACCACAGCCCCATCACGATGCGCCGCCAGGACTCCAGGTTGGCCAGCAGCGCCACACCGAATGCCAGCGCCCACAGCAGCAGCGGCCCATCCAGCGGGTTACGATGCCAGGTCCAGTGCCCGCGCCGGCGCGCGAGCAGCCACAGCAGCGCCAGCCCGGCGATCAGCGCCAGATTGAGCCACTTCAGCGGCGGCATGAGCACGCCGTTCCAGGTCGCGCCCATCACCGACAGATAGAACATCAGTAAAGCCAGCCCCACCCGGCCTAAAGAATCCATGCGCACGGCGTCACCTGTTGATAAGGGTCAGTTGATGTAGAATATGATTTTATCGTAATTACTCAGGTAGTTGCCGGGGCGCTGCCCCGAACCCCGCCACTTTTGAAAAAGTGGACAAAACTTTGCCTTTTGCGGCGCAAAGCGCCGCAAAGTAAAGGGTCAAGGGAGCCTCGCTCCCTTGCGGGGGTGTGGGGGCGCTGCCCCCACAAAAAGTATGCTGAGCAGTTACACTTCATCCTCAAGAGGATCATACACCCGATGTCTGAGACACGCACCTACAGCCGCGCAGCTCGTCTCGACTGGCTGCGTCCCTGGAACCTGGCCGTCGTCCTGTGCCTGCTGTACTGCCTGGCGGTGATCGCCGCCAACGATGGCGATCCGCTGGCATTAGTAACCATCGGCACACGCTTCAGCGAGGGGCTGGACGAAGAGACCGGCACCGAAGGCTATGACGGCCAGTTCGTCTATTTCATCGCCCGCGACCCGTCCAGCGCGCCGGACGCTATTGCCGCTGGTGGCGACGTACCCGCCTATCGTTTCCAGCGGATTCTGCTGCCGGCGCTGGGACTGGTGCTGTCGCTGGGGCAGGAGCCACTCATCCCCTGGGCGCTGCTGCTGGTGAATCTGGCCGCGCTGGGTGCCGGGACCGCGCTGCTGGAATCCATACTGCGCGAGTACAACATGAGCCGCTGGTACGCGGTGGGCTTCGCCTTCTCGCTGAGTATCTTCGGCACGGTGCGCCTGAGCCTGCCGGAGCCGCTGGCCTACGCGCTGGCGCTGGGTGGGCTGACACTGGCGCAGCGCGAACGCTGGGCGTGGAGCGCGCTGCTGTTCGCGCTGGCTGGGCTGGCGAAAGAGACGGCGCTGGTGTTCCCGGCGGCGGTGGGCGTTTATCTGCTGTGGCGACGGCAGTGGACCATCGCGCTGATGTTTGGCGTGATCGCCGGGCTGCCGTTTGTGCTGTGGCAGGGGGCGCTCATCGCCTGGTTTGGTGAGCCGGGGGTCGGTTCCGGCGGGGCGCTGGCGACACCGTTCGAGATCATCCCCTTCGCTGGTGTGGCGCGCATCCTCACCGAGGGCAATCCAGCGGTGTTTCTGATCTTTTTGGCGCTGCTGGGTCCGTTTGTGCTGCTGCCGACGCTGTGGGGCCTGCTGTGGAGCTGGCGCGCATTGCGCGAGCGGCGCGTGAATCTGGTTACGCTGCTGCTGCTGTTCAACGCTGGTGTGATGCTGTTCGTGCCGTTTTCGACCTACCGCGAGCCGCTGGGGATTCTGCGCTTTATCGCCGGATTGCAGATCGCGGTGATTCTGTTTGCCGCGCAGCAGGGATCACAGCGGACGCTGCGTTACAGCACTATCTGGTTCATGACGATGCTGTTCCTGCTGGGGTCGGACTTCATGGCGGGCGAATAGGCGAAACGCTAGGTTCCGCTCATGCGCAGGACTTTGCCCACCGTGCGAATCATGATGCTGATATCAAGCAGCAGCGACTGATGCCGGATGTAGTACAGATCGTATTCCAGCTTCATTTCGGCGTCCTCGTCATCGGAGCCGTAACGATAGCGCACCTGCGCCCAGCCTGTCAGACCGGGCCGGACGACGAGCCGTGTGCGGTAAAACGGGATTTTCTCGGTCAGGCGAATGGTGTGTTCCGGGCGCTCCGGGCGCGGCCCAACGATGCTCATCTCGCCGCGCATGACGTTGAGCAGTTGCGGCACTTCGTCCAGGCGCGTCTTACGCATAAAACGCCCCACCCGTGTAACACGCGGGTCGTTTTCCTGGCTGAAGATGGCGCCGGTCATGGCTTCGGCGTTCTGAATCATGGTGCGGAATTTGACGATGCGGAAGTTGCGCCCGTTGTGCCCGGTACGGTTCTGCGTGTAGAAGATGCCGCCCGGCGAGTCCAGGCGGATAATCAGCGCCAGCAGCGGCAGCGCCAGCAGCAGCAGCGCCAGCCCCAGCGTCGCCAGCACCACATCCATGATACGCTGCAAAAACGGATACGGGTTGAAGATCATGCCACTGGTGATGGGCAGCACAATGGCCCAGTTGTTGCTCACGTACTTGACCGGGATGCGCCCGGTCAGGCGCTCGTAGACCAGCGGCATAGGCATGAGTTCCACGCCGTACTCGTAAGCGTCCATGACGCCGCGAAAAATATCGCCGTTGACATCGGGAATCGAGGTGATGATTAACTCGCTGATGCGGTCGCGGACGACGAAGTTAAAGATATCGCGCCCGGCACCGATCACCGGCACACCACTGATGATGCGGCCTACGTCGGCGTTCTGGCCGATGATGCCGTAGACGGCGTAACCGTCGGCGTGGTGCTGCTGAATCGTCTGGATCATGAGCGCGGCGGAGTCATCCACGCCGACGATCAGCACGCGGCGCGGCGCGCTGGCCCAGCCGATCAGCGCCGGGTTGAGCAGCCGCCACAGGGCGATGAGCACGAAGGCGATCACCCCGAAGTAGAGGATAAACAGACGCGGCAGCGAACCACGCGGAGAGAAGAAGAACACCAGCAGATACAGCACCAGAATCTGCCCGGTGATGAGCGCCAGAAGCTGCATCGAGCGCAGGCGGTTGGAAGCGGTATCCAGATCGTAGAAGTCGTTGGCGCTGGCCAGCAGCAGCCACACGCCGGACAGCAGGAAGAACCAGAACACGTTGGGCAGCACGTAGTCGGCGTCGAAGGGCACATCGTCGATGCGCGCCCAGATGTACAGCGCGATGAGCACCGCCAGCAGCACAGCCAGCGTGTCGCCGGCCATCAGCAGCAGACGCCGCTCCGACAGGCGTAGTTGGGGCCGCTTGCGCCCTTGCGAAGGGGAAAACAGCATAGGGACCTCCCGCCAGACCGGGCTGGCGCGCCGTCAGTGACCAGCAGCGTACACGGCGACATCACCGAAGCGGCGCAGCAGATTGAGTTCGTCCAGGCACACCGTCTCGCCGATGCGCGCCTCTTCCGGGCCGTAGATGACATAATCGACGCGGTATGGCTCGTGATAAGCCAGTTCGCCGTCGAGCAGCGCCTGGCAATCGTCAGGGTCCGTGTGGCGGTACCAGGCGAACACCGCATCGCGCTTGCGCACCGGCTCGACGGCTTCGTTCGGATGGCCGTACACGACCTGCGCCCCGGTCCAGGCTGGCAGCCACAGGCTGACATTGGGCGAGGCCAGCACCACATCATCCTCATGGATACGCGGGCGCAGGTAGCTGAAAGCATCGGCGTAACCACGCGGGAGCAGCATACCCGCGCTGCGACTGTCCGACGTGACGGCGCGCGCAGGCAGCATCAGCACCAGCAGAAAGCTGGCAGCCATGACCGGGATCAGCGCCACCATCAGACGCAGCCGCCAGCGACGGCTGATATGATCCAGCCAGAAATCCTCAATCGAACGGGTGGCGAAGTACATCAGCGGGATGGTGATGCCCAGCAGAAAGCTCTGGTGGAAGCCGCCCGGCAGATAGACAAACAGCACGATCACCAGCAGCCACAGCAGCATAAACTGGTCGCCGTCCGGCTCGAAGCGGCGCACAGCGCGCCACAGTCCTGGCAGCGCGATAAGCAGCGGCAGGCCGAAACTCAGCACCAGTACCAGCGGCGATGGCGCGCTGGTCGTCGCCTGCATCCAGGCAGCGCGCACAATCGGATCGTAGCGCATGACCATCGCATAATAGACGGCAACCGGCAGCGACGGCACGATGAACCACAGCAGCCACTGCACTTTAGCGTAGGCGAATCCGCCGCGCTGGGCGGCGTGGACCAGTACCCGCAGGACAAAAGCCAGCGACAGCGGTGCCAGCGCCAGGGGATAAACAAAGACCAGTGCCAGCCCCATCAGAAAGACGATCAGGCCGCCGTTGTTGACGTTGGGGGCGCTGCCGTTATCGGGGCGGAACACGGAGACGATCACACCGGCGCTGATCGCCAGGCAGGTGATGGCCAGCGGAATATGGACGTTAACCAGCATGCCATAGAACGGGAAAGCCTGCGGCGCGTTCAGGTCCAGGTAAGCTTCGCTGCCGGCCAGCGGGGCGAGCAGCCAGCCGAAGCCGCCGCCCAGCAGACTGAACACGAAAAACAGGCGGCGCGTGCGGATGCGCATCCAGATGTTGGCCGCCAGATGATACAGCGCCAGTAACATCGTCACCGCCGCGCCCAGACGCGCCACGTGGAAAATGGCAATCGGCGTCAGCGCCGTGATCGAGGTGATTCGACCTAACAGCGCGTAGAACACGCCCATCAGCGTGCCGCTGTTCGGCTCTGGTGTGAACAGCAGACGAGTCAGCCAGCCGCTGTCCGCGCCCTGAGTCACCAGTGCCAGGTGTAGTGCGCCATCGCCGTAACCGTGCAGCGCGCCCATAAACTGCCAGGATGTCCCGGCGACGCCCGCCAGCAGCACCCACAGAAACGGTACAAAGGCCAGCAGGACAATGCCACCCGCCACCAGAAGCAACCAACGCCACTCTGCTGATGTGATGTGCCCGGTAAAGGTTGGGACCATGCGGTTACCTTAATTCGTTTTCAGGCCGGTTATCGCTACAATCAGAGTATGCTGCGCCCGGAACCATCGAAGGGGCGAGCGTATTTACAGTCTTAGCATTTATCTATTATAGTGCCGAGTCGCCAGAGTTTCATTGAGCCTATGTAGGGATAAGAGAATCGCCATGACATCGCAAGCCGAAGCCCTGTATCGCCTGCAGGAAATTGACCTGAGCATGCTGCGCAGCAGCAAGCGGCTGCAGGCCATCGCCGCCGCTCTTCAAGACGATCAGGAAGTGGCCCGCGCCAGGCAGCAGGTGGAACAGGCCCAGACCGCGCTGACGCCGCTGCGCACTCGCGTACGTGACCTGGAGCTGGAAATTCAGAGCAACACCGGCAAGGCCCAGACCAGCGAGGATCGACTGTACAGTGGCAAGGTGAAAAACCCCAAAGAGTTAACCGATTTGCAGGATGAAATCGCGGCGCTTAAGAAACGCAACGCCGAACTGGAAGATCATCTGCTGGAAGCCATGATGGCCGTCGAAGAGGCTGAGGACTCGCTGGCCAGCGCCGAGAGCAATTTAGAGACGGTCACGCGGCGCTGGCAGGACGAACACCAGTCTCTGCTCGACGAGCAGCAGCAGTTACAGGCCGGGCTGGAAAGGCTCAACAGCGAGCGCGAACAGGCGCTGAAACCCATCAGCGAGGCCAATCTTAAGACCTATCAGACTATGCGCCCGCGCAAAGCCAACCAGCCCATCTCCGCGTTGAGCGGGGACTCGTGCAGTGTGTGCGGCGTCGAGCAGAATCGCGCGGTTGTCCGGTCGGTCGAGCGTGGGGATCAGCTCGTCAACTGCGAGAACTGCGGGCGTATCCTGGTCAGAATCAACTAAGAGGCCGCCATGAACGATTTCCATTTCAGTTTTAACCTGGAGAACTTCGGCCTGGGTGTGCTGGCCGGTTGGGGCACAGCCTACGCGCTGTATCGCGCCCGGCACCTCATCCAGCGGACGCGGCGTTCAGTGAGCAGCGCCCAGGAATACGCCAGCCGCAGCTCTGACAAACGCTACACCGGCGACCTGATCCGTTATGCGCAGGCGGCGCATCTGGCCGGGCGGCAGGTGGAGCTGGCAAAAATCGTGGTGGAACCGCGCTTTGTCGCCGCGCCGGAGCTGGCCCGGCCAGCCGATGACGACGTGACTCACAGCGTTTTTCATGTGGTGCCGCGTGTGCCGGATCACCCGTACCTGCACGCGCCCTACAACATCGAGACACTGGCCATCGAAGACCTGAACAGCGGCGCGCGCGCGCTGGCGCTGCTGGGCATTCCTGGCAGCGGACGCACCACCGCCCTGCACACGATCGCCCTGTGGAGCCGGGGACAGGTCCGCTTTGACCCACCACCAGACCAGGTACAACAGCAGATCGAAGCTGAAGAGCAGGCCATCTCCAGCAACGAGGATCGCCAGCAGGCGCAGCGCAGCCGGCAGGCCACCGAGAAAATGGCGCTGGAGAGTCTGGCGCGGCGGCGCGGCGAACTCCCCGAAGAAAATACCGCTGCCCGCAAACCGGAGACGCATCCACCGCTGCGCCACCTGACACCCATTTACGCCCACCTGAGCAATGTCGTCCTGCGCAGCGGCGAATACGGGCGCGACATCGACCCGGCGGAACCCCTCATCCGGGCGGCGCAGCAGTACACGGGCCGCATCACCGCCAAGACGCTGCCACCCAACCTGTATAAATGCCTGAATGACGGGCTGGGGCTGGTTCTGCTGGATGGCTACGACGAAGTCCCCGCCGCCGACCGGCCCGCCCTCTGTGCCTGGCTGCGGGCGCTGCTGGAAATCTACGGCGAGAACTTCTTCATTGTGACCGGCCCGGCGACTGGCTACAACAGCCTGACGCAGATCGGGCTGACGCCGATCTTTATGCGGCCCTGGAACGATATGATGGCCGACAACCTGGCCGAGCGCTGGGCCGAGTCCTGGCCGGAGATCGCCGGACGGCGGCGCGGCGCCAACCTCGACGAGCGCACGGTCGAACGGGCCAAACAGCGCAACCGCGCCCGTACCCCGTTCGAGCTGACGCTCAAGCTGTGGACACAGTATGCCACGCAGGATGTCTCCAACCTGGACGACTGGTTCAGCAATCTGCTGGGGCAGTACGTCACCAGCGAACCACTGGACAAGGCGCTGCCGCAGTTGGTGACAGCGGCGGCGTTGCAGATCGAAACGGGATACATCACCCTCAGCGAACTGGACCAGCGCCTTTTCGGCGGCGATGGCACCGCCACCGAGGAACCAGCGGTTCCGCTGGACGAGCCAGCTCCGGCAGCCGCCGATGACGCCGAGATGGACGCCTTCCTGGACGAGATCGAGCGCGAACTGGACGACGACACCAGCGTTGATGACCTGTTCGATGACGATCACGATGTCGAGACTCCCCGTGCGGAGACTGACACTGACGCCGTTTTTGCCGAGGCGGAGCCAGCGCGAGGCAAACGCGGCTCACTGAAGCGCGGCGAGCAGAGCCAGACCATGCGCCAGACTGCGCGGCTGGCGCGCCGGCTGGAAAAAAGCGGGCTGCTGGTGCGTTTTCGTGGCGGGCGCTACCAGTTCCAGCATCCGATTATCACCGCCTATCTGGGCAGCCTGTACCTCAAAGAACTGGACATGGACACGCTGCTGGAACGCTCGTACCAGCCGGAATGGGAACTGGCGCTGGTGTATCTGGCCGGGCACTCGCCCGTCGATGAACTGGTGGCGGCCCACCTCGACAGCCCGGCGGACATTCTGCACAACTATGTGCTGGAAACGTCGCGCTGGCTGGCCTATGCCAGCGGCAGCGTCACCTGGCGCTCGCCACTGCTGAAACAACTGGGCAACCTGTTCGTCGCACCTAAGCAGTACCCGCAGCTCCGCGAGCGGGTGGCGGCGGCTCTGGTGGGCACACGCGACCGTAACGCGCTGGTTGTGTTCCGCAAGGCGCTGCGCCATCCTAACGCCGACGTGCGCCGACTCGCCTGCCTGGGCATGGGCGCACTGCGCGCCGAGGACGGCCTGGACGACATCGCCGGGCGCATGCAGGACAACAACACCGACGTCATGCTGGCGGCGGGGCTGGCGCTGGGCGCCATCAACAGCGAGGACTCGCTGCACCTGATGGCCGACGCACTCATGACCGGTTCCGAGAAGCTGCGGCAGGCCATCGCCGAGGCGTTCGCCGCCATCCCGCGCGAAGGCTATCCGGTGCTGTACGACGCCATCACCCACGAGGACTATATGCTGCGGCGGGCGGCGGTGTTCGGACTGCGGCGCGTGCGCACCAACTGGGCGCTGATCGCGCTCTACCGCGCCATGCTGGAAGACGAGCAGTGGTACGTCAAATCGGCGGCGGAGCAGGCGTTTGGCGATATGCGCTTTGGCGACAGCGGCCTGGGTGCCCAGCCTTATCCCAGCCCGGAGAGCATCCCCTGGCTGCGAAACTGGCTGGCCAGCCTGGAAAACGGCAGCGTTAAACCGGAGACAACCGGCGCTGAACTGCTGCAAAAGGCGCTGGAAGAGGGCGAGCCTGAGATACAGGCGCTGTCGGCGCTGAATATGGGTCAGTTGGGGATCATCAGCGGCATCGGGCTGTTGTATGCGGCGCTGCGACATCGCAGCGATGAGGTGCGTCAGGCGGCACATCATGCATTGAGCGACATTCAGTTGCAGCTTGGCACACCCCTGCCTGACCCGGCCTAGCGAACAGGGGCGGGGTTAGTCGAAATCATCCGGCAGCGACTCCGCGCCCGCCGGACATGGCAGCAGCCGGTCAAAATCGGTGTGGAAGATATAATCCGTCCCACCAGCCGATACGACCAGTCGATAGCCAGCCACCGGCCCCTCGGCGTAGGTCTGGCCTTCCGATGGGCAGCCGAGGCTGGTATCCGGCCAGTTGACGGCACGCATGGCGACCAGACGCACGCGATTGGCCGGTACATCGAGCTGTCGGGCGATTCGCTGCCGGGCCAGCGCCACCAGTTCTGCCGCCACCGGGTCGATGAGCGCCAGCGTCTCGCCGTCCACATCCAACAGATCAGAGACATCGCAGGCGATCACGCGCTGGTCGAGGTCGGTGCGGTAGTCATAGACGGTGGTGCCGGTGGTGAGCAGAATCCGAAAACCGGGCACGCCATCACGCAGCGTGTCCTCGATGGATGCGGCTTCGTCGCAGCTTAAATCCGGGCCGGGCCAGCGCGCCGGCTCGACGTAAACCACCTGCAACGCCGGGGCCGGATCGCTGAGACTGGCGGCGGCATCCTGAATGGCAAGCCATGCCATCCGCTGCTGATCGGGATTCAACGCCACCAGGTCCGCCGGGACGCCGGTCGCCAGATCGGCAAGATCAAAAACCGGCTCCAGGGTAGGAGTCGGTGTGACTGGCGTGGCAGTCGGCACCGGCGTTGCGGTGGCGAAATCCAGCACCTGCGTGGGAACCTGCGTACCGGCGCTGCCCGGCGAACAGGCCGCCACGATCCACAGTGCCAGCAGCGCAGCCAGCAGATGCCAGCCGCCCCTATTCGCGGCGCACACCCAGTTTTTCTTCCACCTGTGTGGTGGACACACCATCGACACTGATCAGCTTCTCCCGTCCGTCACGCCCGGCGACAATCTCGACTTTATCCGGCGCAACGTCCAACTGCTGTGCCAGGAAGGCGACCAGTTCGGCGTTGGCGGCGGGGTCGCCTGCGGGGCTGGCCACCAGTCGAATCTTGAGCGCGCCATCATCCTGCACGCCGACAATCTCGGCGTGGGTGGCGCGAGTCACTACGCGGACGGTAAAGGCCGCCCCACCCGTGACCTCGGTAAACTCGAATTTTCGTCCCATAGACATAATGACCTCGTCTTTGTCTGAACGCTGTGCCTGTCCCGGTCTGGTACACGGTCACAGCTTGTATATGTACCTGTCATCATCTTACATGAATTCTACAATGACTTTTCGTATACGATGACAAGGATTCACGCGATTACTCGCGCCAGTCTGGCGGACGCTGCCGCAGCCGCCAGCACCAGCCCACCGGATAGCCGATCATCTTGGCGATGTCGCCCACCAGCCGGATAACGGGAATCATCAGCGCCACGTAGAGCCAGGCGGCGGCGGAGCGATCCGGGCTGCGCCGCATCACCTGCGGCAGACGGGCATACGGCGCGCGCAGGTAGACAGCCCCACCCAGCGGAAACAACCCCCACAGCAGCCAGTGGACGCGCCAGCCGAGCAGCAGAATCAATGGCGCGGCCACCAGATAGGTCACGTAACGCACCGCGTGCCGCCTGCGCCACAGGTCAGCTTTGCCGTCGCCGCGCGCGTACAGGTAGTACTGCTTAAAATAGTTGCGCAGCGATCCACGCGGGCGGAAGTGCGCCACCGCCTGCGGTACAAACACAAACGGCGCACCGCTGGCCCGCAGGCGCAGGTCAAAGATGAGGTCTTCGCAATAGTCGAGCCATTCCGGGTAGACGCCGGCCCGCTCCAGCGCGGCGCGGCGCACGGCCACACTGCGACTGCTGGGCAGGAACGTCGACGGGTCGATGTCGGCGGCGACCGGCAGCACCGCCGCGCCCATCGCCACCTCGAAGCGGGTGCGCGGGTCGGCAGCGAAAAAACCCGCCGCCACCATCAACGCCGGGTCATCGAGCAGGGGCTGCGTAAGCTGTTGCAGCCAGCCGGATTCGAGACGTACACCGGCATCGGTGATGGCGATGATGTCACCGCGCGACTCGGCGATGGCCCGGTTGCGTCCCTGGCTGATGTTGGCGCCCGGTTCCACGACAACACGCAGCGGCAGCTGGTCGGCGTAGGTCTGGATGACGGCGACGGTCTGATCGGTGCTGCCGCCATCGACGATCACCAGCTCGTCGGGCTGGCGCGTCTGGGCAAGGATCGACAGCATCAAGGGGTCGATGCTGTCGCCCTCGTTTAGCACCGTGACGATCAGAGAAATCAACTGTCACGCCTCACAGGTCGCCACTGTCAGGCGATCACCACCAGCACACGGGTGATGATGGTGATACCAATAAAGACGACAATCGGGCTGAAGTCGAACGGGCCGGTGCCCGGAAACTGCTGCTGAAGGAAGCTCCGCACTGGCCCCAGGACCGGCTCGGTGGCCTCATAAAGAAAGCGCACAATGGGGTTGCTGGGGTCCACATTGGGGAACCAGCTCAACAGCACACGCCCTAACAGGACAAAGCTGTAGAGCTGCAACAACATGATGAGAATACCGGTCATTGATTCTGCTCCTGCTTACCAATCGGTTGATCTGGAAAAACTGCTAACGACATACTGGTGATGCTTGTGTCAATCGCGCTCGCCGAAGATCGCCCGGCCAATGCGCACCATCGTCGCGCCTTCCTCGATGGCTACCGGGTAATCGTCGGTCATGCCCATGCTCAGTTCTGGCAGCGGCACGCCCAGCGACTGCGCCAGCGCATCGCGCAGGGCGGCCAGCCCGGCGAACAGGGGCCGCGTCTGTTCCATATCATCGACGATGGGCGCCATTGTCATCAGGCCGCGCACGCGCAGGCCAGGCAGCGCCAGAATCTGCTCCATCTGCAGCCACAATGCAGCGCGGACCGCGCTCCGCTGCGACCACTGAAAAGCTTGCAGGCCACTTTTGGTATCTTCGCCGGAAATGTTGACCTGCACCAGCACATCCAGCGTTGCGCCCTGCTCCTGTGCCAGCCGGGAAAAGCGCTGGGCCAGCTTCAGTGAGTCCAGCGAGTGAACCAGTTCGAACAATCCCAGGACATCGGCGGCCTTGCGACTCTGCACATGGCCGACCATATGCCACGTCAACGGAACCGGCGTCCGGGCGCGCACGTCGGGAATTTTGACGCTGGCCTCTTCTACGCGATTCTCGCCGAAATGTCGCAAACCGGCTTCGACCCCGGCCAGGACGTAATCCATCGACTTGCGTTTGGTGATGGCGATAATCGCCACATCCGCCGGGCTGCGCCCGGAACGCGAGCAGGCGTCGTCGATGTGGCGCTGGACCTGCTGCAAACGGCCAGCAACCGCCTGGGGCGACTGCATATCAGATGACCGGGAGTCGTTCATGATTTCGCTTTCCTCTGGTCAGCGCCCGCCGCGCCGGATGATTGATGGTACAGGCACGGACTGTTTACAGTGATAACACCACACCGAAGCGACCTGTGCGGCCCTGTTCGGCACGGTGCGAATAAAATTCGCTGGTATGGGTGGCGGTGCAGATGCCAGCGACCTCAACCTGCTCGACACCGGCGCGCTGAAGATCGCGGCGGTTGGCTTCCCACAGGTCCAGGTAAGCGGTGCCGTCCGCCGGGTCGCGGCGGATCAGACCATCCGTAGAACCAAAGTATGCGCGCACGGCCTCGACGACTTCCTCGCCCACCTGGTAGCGCTGTGGCCCGATGCACGGCCCCACCCCGGCCTGAATGTCCGCCGGACGGCTGCCGTAAGCGCGGACCATCGCCCGGACCACGCTGGCGCCCGCGCCCGTCACCGTGCCACGCCAGCCCGCATGAGCGATACCGATGGCCCCCTGCGCCGGGTCGTAGAACAGCACCGGCGCGCAGTCCGCATAGCGCATGACCAGCGGCGTATCAGCGCGATCAGTGACCATGCCATCGGCCAGGGCCACCCAGCGCCGCCCACGCACCGGGCCATCGACGATGACCGTATCGGCTCCGTGAACCTGCCACACCGTACACGAGCGCTGACCATTGACCGCCAGGGCCTCGTACATCAGTTCGTGATTGCGGCGCACGGCCTGCACATCGTCGCCGACCGTGCCGCCCGTGTTGAGACCATCCCAGGGGGCGCGGCTGACGCCACCTTTGCGGGTGAAGATGCCGTGTTTCAGGTCCGGCCACTGCTCAAACTGATAATACACAAGGCCGTCATATGTTCGCTGTTCCAAATCGGAAAACCCGCCTTTTTAGCCTGTACAAGTCACCAGCAGCGCCACCTGAGCATCTATGACAGATTAGAAAGGATTATAAATCCGTTAGGTCATTTACCTTTACACTGATGCGCAGCAGTGTGTGCTATTCTAAACGTAGAGTGCCAAGATGTAAATCGAATGTCAATCACCATACCACGACGGTTGGTGCTGGCAGATGCAGCCCGCAGCAACCGGGGCAAGAAAGGGAATAAGGCGACGGGCGGAACCAGACTCGCCCGCTTCCAAGCGATTATGGACACTCACAGCGGCGGCGACTCACCATCCAGAATCCGCATCCTGATCGTAGACGACCATCCGCTTTTCCGTGAGGGCCTGGAACGCGCATTGAGCCTGGAAAGCGATATTGTGGTTGTTGGTCATGGCGAGGATGGGCAGCAGGCGGTGGCGCTGGCCTACCGGCTGCGGCCCCATGTGATGCTGCTGGATGTTAACCTGCCCGACATGAACGGCATGCAGATCGCCCGGCAGGTACGGCATGACAATCCGCAGATTGCCATCGTCATCCTGACCGCTTACCACGAAGCGGAACAGGTTATCTATGCCTTACGCGCCGGGGCTTCGGCTTACTGCACCAAAGACATCAGCCCGGATGAACTGGTCGGCGTGGTGCGTGATGTCGCTGGCGGCCTGTATGTGGTCGATGGCCAGCGCATGGACCGGCAGACGCTCAAAGCATGGCTCAATGCCGAGGCGACCGCCATCAGCGGGCCACATGTCGAGCCATCCAACCGTCACCTGATGCCCCTGAGTCCGCGTGAGACTGAGATTCTGCGCTCGGTGACGAGTGGCCTGAGCAACAAAGAAATCGCTGTTGAGCTGGGAATCAGCCAGCAGACGGTGAAAAATCACATGACATCGATTTTGCGCAAGCTTAACGTGGATGATCGGACACAGGCCGCTGTGACGGCCATTCGGCACGGCTGGGTGCAGATCAAAGACACCAAACGTTAGCGGTTTTCTGTCATCAGAACCAGACCGGATAGGATAACAGACAATGGACATCGTAAGAGACGACGCCCAACTGGACCCCAAAGAAGAGCTGTTACAGATCATCAGCGAGCGCTTATCGACCATCAAGCGCAAACGGGGCGAGATCAAATCGCAGATCGACCAGACGGAACTCATGGTCAACCGCGAGCAGCAGCGCAACTCTGACCTGGCCGCTGACCTGCAAACCATCCAGGCCAACCTGGACAGCCTGCCCCGCGAGGACATCCGCGACCGCTATAACGAAGCGCTGGACGCCCGTTTTCGGCTGGCGACCATGCGCGGCCAGTTGGAGAAATTCCAGAGCCATTACGATTATCTGGAACAGGAAGCGGTCTTGCTCAACCAGATTCTGAGCAAGTTCAAGGGCGTCGAGATGGTCATGGACGAGGAAGATGTCATCCAGAGCGACAACCGGGCCGCTGTCAACATTGTGCGCGTCGTCCAGGCCCAGGAAGAAGAACGCCAGCGGCTGGCCCGGCAGATGCACGATGGTCCGGCGCAGTCGCTGACCAACTTTATTCTCCAGGCGGAAATCTGCTACCGGCTGTTCGACCGCGACCCCAAGCGCGCCGCCGAAGAACTGGACAACCTCAAGACATCGGCCAGTTCCACTTTCCAGAAGGTGCGCGACTTTATCTTCGACCTGCGCCCGATGATGCTCGACGACCTGGGTCTGGTCCCCACCGTGCGCCGTTATGCAGACTCCTACCGGGAAAAGACCGATATCATCGTCAAGCTGGATATTAACGGCGAGGAGCGCCGGCTGGAGACACACCGCGAGGTGATGATCTTCCGCTGTATACAGGAGCTGATGGGCCACGCCCGCGACTACGCCAGCGCCAGCGAGGTACAGGTCCATCTGGATATGAACGGTGAGAGGATCAAAATCGGTGTCAGGGACAACGGACGCGGCTTCGACGCCGAGGCGGTTTTCGGTGACGAGGGCCACCGCGACGCCCGCGCGCAGGGCCTGGTCACGCTGCGCGAGAAGTTCGAACTGGTGGGCGGAACGCTGTCTATCAACAGCAACGAAAACGAAGGCACGCAGGTCCGCGTGGAGATTCCATCACATTAGCTGGCTCAGTTAATGTTACGGAACTCGGTTAACTTTTCGTAACCATTGAGAAAATTCAGGGACAATTTACGGAAATTACCTTAACATAAATTCAGAAGGAACTGCTCCGGGGTTGATCGGGGCATGTCAACAGTTCTGAAACCTCGTCATCTCGGAGGAGGCTCATGCAGGGTCGTACACGAATTCTCATTCTGATTTTGCTGATTGTGATTATCGGCGCGGTTGCAGCGGTGCTGCTGCTCGGCAACGGCGACAACGGCGGTGACAGCCCATCAGGGGCGGTCTTTGAGTCGGGTGATGGCGACGCGCCAGCAGCTACAGACGCACCCGCCGAGACGCCGCTGCCCACCCAGGAGCTGGTCGATATCATCGTTTCGGTGCAGAACATCTCGCGCGGGTCGCTGATCCCGCCGGACGCGGTGCGGTTCCAGCCCTGGCCGCTGGACGCGGTACCGTTCAATGTGGTCACCAGCATGGACGATGTGGTCGGCAAACGCGCCCGCACCGATATTTACGTGGAGCAGCCGGTCCTCACTTCGTATGTGGTAGATGACCTCGCCAGCCTGGCGGCGGTCGGCTCTGACGCTTCGGCTATCATCCCCAGCGGCCTGGTGGGTATCGCCATGCCGATTGATGTCTATACGTCGGTGGCTTACGCCATCCAGCCCGGTGACCGGGTTGACATTATCATTTCGATGCTTTTCATCGAACTCGACGAAGCATTCCAGAGCGCCCAGCCTAACAACATTAACCTGGTCAACACCAACATTGACGAAGGCGGTGTATCGCTGACGACCGGCGCCGATGTCGAAGGCCGCTTCGAGACGCTGCGCGTGCCACTGTCGGCGCTGGACCCCAACACCCTGACGACGCGCAGCGTACCCGTTGACTGGCCGGTGCTGGTGCGCCCGTCAGAGGAGCCACGACCACGCCTGGTGACCCAGCGCACCGTGCAGGATTCGCTGGTGCTGTATGTCGGTGAATGGCCATCGGACGGGCGGTTGTTCGGCCCGGTAGCCACGCCCACTCCGGTGGAAGAGGTCGCGCCACCGCCGGCCCAGCAGCAGCAGGGTGCCGAAGCACCGCCGCAACCTACGGATGTACCTGATCGCCCGGATATCGTGACGCTGGCGGTGACACCACAGGAAGCCGTTATCCTCAACTGGATTATGGAGGCTGGCATACCATTTGTCTTTACACTGCGCGCCGCTTCGGATACATCGCGCGTGCCGACCGACCCAGTGACGCTGGACTACATCATGAACGATTACAACATCACGGTACCGGTCAAGCGGGCATTTTCCATCGAGCCGGCTATCCGCAGCATCCGCCAGATCATGCGTGATACAGAGACAACACAGCAGCCATAACAGACCATTTGTAAAACACGGACAGCCCAGACATGTTAAGGACCGTTAGATGAGTGGTAGATCGCTAAAATCGTCGCCGGACAATAACTCGAAGAACGAGATTACCATCCTGCTGGTAGATGACATCCCGGAAACACGGGAAAACATCAAAAAGCTGCTGGCCTTCGAGCAGGACCTGAAGGTTGTCGGCTCGGCAGGGACCGGACGCGAAGGCGTGGAGATGGCACGGCAGCTCAAGCCTGATGTCATCATCATGGACATCAACATGCCCGACATGGACGGTCTGCAGGCCACGTCACTGGTCAACAAGACGGTGCCCACCAGCGCTGTCATCATCATGTCGGTACAGAACGACGCTGACTATATGCGGCGCGCCATGCTGGCCGGGGCCAGGGACTTTCTGACGAAGCCCATCAACATGGATGAGCTGTACAACACCATCCGCACGGTCTATCGTAATCACGAGGCCGTCCGGCGGCAGTACACAGCGATGGAAAACAACCAGCCGCTGGACCTGCCGGGCCGCGAGAAAACCAAAGCCAGCGGCGAGCGCGCTGGTCATATCATCACGGTATATAGTCCGCAGGGCGGCGTTGGCACCACCAGCGTCGCCATCAATCTGGCGTCTGGCCTGATGGGCGAAAACGTCCGGGTGCTGCTGGTGGACGCCGACCTGCAATTCGGCGATGTCGCCGCATTTCTCAACCTGAAAGCCACCAGCAGCATCGCCAACCTGGCCGAAGATGTCAACGACCTGGACCTTGATCTGGTCGAACACATCATCATGACGCACGACAGCGGCCTGAAGGTGCTGGCCGCGCCGGTCGATCCTGAAGAAGCCGAGGCGCTGCGCGAAACGCCAGCCGCCACCGCGACCATCGTTGAACGCATCGCCGAGCGTTACGATTTTGTCATTGTCGATACTGGTTGCTCAATGAACGAAGTCAACCTCAACCTGTTTGATCGTTCCAGCAAGATTGTGCTGGTCGGTTCGCCGACGCTCATTTCGGTCAAGAACCTGCGTCTGGTACTGGACCTGTTCAACCGCATGGAGTACGGCGCTGGCCGCATGCCACTCGTCCTCAATCGCATGGTTGACGACAAAAAGGGCAAATCGGGGACATTCGCGGTCGACAAGATCGAGGGCTACCTGCGCCATAAAGTGCTGGCGACCATCCCGGCGGTGGAAGAACGCCTGATGCTGAATGCCATCAATCGCGGTATACCGATCATCGCGGCGGATCGAGACCAGAGCAAGGCACCTATCAGACAATTTCTGGAAACGGCGGAGTTAATCCGACGAGAGTTCATGGGCAAGGGTGAAAGCAGCGAAGAAGACGGCGATGCGCGCAAACGCTCCGGCCTGGCCAGTTTCCTGAGCCGGTAGCCTGCGCCAGCACCAGTCGCATGAAAAAACGGAGTCAGTCACATGTCATTACTCAGCCGTATTGATAAAAGTGGTAAAAGCGGTGGCGGCAACCAGAATCAGCAGCGCGGCGGCCAGCGCACGCAGGAAAACGCCAGACCCGCCGAAGACGACAACCGGTCGGCAGCGTCGCGGCGCGTCAAAGCGCCAGATGCCAACAGCAGCGGCGGTTACATGGACCTCAAGGTTCGTGTACAGCACAAGCTGCTGGCCGAGATCGACCAGAAGAACATCGACACCAGCCGCAAAGACGAAGTACGACGCCACATCGAAGAGCTGTTCAACACCATCCTGGCCGAGGAGAGTATGGTCCTCTCCCGCACCGAGCGCCAGCGGCTGTTCGACGCCATCGTGGCTGAAATCCTGGGCTTTGGCCCCATCGAGCCGCTGCTCAACGACGACAGCATCAGCGAGATCATGGTCAACGGTCCCAAGTCGATCTTTGTGGAGCGCAAGGGTAACCTGATGCGCACACCGATCACCTTCGACGATGACGAACATGTACTGCGCATCATCGACCGCATCGTGGCCCCGCTGGGGCGGCGTGTGGACGAGAGTTCGCCGCTGGTGGACGCCCGCCTGCCCGATGGTTCGCGTGTGAACGTCGTCATCCGGCCCATCGCGCTCAACGGCCCCACCATTACCATCCGTAAGTTCGCCCGTGACCCGCTGGGCGTACAGGACCTCATCCGCTTCGGATCGATGACAGTGGAAATCGCCGACTTTTTGCGGGCGTGCGTGATTGGCCGCCTGAACATGGTCGTCGCCGGGGGTACCGGCTCTGGTAAAACGACGCTGCTCAACGTGCTGTCGAGCTTCATCCCCAACGACGAGCGCATCATCACGGTGGAGAACGCCGCCGAGCTTCAGCTCCAGCAGGAACACGTTGTCACGCTGGAAAGCCGCCCGGCCAACATCGAAGGCGCGGGCGCGATCGACATTCAGGACCTGGTTGTTAACTGTCTGCGTATGCGCCCGGAACGCATCATCGTTGGTGAGTGTCGTTCTGGCGAGGCGCTGGACATGCTCCAGGCCATGAACACCGGCCATGATGGTTCATTGACGACGCTGCACGCCAACAGCCCACGCGACTCGGTCTCGCGCCTTGAGGTGATGTGCCTGATGGCCGGCGTGGAGCTGCCTGTGCGCGCTATCCGCGAGCAGATCGCATCGGCCATTGACGTGATCTGCCAGCAGTCGCGCCTGCGCGATGGTTCGCGCAAGATCATGTACATCACCGAAGTGCAGGGCATGGAAGGCGAGATGATTACCATGTCCGACATCTTCGAGTTCGAGCAGACCGGCTACGAAGGCGGCAAGATCATCGGGCGCATTCGCCCCAGCGGCATCCGGCCCAAGTTCATCGACCAGATCGAAGACGCGGGTATTCATCTGCCGCCATCGACATTCGGTGTCGGCGCACGCCGTTAAGGCCGTCACTAGGCGGCGCTGCCGGCCGGTGTAATGGAAACAGGGTTCTACAGATGACCACACTACAACTCTTGATTATGGGGGGAGCCGGGCTGGTGGCGTTTTTCATCATCGTCATCGGCGTGATCGGCGCGCGGGCAGAAAACAACCTGATCGAAGAACGATTGGGGCGTGGTTCTGCTGGCGAAGATTACCGGGCCATGCTGGACCTGGACGAGGAAGACGATCTACAGGAGCCAGTGGCCCAAAACCGCGCCCTGGACGCCCTCAACAACGTCCTTGAGGACCGAAGTTTCGGCAAAAAGTGGCGAGTGCAGCTCGCGCGCGCCAACCTCAAGCTGACGGTGGCAGAGTTCGCGGTGCTGCATGTCGTCGCCATGATGGGCGCCTTCGTCGCCGGTTACTTCGTCGTGTTTCGCGGCGACCTGATCTTCTCGATTGTGATGGCCTTCGTGGGGTTCTTCCTGCCGCGTATTTACGTCTCGCGCGTCATCAGCAAGCGTCTCATCGACTTCGAGACGCAGCTACCGGATACGCTGGGCCTGTGGGTCAACGCGCTGCGCTCCGGTTACAGCGTCATGCAGTCGATGGAAGCCGTCGCCAAAGACGCGCCAGAACCTACCCGCACCGAGTTTCGCCGGGTGGTGCAGGAAGTCCAGTTAGGCATCGATATGTCGGACGCGCTGGCCCACCTGCTGGAACGTGTCGAAAGCGCGGACCTGGACCTGGTGGTGACAGCCGTCAACATTCAGCGTGAGGTCGGCGGTAACCTGGCCGAGATTCTGGAAGTCATCAGCGGCACCATCCGCGAGCGTATCAAGCTCAAGGGCGAGATTCGCGTGCTGACATCGCAGGGGCGCATCACCGGCTATCTGATCAGTTTTCTGCCGATTGCGCTGGCGATCTTCCTCAACATGGTCAATCCTGGTTACGTGGGTCAGCTATTCGAAAATCGTATGTGTGGCTGGCCGATGCTGGGCGCGGGTCTGGCGCTCATCGGCATGGGCACAGCTATTATTCAGAAAATCATCGACATCGAGATTTAGTGCCAGTACCGGTGCTTATTGAGGTTTACAAGGTAAGGGGTGGCCTATGGACCCTATTCTGATCGCCGTCATTGTTCTGGGTGTTATGGCACTCATTGGCGGCCTGCTGTATGTGGGCCTGAACGATAATAACGACCGCGACCCATTGCAGGAACGTCTGGCGCAGTACGGCGAGCGCGAGCTGCCAGAATCGCTGCAGGAGATCGAGCTGGAGATCGGCTTCAAGGATCGCGTTCTGGTGCCGCTGGTGCGCAACATCGCCGGCATCACCACCCGCATGACGCCCCAGAAGCAGCTCGCACAGACCCGGCGCAAACTCGAACTGGCGGGCAGTACCAGCGACCCAGGTACGTTTTACGCCACGCGCATCGCTATGACGCTGGTGTTTGGCGGCGCCGGGGCCATGCTGGGCTTTATGGTCATGGAAGAGACCATGATGATGGGCCTGGCCTATACTGGTGGCGGCGCGCTGCTGGGTTTCATCTTCCCGATGATGTCGCTCAACAGCAAAATCAGGAAACGCCAGGAGAGCATCGTCAAGGCGCTGCCGGACGCGCTCGACCTGCTGGTGATCTGCGTCGAAGCTGGTCTGGGCTTCGACATGGCGATGGGCAAGGTCTACGAGAAGTGGGACAACGAGCTGGCGCTGGCCTTCGGGCGTGTGCTGCGCGAGATTCAGTTGGGCAAGCTCCGCCGTGAGGCGCTCAAGGACATGGCCGACCGCATGGACGTCCCCGACGTGAACGCCTTTACCGCCGCTATTATCCAGGCGGACCAGCTCGGCGTGAGTATGTCGAAAATCCTGCGCGTGCAGTCCGACCAGATGCGCACCAAGCGCCGCCAGCGCGCCCAGGAGAAAGCGCAGCAGGCCCCGGTTAAGATGATGATCCCGATGGTGCTGCTCATCTTCCCGTCGATCTGGATCGTGCTGCTGGGTCCGGCGCTGCTGACCATCATGGATGTGGGCGTGTTCTAAAGCCCGCGCTTAGATCATCAACATGGCGACCATCACGCGCTCAACAGGAGCGGTGAAACGATGACGACTGAACCACACCCTGAAGCCCAGCCCATACGGTCCGGGCTTCGTGCGTCTCTGGCGCGAATGCTCAATGACAGCCTGGACCTGATCTTCCCGCCGCGCTGCGCCAACTGTGGCCGCGTGGATGCCACCTGGTGCGATCACTGCGCGCAGACGCTGGCCGAACTTCCGCTGGATGTGCGGCTTTCCTGTGTGGAGCCGCTGGCCGGTATCGCCTCGTCTGGCATTCACGAGGGTCTGCTGCGCAGCGCCATCCACGTCCTGAAATATGAGAACCTGCCCCAGCTTGCCACGCCGCTGGGGGCACGCCTGGCGGCTGTTATCCGCAAGCAGCCCTGGACAATCGACCAGGTGGTGCCGGTTCCATTGCATTTTTCCCGATTGGCACTCCGGCGTTATAATCAGGCTAACCTGATTGCTGGCGAGCTGGCAGCCCACTGCGGCCTGCCCTGCGAGCCGCAGTCTCTGCAGCGCGAGCGAGACACGCGCGTGCAGGTCGGGTTATCCAGGCAGGAACGCCTGGATAACGTCGCAGGCGCTTTCACCGCCGATCCTGCCCGGGTTGACGGACTCAATCTGCTGGTGGTGGACGACGTATACACGACGGGCGCGACGCTGGCGGCCTGCGCCCAGGCTGCCCTCAACGCGGGAGCGCGAAGCGTATATGCATTGACGGTGACCACGGCGCGACCTGATCTTGTACTATAGCTTTAGGCTGGTTTTACAGAAGGAGCAAGCCTCATGGATGTGAGTATAAACGGACAGGATATCAAGATTACCGAGGCACTCGAGGAATATGCCCAGAGGAAACTCGGCAAACTGGATCGCTACATGCCGAATATCACCGATTTGCGCCTCGACCTGTCGCGCCAGCATACCCGGCGCGGAGACAACCTGACCATCGCGCAGATCACGCTGCGCCACCGTCGCGGGGCCATCCTGCGCGCTGAGGAAAAGATCAACGGCGAAGACAACGAGGCCATGCAGGCCGCCATCACCGCCGCTGTCGATAAGATGTATCGCCGTATCCAGCGCTTTAAGGGCAAGAAGCAGGACAATCGCCGGGGCCGCGAGAAGTACTTCGCCACACCGGAAGAGCTGACCCTGGCCGAAGAACTCCCGGAACTGGATTACGAGGCCATCGCCGAGGAGTACAACGACGACTACTACGAAGAAGAAACTGCGATTGTCCGCCGCAAGCTGATCGAAATCGAAGCGATGACCGAACTGGAAGCCATCGAACAGATGGAGCTGCTGGGTCACGGCTTCTTTATGTTCAAGAATCAGGATTCGGGCGCGATCAACGTGCTGTATCGCCGCGATAACGGCGGTTACGGCGTGCTGGTGCCGGAAAACAACGGCTGATCGCGCAGCGGGACATCAATGCGGGGGCGAGAGTCGTGATGTCTCTCGCCCCCGGCGATTCTCTGTTCATGTGCCTGCTGAGTCGCGCCACAGGCCGCGCAGAATGACATACTTGCGGAACTCGTACCAGGCCATCAACAGGCTGAGACGAAGCCCGTGCCAGCCGTCCTGATAGCCTTTGAGCGTCAGCCAGCGCCAGCGAAAATGGCGCAGCGGTTGCAGGATGTAATTCTGGGGTTTGGGGCGAATCCCCTGCTCGAACATGATCTGCGCTTCGTAGGCGGTGTATACACGCTGCTTGGCGAGGAACTGCGCTATGTGCTGATAATTGTGATGCACCAGCGGATTCTCCAGTGTGCCCAGCGGGCCGTCGAGCAGGACAACCTCATGGACCTTGCGCGTCGGGTCGTAACGGGCAGCGCCGACTCTGAGCAGGCGCGTCTGGTAATCGGGATGCCAGCCCGCGCCCAGGGTCAGTTTGCCGAAGATGTAATTGTGACGTGGCACTCGCCAGCCGGCATAATCCGAATTCCCCATGACTACGCGAACTTCTTCAGCCAGCGGCGCTGGAATGCGCTCGTCGGCGTCGACGAACAGCACCCAGTCGGCCCGGTCACCGACGGCATCCAGGGCGGCGTTGCGCTGGCTGGCGTAATCGGCGAAGGCGTGCTGGACCACTTCCGCGCCGCGCTCACGGGCCAGCGTCACCGTGTCGTCGGTGCTGAACGAATCAAACACCAGCACCCAATCGGCGAACTGCACCGAGTCGATGCAGTCCTCGATGTGCCGGGCTTCGTTATACGTCAGGATGACCGCCGCCAGCCGGGTCATGAGCGTGCCAGCCCTTCTACCTGCCGGTAAGCGTCGATAAGCGCCTGGCGGTCGTCTGCCGGCAGCGAAGCATCAGCCTGTACGCGGGCGATCTGCCGCCGCATCCCGGCGACGACCAGCCAGCGCGCCGCCGCCAGTTTCCAGCGCGGATAATAGCGCCTGTACAGCAGCAGACGGCTGCGCCACAGATTGACCACGCTCTGCGGACGCACCTGGGACGTACTCTGCCCAGCCAGATGGACGACATGCGCCGCCGGTACACAGGCGATGTCCCAGCCAGCGCGGTGGATACGCCAGGCCCAGTCGATTTCTTCGCAGTACATGAAGAACGCCTCGTCGAACAGGCCCGTCTGCTGGATGACCTCGCGCTTGAGCATCATGGTCGCGCCCAGCGTGAAATCGACGCGAAACGGCTGGTCGCTTTCGTAGCAGGCGCGCGGATAACGCCCGTTGAAGCGGCCTTCGATCCAGCGGCCCGGCGTTGGGAAGAATTCGGCCCACAACTGGCGCAGGCCGGGAAAGGCGAAAGCCCCGTGCTGAAAGCTGCCATCGCCGTAACTCAGGCGCGCACCAACCACGCCCAGGCGCGAGTCGACCATAAGCGCATCGTAGAGCGTCCGCGTCGCGCCTGGCTGGGTAATCGTGTCGGAGTTGAGCAGATAGACGGCGTCAGGCAAATCGGGTGCAGGCCGCACCGGGCCGAAGCCCATCCGGCGCAGGGCGTGATTGTTGCCACCAGCAAAGCCCAGATTGCGCTCGCTGGCGATCAGCTCTACCTGTGGGAACTGCGCGCGGATGGCGTCCGCCGAGCCGTCGGTCGAGGCGTTATCGACAACATACACGGTCGCCGCTGGGCCGTTAGCGTCCAGGTCAGCGAACAGGCTGCGCAGCGCGTCCAGCACCAGCTCGCGCGTGTTCCAGTTGACGATAACCACCGCGAGATCAGGCATTAATCCCCCAACTGGGCGAAATTCAGGCCGGTGGACTGCATGAAAGCGTCGAGTTCGACCAGGTCATCCGCTTCGACCGGCACCAGGGCCGTCTGTCCCAGCAGCAGATGCAGAGCGCGCCCATCCTGCGCATCGACGGCCAGCGCCGGCAGATGCTCGGCCAGGGCCAGCCGCACGCCCAGCCCCACTTCCAGCGGAACCATCAGCACACCGTAAGGCATATCGACCGTCTCGGCGATGACGGTCACGCCTTCCGGCACGGCCAGCGTATCGTAGACTTCACGCGCAAAACCGGCGGCGGCACAATCGCCGCTGGCGACCGCCCGCAGCAGCGCGCCCGGATTGGCGTAATCGCGAATCTCAGCGGCAGCGCCTTCCAGATCGATGCCATCTGCCCGCAGCACCAGCGAAGGCAGCAGCCACGAGTAAAAATCGTCGTATCCCAGGCGGCAGAACGTCCGCCCATTGACCAGACTGACATCGGTGGAGCCCAGGCCAGCATTAGCGACGATTACACCCGGCGCGCCGAAACGCAGCGGCACAGCCGACAGGTCGAAAGCAGGCGCGGCGGCGACTTCCGGCGGCGTGGCGTCCTCTGCTTCTTCAGCCACATCGTCACCGGATTCTTCAGCCTCAGATTCGGCGGCGATCTGAGCTGCAGGCGGCGGTGAGTCGTCCAGGTCAACGAACAGACCCGCCGGGGACGCGCCACCCGCCATATGCAGCGCCGGCTGGCCGCAGTTACGAGCAACAGCAGCGGTATAGGTCACGCCGTCCAGCAACGGCAGCGACACCAGCCCACCCCCGGACTGGCACAGTTCAACCAGCGCGTCGGCGTAAGCCTCGACAAACACCAGCTCGAAGTGCAGGCCGGTTCGGCGCTGCACAGCATCGGAGACCTGCTCAGCGACCAGCGCCTGGACAGCGGCTTCCAGATCGGCCAGCGTCGTCAGCGACTCGGCGGCGTCCGGGGACAGCTCCACGCCGAAGTCGCGGCGCAGCGCGGGGTTGAGCGCCGTCACGTCATCCAGTTCGAGCGTGTCGCGCAGGTCCGCATCTGACACGAGTCGGCTGCGCCGCACGTCGAACTCGGTGGCCAGTACCTCATTCATACGGGCGGCGATGGTATCTGCCGGGCGCATGACCAGCCGCAGCGGGTTCTGGGCGGTACCGGAGTCGAAGGTGACCCGTTCCTCTGGCGAGAGTGTCGGCGCTGGCGTAGCCGTCGGCTCGATCTCGGGGACCTCATCAGCGCCGCCGCAGCCAGCCAGAACCAACACCAGTATCCACATCATCCACCATGCACGCTTGTTGTTCATGTCGCCGCTCCGCGTATAATGCCATACTAGCTCAATTATACGTTAATCATCGGCTGTGAACGTTGAAGATGGCAGGATTTCGACTTCGCGGCGGCCCCGGTTGCTGTTTTGCAGCGAAACAGCCACGTCTTCATGAATCAGACCGGCCCAGCAGTCCTGTGGATTGCGCGTATCGACGATCTCCGTCATGCGGACTGCGCCCCACACCACCGACTGCTCGCCCGGCGGCAGATAGTAATAGGTGTTGCCGGTGACCGGGTCGGTCCAGTCGGTGAGGTTGCTCTCGTCGCCAATGGCCCAGCGCCAGGGATAATCGACAATCTCCGTCTCGCAGTCGATACCCACACGCCACGCGCCGGACTGGTCGAACTCGCCCATCGAGGCGGCGCGCTGCGTCTGCTGGTAGACGGTCCCCGGCGGCGGTCCGGTGGTGCGAATGGGCGTGGGGCCGTAATTCTGCACGGTGAGGCGGAACACCAGCAGGTCGCCCTGGCGCACGTTGACGGTCGTCCGCGCCAGCGCGTCCGGGTCCGCCGGGACCGGCACGCGGTCACCCAGGCCGTCCGCCGACGAGAAAAAGTCGTCACTGTAAGGCATGACCTCAAACACCACATCGACGCCAGTGGGCTGGCCGATGATCTCGGCGCGCGGATTGCCGCCATCGCGGATGGTCAGCGGGCCAGACTGGCGCACGATCTGGCCGACGGCGTCACTGGCTTCAGCGACGACAGTATAAGTGCCATCAGGCGGCGGGTCTGCGCCAATGTCGATGCCGCCCTCATAGTCAAAGGCATGAAGGCCAGCCTCGCCGATATCACGGCCTTCCTCGCGCCGGGCAATAAACAGACGCTCGCCGTTCTCGCCAATCATGTATACGTTGAGTTCAGCCTCTTTGGTGACAAACACGTTGATCCAGGTGCGGTCGTTGATACCGTCCTGGTTGGGGGTAAATTCCTGCGGGCCGATCTCAAACGTCGTGATGTCCGGCAGGGTCGCATCGGCATCGACGATTTCGATAATGCCGGATTCTTCCATGATTTCGCCGTCATCCTGGGCGACGGCGCGCAGCGTCCAGGTATAGACGCCATCCGGCAGCAGGCGGCGCATGACATCCCCTGAGACCGATTCACCGGGCAGGACATAGCCATCCACCACGCCGCTGAACAGCATGGCGTACTCGTCCGGGATGCGGCGCTCGTCCTCGCGGAAAACGTATGCCGTACCGCCGGTATCGGTTAAGGTCAGCGAAACAAAGGCGTTGCGCGTGACCTCGTAGCGGAACTCGCCGGCATCGTCCACGCCGTCGGCATTAGGAGAAATACGCTCATGGCTGAAGCTCGCCGAGACGAGCAGCGGACGGGGCGGTTGCAGCGCAATCGACCCCACCACCAGCACAACGGCCAGCGTCACCAGCGCCGCGATCAGGGTAAGCCAGATTGGGAAACGCATATCGTTTGTTCGCCTTCTCTCAACAAGAGAACAACTGCCCCGGCGGGGGCAATCCCGCCGGGCTGCATGCGCTCAGTCTAGCCGACTCGACCGGGGCGTACAAGGGAGTTTCGGCGCGCATCTTACATCCAGCGGCAAATTAAGGTACACTGTCGGGTAACAATCCCCTACCCTGTATGTGAGTTAAGGAAGACGATCCGTTGACCGAAGTAATCGGCGCTCAGGATTTTGAATCGATCAAAAACGCCGAAACCGACTCATCCGGCCTGATTGAGCTGGCCGTTATCCCGCTGCACCACACGATCGTATATCCGGGTATCGTGGTACCGGTGACGATCATCGGCGAGCGCGCGCTGGCTGCTGCGCGGACTGCACACAAACATAAACAAACAGTCATCGGACTGGCCACGCGCAGCGATGACGATCTGGATAATCCGCAGTTAGACGATTTGTTCGACATCGGCACAGAGATCGCCCTGGGGCGCATCATCAACCTGCCAGACCGCCAGAAATCTACGCTGGCCGAAGGCCGACGCCGCGTTGAGGTGGTCGATGTCGTCCAGTCCGAACCCTACCTGGTGGTGCGGGCGCGCCCCCTGGCCGAGACGGCGCGCAACCCGTCCGAGATCAGCGTGCTGGAACAGACGCTCATCAACCTGTTTGAAAACGCCGTTGACCTCAACGACAACCTGCCCGAAGAAGTGCTGGACTACGCCATCAACATGGGCGACCCTGGCTGGCTGGCCGATTTCGTGACCTCGACGATGAGCATCGGCCTGGATGAGCGCCAGGAAGTGCTGGAGATGCTGGAACTGGGCGAGCGCATGCGTCATGTCGCCAGCCTGCTCACCGAAGAACTCAATATGCTGGAACTGCGCGACGAGATCGACGGGCAAATTCAGCAGGAGATGGCCCGTACCCAGCGTGAGGTCTACCTGCGCGAGCAGATGCGCGTCATCCAGAACGAGCTGGGCGAGGCTGACATTATCCAGCAGGAGATCGACGAACTGCGCCAGCAGATCGACCAGGCGGGCATGACCGCCGAAGCCTACGAAAAAGCCCAGCGCGAGCTGCTGCGCCTGCAGACCATCCCGCCGATGGCCCCGGAAGTCGGCATCATCCGCACCTATCTCGACTGGATGGTATCGGTCCCCTGGAGCAAGGACAGTGAGGATAATCTGGACCTCAAAAGCGCCGAGCGCATCCTGGATGCCGAGCATCACGGCCTGAAGCGCGTGAAAGATCGCATTATCGAGCATATTGCCGTGCGCAAGCTGGCCGCCGAAAAGATGAAAAGCCCGATTCTGTGCTTTGTCGGGCCGCCCGGCGTCGGTAAGACGTCGATGGGCCAGAGCATCGCCAAAGCTCTGGGCCGCGAATTCGTGCGCGTAAGCCTGGGCGGTGTGCGCGACGAAGCCGAGATACGCGGCCACCGCCGCACCTACATCGGCGCGATGCCAGGCCGCATCGTGCAGACCATGCGCCGCGCCGGGACGATCAACCCGGTGTTCATGCTGGACGAGATCGACAAGCTGGGCGCGGACTTTCGCGGCGACCCGGCGGCGGCTCTGCTCGAAGTGCTGGACCCGGAGCAGAACGTCGCCTTCAGCGATCACTACCTGGACGTGCCCTACGATCTGTCGCGGGTGATGTTCATCACCACTGCCAACGATCTGTATCCGCTGGCGCCTGCCCTGCTCGACCGTATGGAAGTCATCGAGTTCCCCGGCTACACCGAAGAGGACAAGCTGGAGATCGCCCGGCTGTTTCTGGTGCCCAAGCAGCTCGAAGCGCACGGCCTGGAAAACGCCGACATCCACTTTCAGACGTCGGCCCTGCAGACGATCATCCGCGAGTACACCTACGAAGCCGGTGTGCGCAACTTCTACCGCGAGATCGGCACTGTCTGCCGCAAAATCACGCGGCTGCTGGCCGAAGACAAACGCTACCCGCGCCGCGTCACGTCGCGGCATATCAACACTTACCTGGGGCCGCCGGAGTACCTGGGTCTGCGCGCTAACGACGTGGACAGCGTGGGTATCGCCACCGGCCTGGCCTGGACCAGCAACGGCGGCGACGTGCTGACCATCGAAGTCTCGCTGCTGCCGGGCAAAGGCTCACTGACGCTCACCGGGCAGCTCGGCGAGATTATGCAGGAGTCGGCACAGACGGCGCTCAGTTACATGCGCTGGCGCGCCCGTGACCTGGATGTGCCCAACGACGACTTCGAGAACTACGACATTCATGTGCATCTGCCGGAAGGGGCCATCCCCAAAGACGGGCCATCCGCCGGTATCACGCTGGCGGCGGCGATCATTTCGGTGTTCACCGAGCGCCAGATCCGCAGCGACACCGCCATGACCGGCGAGATCACGCTGCGCGGTCGGGTGCTGGCGGTAGGCGGAGTCAAGGAGAAGCTGCTGGCAGCGCACCGGGCGCACATCCGGCGTGTGATTGTGCCGGAAGCCAACCGCAAGGATATGATTGAAGTGCCGGCCAGTGTCCAGCGCAAGCTGAATATCATCTTCGTGGACAACATGCAGCAGGTGATGGACGCTGTGCTGCTTGATCCACCATCTGAGGGCCGCGAGCGCGACCGCCTGAGCAACACAGATCACGGCGACAGCGAGCGCAGCGACGAGCGCGACGACGACGATATCGACCCGGCTCCCCGGAGCCGCCGCCGCAGAAGGACGACCAACACGGACAAAGCGTAAGTGGACAGTGCGCCACCTTCGACGCCGCCCGTATCGCCGACTGACGACATGCGGGCGCTCATCAACAGCGGTCGCGGCACCTCGCTCGACTGGCTGGCCGGAGACGCGACGCCGGAAGCCATCGCCACCACGCTGGCGGCGCTGGCCAACTCACACGGCGGCACGCTGATTCTGGG
>CAZXCK010000032.1:0-33200 GCA_964639225.1 uncultured Anaerolineaceae bacterium | reverse complement strand
CCAGCGGCAGCGTCACATGGTCGATGTAAGCGTCGGTGAGGCGCACCTGCCATAACCGGGTGAAGTCCAGCGGATGATACCAGCCCGCCAGCAGCGGATCGCCGGAGATGTAACCAGGGCCGCCGTCGTCGGGCAGAAAGTCCCGCACCTCGTAATGCAGATGTGGCAGGCTGCGTGTGGGCACGCCAATCGCGCCGATTACCTCGCCTTTTTCCACGCACAGGCCCGCCTGCGGCAGACTGTACTCGTCGGTCTGTTCTAAATGGCCATAAACCGTGAAGTAGCGGCTGCCATCCGGGAAAATGTGCGCAATGATGACAACGCCGCGCTCGGTATCCCAGCCTTCGATGTCGGAATAGGTGACCATGCCACGCGCCGCCGCCCGCACCGGCTCGCCTTCCTCGCGGAAGCCGACGTCGATGGCGACATGATTGCCGCCAAAGCGATTACGAAAGATACCGAAGTCATCGTAGCCAGTGGCCAGGGTAACCGTCATCACACTGTCAATCGGAAAGTCGATGGCATCGACGACGCCGCATGGCGCGAATGGCTGTGGCGGTTCGTCCTGGGCCAGCGCCGGAGATACACTCAACGCCAGCAGCGCGCCCAGCGCCAGGGAAAATACAACCTTTTTCAACATGGTCTCGGATACAGCCTCACAAATCGAACGACTGGCGGCCCGGTGGCGGCCCATGCCCTCTAGTATAATCAAGCTGCGCCCGATTGGTAAGATACGCTCATCCGCCGCTTGGGCCAGGCTGGCCAAAGTCCGATGGTCTGCATTCCACAAGCATCCACGCATCGATTCTCATGTAGAATAGACGTAATAAAGCGTTTACAAAACATTAAGTGACGGGACGTAATCCGATGACTGCCTCAACTACCGCTGGATCAAATGCCTGGAGAGACTGGACCAGCGCCGGCCTGCGTCTGCTGCTGACCGCCGGCGTCGTGCTGGGCGTCTGGGCCTGGCGTCTGCAGACCGACACCCCCACCAGCCAGCAGAACCTGCTGATTCTGGCGGCGATTGGCGTCGCCGCCGCGCTCGTTCTGGCGCTGATGGTGGCGATCAAAGGGCTGCGAGCGGCGGCCCCCTATGTGACGATTGTGCTCGACTGGGTGCTGGCCGGGGCGCTGGTCTACCTCACGGACGGCAGTCCGCTGGTGTTGGCGGCGACAGTGGGCCTGCTCATTGGCGCAGGCATGCTGTACCTGGGCACGCTGCTGGGCAGTTTTCAGGCGGTGGGCGTGCTGGCGGCGGCGCTGGGCGCGCTGATCGTGATACACGGTGCCGAGACCCTGAGCGATCAGGTGCCGGTATACACCCTGCCGCTGGCCCTGGCGCTGGTGACCGGCGCGGCGCTGGCGCTGTGGACTTACGTCTACGAGCAGTACGGCAGCGTCGAACAGCGTGAGCTGAGCCGGCTCAACGAGGCGCGCACGCAGGAAATCGCCGACATCAAACAACGCTGGCAGGCACTCACCGAGATGATTAACACCCTCAGCGGCACCCTCAGCTACGACAAAGTGCTGGATGCCGCGCTGGATATCGGCCATCTGACGCTGCACGAACGCGACAAACAGCGCACAGTCAGCATGGTACTGCTCTTCGACAGCATCAGCGACCAGCTTTTTGTCGCCAACGCGCGCGGCCTGAGCCATACCGACGAAACGCGCATCATTCGCGGGCGTGAGGGTGTCGTCGCCCAGGCGTTAGAGGATATGGTGCCAGTCATCGGCGGCGACCCCACCCGCGACCCTGAACTGCGCACCCTGAGCAGCATGCAGGGCCAGCGCTCGGTGATCTGTGTGCCGCTGCACGCCCGTTACGACAATTACGGCGTACTGGTCTACGCCAGCAGCGGCAAAGACGCTTTCGACGATGGTCTCATCGACGCGCTGACGGCTATCGGCGTGCAGGCGGCGGTCGCGCTGCAGAACGCCGTCCTCTACGACACCCTGCGCGAGGAAAAAGAGCGCATCATCCAGATGGAGGAGGACGCGCGTAAGGCGCTGGTGCGCGACCTGCACGACATCCCCACCCAGACCATCTCCGCCGTCGCCATGCGCGTGCGCATCATCCGGCGTCTGCTGGAAACCCGCCCCGACGAAGTGCCCATCGAACTGGAGACGCTGGAGAGTATGGCCCTGCGCGCCACCGAGGAAATCCGCCATGTCCTGTTCAAACTGCGCCCGCTGGCGCTGGAAAGCCAGGGACTGGTGGCCGCGCTGGGCCAGCTTGCCGAAAAGATGCAGGCCACTTACAGTCAGAATGTGCAGGTCAAAGTTAAGCCGGAAGTCGAACGCTATCTGGACAGCCACGAGCAGGGCGCGGTATTCTATCTGATCGAGGAGGCCGTCAACAACGCCCGCAAATACGCCGAAGCCTCACTGATTACAGTGCAGGGCGTGCGCCACAAGGACACCATCGCCTTTCGCATCGCCGACAACGGCGCCGGTTTTGACACCGAAGGCGTTGAGGCCAACTACGACTCGCGCGGCAGTTTCGGCATGGTCAACATGCGCGAGCGCGCCGAACTGCTGGACGGCACGCTCAAGGTAGAGAGCAAGCCGGGCCAGGGAACAGCGATCACCGTTATCATCCCCATCGACCCGGACCGGGTGATCGACGAACCGGCGCCAGCGGTCGGGGGCAGGTCCAGGCTGGCGACGGACACCTGGTCGCAGTTCAACAAGCAGTATCGTTAAGCCAGCGCACATCAGAAAGCGCAGCAACACGCATGACACATTCGCAACTGGCCGCCCTGCGCGGCGAACCGAGCTACGTCTGGCGCGCCGGGCAGGAGCGCCGCCTGCAGATGGTCGCCCGCTGGACCCACCTGGAAAACGGTCACGTCCTGGAAGCTGGCGGCGGCGTCGGTATGTACGCGGTCCGCTTCCAGGAGCGTTATACAAAGCACGTTCAGCTATTCGACATCGAGCTGGAGCGTGTACTGGAAGCCCGCGAGACGATCCCGACGGCGCTGGTGGCGGCAGCCGAGGCGCTGCCCTATCCCACCAACAGCTTCGACGCGATCCTGTCGCATGAGGTGCTGGAACACGTCGTCGATGATCGCCAGTCGGTGCGCGAGATGGTGCGCGTCATCAAACCGGGCGGGCGCGTGGCGATCTTCGTGCCCAACCGCTGGTATCCGTTCGAGACGCACGGCCATTACTGGCGCGGGGAGTATCACTTTGGCAACACGCCGCTGATTAACTATCTGCCGGATGTGTGGCGCGACCGGCTGGCGCCCCATGTGCGTGCTTATACGCGGCGCGGACTGCTGCGCCTGTTCGACGGCCTGCCGGTGAAGCTGGTGCATCACCGGCGCATCTACGGCGGCTATGATAACCTCATCGCCCGGCTGGGAAACCCGGCGCGCGTCGTCCGCGACGCGCTCTACCGCCTGGAAGGCACACCGCTGGATGCCTTCGGCCTGTCGCACTTCCTCGTAATGGAGAAGGTGGAGTAGCGCCTCAATCCACCCACACCGGCAGATGACCCAGGGCGACGATGTGCTGCCAGTCGTCGGGGTCGCCCTCGGTGAAGATGGCCGCCTCAGCAGCGACACCGCCGCCGGCTTTTTCGATCAGTTGGCGCATGGCCTTGAGCGTGCTGCCAGTCGAGATCACATCGTCCACCAGAATCACCTGCTGGCCCTTCACCAGATCAAAGTCCTTCTCGTCCAGGTAGAGTGTTTGCAGTGCGCCAGTGGTGATGCTCTCCGTCTCGGCTTTGATGGCGTCACCCATATACGTTTTGTATTCCTTGCGCAAAACGACATACGGCTTGCCCGTATCGACGCTCAGTTGATGCACCAGCGGGATGCTCTTGGAAGCCGCCGTCACCAGCGTTGTATACTCGATGTCCTGCAGTCGCTGCGCCAGCTCGCGGCTGGCAGCCTGCACCAGCGGCGTATCCCCCAGAATGTTGAGGATGGCGATGCGCAGCCCCGGCTTGACCTCGAACAGGCGCAGGTTTCGCGTCACCCCGCCAACTTCCACTTGATACGTCTCGTATTGCTTGGTCATGACTGTCCCCTGTCTGGCTGGCGGCAGACTCACAGGCTGCCGTCGTGGAAAATGAGTCGCTCATCACATAGCAGGACCACATCCCCCACGCTGAGGGGAAGCGGCTGTTCCGCCGATCTGCCGTCCAGCAGTGTCCCGTTGGTGCTGTCCAGGTCCTGCAGCAGCAGACGCCCGCCGCTGCGCACGATCTGGCAGTGAAAACGAGACACGCCTTTGACGTTCAGCGTGATTTCGTTCTGGCTGGAACGCCCGATGCGAATCAGGTCGCCGTCCAGCGAGAAGGATTTGTCGCGCCATTTGACATGCGTCGGCGTGACGCCCGGACGTTTCTGGATGCCGGGCGGGTCCGCTTCGCTGCCAAACTCACGCGCGCGCAGGTTCAGCGTTTCGTCGTGGCGGCCAGACATGGTATACAAAGCCTGGGTGCCCATCACCTTACGCGAGCGAGCGTTGTAAGCCTGCGGCCCCTGCTCCAGCGCGTCGGCCTCGCGCTTGAGCGCGTTGCGCTCTTCGAGCAGATGCGGAGCCTGCCCGTCATCGATGGCCGCCGCCGCCGTGCGCAGAATGTGCGTCGCCGACATAAAATCGCCCTGGTCGGCGGCCATAATGGCCTGCTGGCGGGCCTGAGCCGTCTGCAGCAGCAGCACCGACTGGCTGACTTCCGGGTTGACCAGCAGCGGCACGTCGTCCGACGCGCGCACACTGACCATCACCGGCAGTTCCTGCACCTGATGGCGCGTATTGCCCGGCAGCAGTTCATCGTATTCGATGCGCAGGCGGGCGATCTGCAAATGGCCGGTGCCGGATTGCGGCGGCACGTCGATTTCCAGCAGCAGCGCCTTGACCTCATCGGCGAACAGGTCGCCCATACGGAAGGTCTGGCGCGGGCCGTCGGCCTGGGCGGGATAGGCGTTCATCTGCGCGATGCGCAGGTCAAAGCCGCCCACCGGCTCGATGCTGGCCGTCAGGTTCTGGCCAACGACATTCAACAGACCCTGCAATTCCTCGTTGAAGATAGCCGGTGCCACTTCCGGGCTGTCGATGAAGTAGAAAGCGCCGCCACCGGCGCTGGCCATCGCCATCAGCAGGTCTTCGTTGAAGTCGTCGCCCAGGCCCATCGTTGTCGTGGCGACGCCGCTTTCCAGCTTCTGCCGGGCCATGCGCACCATCTGATTGGTGTCGGTCACGCCCCGGTTCGCCAGGCCATCGGTCATCAGGATGACACGGTTCAGGTGATCGTCGTCCAGGTTTTCGGCCACCAGCTTGCAGGCTTCCAGCCAGCCGCCGCTGAGGTTGGTCGTGCCACCCGGCTGAATGCCGCCGATGCGCTGGTTGATGATGTCCTTGCGCTGCACCGGCTCCGGCGGCAGCAGCACCTCGACGTCGTCGCTGTAGGTGACGATCGACAGCGTATCGTTCAGGCCCAGGTTCTGCACCAGAATCTGCGCCGCCTGCCGGGTATAATCCATCTTGCTGCCAGCCATCGAGCCGCTGCGGTCGATGACCAGGCTCAGATTGAGCGGGCGACGGTTGTGCTCGACGCTCTCCGCAGACCCCACCACCCGCAGCAGCAGATGTATGCGCTGCTGGCGCTCCAGGGTGAGCGCGTCGTAATCCAGAACAAAGTCAACCTGCATGATCGCCCTTCCGCCTCAATACGTCCCGCAGGTGTATTTTAGCACATCTGCCCACCGCGCGAGTATAGGCGGCAGGGCTTTCGACCTGCGCCATGCGCAGCGGGTATCGACAGTCCGGTATGACGATGTATAATCGACAGACGCAATCGGATTCATCACAGCAGGGGCAGTTAGTGGCAATCCTCAAGTCTGACGAACTGGATATCATCACCCACAGCGCCGAGCAGACTCAGCGCCTGGGCACACGCCTGGGCACGCTGCTGAAGCCGGGCGATGTTGTCTGTTTGTCCGGGGATATGGGCGCCGGTAAAACGGTCTTCGCCAGGGGCGTTGGCATCGGCTGGGGCGCGCAGGAAGCCGTCACCAGCCCGACGTTCAACCTGGTCCACGAGCACCGCCGCCCCAAAGACGACCAGCGCCTTTTTCATCTGGACTGCTACCGGCTCAACGGCCCCAACGACACCGACGCCATCGGCCTGGATGACATCCTGGACGGCGACGGCCCCGTGATCTTCGAATGGCCGGAGCGCATCGAGAAAGTGCTGCCGCGCACCCGTCTGTGGGTGGACCTGCGTATCCTGGAAAACAACCGCCGCAACCTGATCTTCCAGGGGCACGGCAAACGCTTTACCGACTTAATCGCCAGATTCCGTGAATTGACTTTCGGCGTGTGACCGGCGCGCCCCTGCTGCCAGAACAGGGCAAATACAGACCATGATCCTAGCAATCGACACCGCGACGCGCTCAATGAGCCTGGCCCTGCACGACGGCGACACCCTGCTCGCCGAGCAGAGCTGGGTCGCCGGTAACCGGCACAATACCGCCCTGGCACCGGCTATCGACCACATGCTCTCCAGCCAGCGAGTCGCCGCCAGCGATCTCACCGCGCTGGCCGTCTCCACCGGGCCGGGGTCATATACCGGGCTGCGGATCGGCGTGGCGCTGGCCAAAGGGATGGCCGCCGCGCGCCATCTGCCGCTGGTCGGCGTCTCCACGCTGGATACACTGGCTGCCGGTCAGCCATTTTACCAGAGCGGCATCGCCCTCATTGCTGTGGTCCAGGCCGGGCGCGGGCGCATCATCGTCAACTCATACCGCTGGCGGCGCGGACGCTGGTTCAGCCATGCCGAGCCGCGCCTGCTCGACTGGGAGACGCTGCTGGCATCGCTTGATGGCCCGGCGCACATCACCGGCGAGATCGACGAAGACGGCGTGGAGATGATTAACGACGCCCAGACGCGGGACATCCGCGTGACACTCGCCGCGCCTGCCCAGCGCATGCGTCGCGCTGGTTATCTGGCCGAAGTCGCCCTGGAACGCCTGGCCGAAACCGACGACAAAAGCGTGTTCGAAGCCAGCCGCGTGCTGCCAGTCTACGTCAAAACGAGCGACGATGACGATGACGACAGCGCCAGCGATGATAACTCGCCAACCAGCGCCGATTCCGATACACCGGCAGCCAGCGACAGCAGCACCGATAACGACAGCAATAACACCGACAAAAGCGACACCCCAGCGACATGATTCGCCTGCGTTACATGACCCCCCTCGACATCCCGCAGATTGTGGCCATTGACCATGCCTCATTCACGATGCCCTGGTCGGCCCGTTCCTATGCTTACGAGATCAGCCAGTCGTCTTACAGCTATATGCTGGCGGTAGAGCACGAGCAGGCGATTCCACTGCACGGGCTGCGCCGCCTGCTGTACGGCATCAGCCGGCGACCGGCACAGCAGGTCCAGCGCCAGTTGGTGGCCTATGGCGGCCTGTGGAACATCATGGACGAGGCGCATATCAGCACCATCGCCAGCCACCCGGCCTGGCGCGGCCAGGGCTACGGCGAGATCGCGCTGGTCGCCATGATTCGCCGCTCGATCCTGCTTAACGCCGGTTACATCGTCCTGGAAGTCCGCGTGACCAACCACATCGCCCAGAAGCTGTACCAAAAATACGGGTTTGAGGTGGTCAGCACCAAAAAAGGGTACTATCAGGATGACAACGAGGACGCCTATGACATGCGCCTGGACCTGACCGCGCCCGGAGTCCACACCCGCATCGAAGCCCACTACCAGGCATTACAGGCGCGCTACGGCTTCGCCGATGCGTACAGCGCGCATCCCCGCCCTACGCCGAAGCGCTGAACACCAGCCACGCCGAACGCGAGCCGGAACCCACGCAGCACATCCGGCGTCCACATAGCAGACGGTAATCCGCCGTTCGATTTGAGGAGGACTTCCCATGTATCGTATTCTGTGGGTACTGACCGGACTGCTGCTGATCGCCGGGATGCTGCCCGGCACAGCGACCCAGGCCCAGCTCAGCGTGGAAGGCGTGCGCGTGCTGCACGTCATCGAGGAGGTAGAACTGCTGCCGCCGCTGCACCCCGACACACCGGTGCTCATGCGCGTGAGTGGCTACCAGCCGGACGGCTGCGAACTGCCGGTCAACATCGAGCAGACCGTGAGCGAGGACCATCTCCGTGTCGAAATCTACCGGCTGCTGCCGCCCGATATGATGTGCAGCCAGCAGATCGTGCTGTTCGATGAGGTCATCGAACTCAGCGACGAAGCCGTTCATATGCTGCTGGACCCCATCATCAAACTCAACGACGACGATCCGGCGGCTGTGCTCGACAGCCTTCAGGAATGGCACGCCGTCATCGAGGTCAACGACTTCACCGGCGTGCTGCTGGGCGAAGAGATCATCCCGGCGGAGCGCGTGCCGCTCAACGTCGACTCGGTCGAGCTGTATCTCCGTGAAGACACCAATGCGAGCGATGACGATGCCGAGGACGACCCCGACACCCCCGTCTCCAGCGACGACGCCGAAGAAATCCGCGTTGGCCTGCTGGTCGAGGGCACCCACCCCGACGGCTGCCGTGAGCCGTATTACAGCCATCTCACCGTCAGCGGCGACACGCTCAACGTGCAGATTTATCGCGTGCAGCTACCGGATACTGAGCGCGTCTGCCCGGCGGTGATCCGCAACTTCAGCACGCTCATCGACCTGGCCAGCGTGCCGCCCGGCGACTACACCTACGACGTCAACGGCGTGACCGGCGAGGTCAGCGTGCCCGGCGCGCGCAACCAGCAGGCCGATGGCACCCGCGTGCCGCACGTCATCGACAGCGTGGACGTGCAACTGCTCGAATCCTATCCGGTGCAGGTGCAGCTCGAAGTCAGCGGCTACCAGTCCGATGGCTGCGAAACCGAGGTGTTTGTCGATGTCGAACGGCACGACGACACGATACAGGTGGAGATTTACCGCGTGCTGCCGCCGTTCGTCGCCTGCCCGATGATGATCGTCGATTACAGCGACACCATCAGCCTGGGCACGTTCGAGCCGGGCGATTATCGCGTCACCGTCAACGGAGTCAGCGCCGAGTTTACGGTAGACTGAAATCAGATCGCCGCGCCGGGAACCATTCCGGCGCGGACGGCGTCTGTTATTTCAGGACACACCGTTCGACACATGCCAAAAAGGACAGACGATCATGAAGAGGCTGATGATGATCTTGTTACCCTTAGCCCTGTTGAGCCTGGGGACATTCGCCGCCAGCGCGCAGGACGAACCACCGGAGCCGCCCGCCGAGGGCGTGGCCGTCACCGTTTACAATCAGGGGTCGGCGCTGGTGCAGGACCGGCGCACCTTCACCTTTGAGGCCGGCATCGGCACCATCGACTTTACCGACGTCGCCGCCAGCATCGACTCGACTTCCGTCAGCTTCACCTCGCTGACCGACCCCCAGGGGACCATCGTGCTGGAGCAGAATTACGTCTACGATCTGGTCAACAGCGACGCGCTGCTGCGCCGCTACATCGACCAGGATATCCAGGTGACCACCGAAGACGGCACAATCTACGCCGGGCAGCTTCTCAGCGGGCGCGGCGGCGATCTGATCCTGCGCCAGGACGACGGTCAGGTGATGGTGGTGCGTGCGTCCGCCGTGCGCGACATCCGCTTCCCGGAACTGCCGGACGGCCTCATTACGCGGCCCACGCTGCGCTGGCTGGTCCAGGCGGCCCAGTCCGGCGAGCAGCTCGTCGAGCTGACCTACCTCACCGGTGGCCTGAGCTGGACAGCGGATTACATCATCCTGCTGGGCGCGGGCAACCAGACGCTGGACCTCAACGGCTGGGTGACGCTCAACAACACCAGCGGCACCAGCTACCAGGACGCCCAGCTTAAGCTCGTCGCCGGCGATGTCGCCCGCCTGCCATCGCAGACGGCGCGCATGGAAGTCACGGAAGATATGGCCGTCATGGCCGCGCCCGCCGAGCCATCTGTGGCGCAGCGCGAGTTCTTCGAGTATCAACTGTACGAGATCACCCGCCCGGTGACCATCGGCGACAACGAGACCAAGCAGGTCGAGTTTGTCACCGGCACCCAGATTCCAGCGACCACGTTCTACGTGTTCGACGCCAGCACGCCGTTCTATGGCTACAACCGGCCCATCACCGACCGCTACTACGACACCGGTGTGACCAACGTCCAGAATTACCTGGAATTCTCCACCGGCGAGGATGAAGGACTGGATGCCGACCTGCCCGCTGGCCGCGTGCGCGTCTACCAGGAAGACATCGACGGCGCGGCGCTGCTCATCGGCGAGAACCGCATCGATCACACGCCCAATGGCGAGCAGGTGCGGCTGTACCTGGGCAACGCCTTCGATCTGGTCGGCGAGCGCATCCAGACCGATTATCGCCTCATCAGCGACAACGTGTTGCAGGAAACCTACGAAATCCGTCTGCGCAACCGCAAAGACAGCGAAACGGTCGAAATCCGCGTGCCAGAGCGCCTGTTCCGCTGGTCCAACTGGGAGATTCTGTCCGCGTCCGAGGATTACACCCGCCTCAACGCCCACACGGTCGAGTTCCGGGCCGAGGTCGAACCGGGCAAGGAACACATCATCACCTACACCGTGCAATATAGCTGGCCGCGCCGCTAACCAGCGCCCACCAGCCACGAATCAAAAACAGGGGATGGGAGCGACCGCGCGCTCATCCCCTGTTTGATTTTCCGGCTCGTTATTCGTCCAGCAGCGGAATAGTGAACATGAAGCGCCCGCCCGGTTTACGACGGGTGGCCGCCACCGCCCAGATTTTCCCCTGATGCATGTGGACAATGCTCTGCGCGATAGCCAGCCCCAGCCCGGCCCCTTCGATTTTGTCGGCGCGGCTGGCTTCGGTGCGGTAAAACGGCAGAAAAATCCGCTGGGCGTCCTCGGTGGTGAGTCCCTTGCCCTGGTCGCACACACAGACCACGATGCACGGCGTGGCCGTGTCGGACGGGGCGCTGCGCGGCAGATTTTTCGCTTTGGCGGCGTAAGTCGTGGAGATGCGAATCTCCCCACCCGGCGGCGAGTACTTGATGGCGTTACCGATGAGGTTGGTCAGCACCTGGTCCATGCGGTCAATGTCGATATTCACCAGCGGCAGATCGTCGTTCAGGTCCATCACGACGGCCTGCTGGTTGGCGCGGTGCTGCGGTTCCAGCCGCGCCACCGCTTCGATAATCACATCGACGATGTGAGTCGGCGTGCGTTGCAGCGTGAGCTGGCCGGCGTTAGCGCGATTGAGTTCAATCATATCGGTGAACAGATGATTCAGATGCTTGGCGCTCTTGTGGATGATCTCGGTGTATTCGCGGGCCAGCGGTGGTAGTTCGTCGCCGCTCGTTTCCAGGATGAACTCGGCGAAGCCCCGAATTGACGTGAGCGGCGTGCGCAGTTCGTGCGAAATGCGCGACAGCAGCTCGGAACGCAGGCGTTCGGCGGTGCGCTCTGGCGTGATGTCATGAAACGTATAGATGCGCCCCAGCACATGGCTGTCCTCATAGACGGGCGCGCCGTACCACTGGATATCCATCATCATGCTCTTGCCACCGGATATCCGGAACTCGCCGCCGATCTGTCGCGTGTCCGATGGGTCCACCTCGCTCCACTGCTGGCGCAGCTCGCGCCGGGCGCTGGCCGGAATACGCATCTGGTTCAGCAGCTCGTCGAGTGGCAGACCCTGCGCGTTGTGTTCTTCCGGGCCAAACATAGCCGTGAACTGCTTGTTGACCGTCAGCACGCTGGCGTTTTCGTCCGGCAGCACCATAATCACGCCGTCAGTCACGGCGTCCAGCAGGGCCGCGCGACCGTGCTGCACGTAATCGGCCTGCTCGCGCAGACCCGCCGCCACCGTGCTGATCGTCATGAACTCGGCGACGATCTGAAAACTGCGCAGTTCCTGCGCGTTAAAAGGTGTCGAGTCCTCGGCGCAGATGGCCAGCACGCCCATCTGGCCGTCCTCAGTCTCAAGCAGCATCAGCAGCATCTGATCGACGTTGTCGGCCTCGATCAGCGCGCGCGTCAGCGGGTCGGCCCGGGCTGCGTCGAAGTTCTGCGAGATGTTGGTAAAGGTGATGAACTTCTCGCTGTAGAGTTGTGGCAGCGTCCGGCTGTAGTGCGTCAGTGGGAAGCGCGTACCCACGCCCGTCCCTTCCCCCAGGTTGCGCGACCACGAACCGACAATCTCGATGTATTCAAACGGCACGTCGTTCTGGTTCGGGTTTACCGGGCCAAAACGCCCGATGACGCAGGTGGTCACACGCGAACTGAACAGATAATCGCGCAGCACATTGACGATGTTCTGTGGCGACGGATCGCGAGCGATGGCCTGCGACGAGGTAGAGATCGCTTCGGTGGTAATCAGGCGCTCGACGAGCTGGCGGTTTTCCAGCACCGTCTTGGTAAGCTGCATATGGGTGTCCAGATCGTCGAAGACGGCTTCGGTATAGGTATCCGGCTCGGTGGCGAACAGAACCACGATGCCCATCATCGCATCCTGTACCATTAACGGCCAGATCAACCCGCAGCGCAGCGAGACATCCTCGATTTCCGGCTGGACGATCAGCGGCCAGCCCTGCCGGATCGCCTGATCCTGAAGCTGCGACTGCGTCCAGCCACAGATCGCATCCATCTGCTCGATGTGAGGCGACTGAATATCGACCGCAGCCAGCGCCAGACGTCCGGGGGACCCTTGATCCTGGCAGAATATGCAACCTGCATCGACCCGTATCTGTCGGGCGATGCAGGCGAGCAAATGCTGGAGCCTCTTATCCGGCTGATCGTTCAGCATTCGGTTGAGAAGCTGATGGTTATTCAACTGGTTCATGCAAACTGCTGTTAGCTACCGTTTTGATTATCGTCTTCTTCCGGTGGGCGTACGGTGAACATATAGCCGATACCCCGCTCGGTACGAATATAGTGCGGGTGATGCGAGTCGGCCTCCAGCTTGCGCCGCAGCCGGTGCATATGGACGCGCAGCGTGTCCTCGAAGACATCCTCGTTGGGCCACACCCGCCCGATCAGCATCCGGTTTTCGACCACGCGCCCGGCGTTGCGCAGCAGCACATGCAGCAGAATCGACTCGGTCGGAGTCAGGCCCATCGACTTACCACCGACGATAATGCGATTATGGGCGAAGTCGATGCTCAGGTTATCGTCCACATCGATGATCGGCTCGCTGGCATAGTCCAGGCTGGGCATACGCGCCAGCACCACCTGAATACGGGCTTCCAGTTCGCGCAGTTCAAACGGCTTGACGATGAAATCCTCGGCGTACTTCTTCAGCCCCTGCACGATGGTATCCGTATCGCTGGTCGAAGTGACGAAGATGATGGGCACGTCCGCCATCGATTTGATCTTGTTGCTCACCTCGAAGCCGTGCATAGTCGGCAGGGTGAGGTCAATCAAAGCAATATGGGGCAGGCCATGCGTGCGAATATGATCCAGGGCTTCCGGACCATCGCTCACAGCGGTCACTTCAAAGCCGTGCTTCGCCATGTAATCGCTGATGAGCTTGCTGATGCTGCTGTCGTCCTCAATAAGGAGAACTTTTGATTTTCTCATATCGACCTCGCCGGAAATATAACGCAATATGTATCCTGTGAAAGTCACTATACACCAGATGTAATATTGAGTCAAAGGTTATAGTTCGCTAACCCCCGCACCGGACAAAACGTTAATATATCCATTAGCTGCCCCCCTTCGGCAGCGGCAGCCTGACCATATCCCAGCGCCTTTGACTGGCAATCGCCGGGCATTCCTCGTATCATTTGGGGGCACGCTTTCAATCGTAACGCCGCGAGTTCTTCGGAGTGCCATATCGTGACGACCGTCACGCACATCATTCGCCGCCGCCGCAACCGGCGCGCCCTACGCCGCGAGGTGGCATCCCAGCGCCATTTGTGGACCTGGCTGGTGGGATTGTTCGCCCTGCTGCTGCTGGGTGTCCCATCGGCGGTTGTACTGGGCAGCACCCTGCTGACCTACACCGGCATCGCCTCCACCTTGCCCGCGCCCCAGCAGACCATCGACCTGGACCCCATGCTGCGCCCGACCGAGATTTACGACGCGCAGGGCGGCACGCTGCTGTTCGCCGTCGCCGACCCCCTGGGCGATGATCGCGCCTGGGTGTCGCTCGATGACCTGCCCGATTACCTCATCGACGCCACCCTGCTGTGGGAAGACCCGGACTTTCTGGGCCAGGCACGCTTCGATCCACTGGGCCTGACCGTCCGCCTGTGGGACAACTGGCTCAACGGACCGGTCACGGCGGACTCATCGCTCACCGGACGGCTGGTCCGTAATGTGCTGGCCCCACCGTCAGACCCGCCCACCATCGACGACCGCGAGCGCGAGGCCGTGCTGGTGACGGAGATCAACCGCCGTTACGCCGCCCGCGACATCCTCGAATGGCACCTCAACACGAATTACTACGGCAACGAAGCCTTTGGCATCGACGCGGCGGCGCGCATCTACCTCGGCAAACCGGCCAGCGAACTGACGCTGGATGAGGCCGCGCTGCTGGCGGCCATCCCCACCGCGCCGCAGTTCAACCCGGTCGATAACGAGACCGCCGCGCGCGGTCGCCAGGCCGATATACTGCGCCGTATGCTGGCCGCCGGCCTCATTTCACAGTCGCAGTTCGAGACCGCCATCAACGTCAACACACCCATTCTGGTCAACACCGGACCGGTGCCGCTGCTGGCGACCGACTTCGCCCTCTATGCCCGCCGCCAGGCCGAGGCCATCCTCGACCGCCAGGGCCGGGACGGAGCGCGTCTGGTATCGCGCGGCGGACTGCGCATCACCACCACCCTCGACCTCGACCTGTATCTCCAGGCGGACTGCACCCTGCGCGCCCATCTGGCCCGCCTCTCCGGCGATCTCGACCCGGACATCACCGCCCTGGACGGCAGCGCCTGCCTGGGCGTGACCTATCTGCCGCCAGTGCAGGCCGTCGACTCGCCACCGGATACCGGCACGCTGCTGATCCTGGACGTAGCCACCGGCGAGATTCGCGCCATGATCGGCCCGGCATGGCAGGCGACGCACCAGCCCGGCCCCACGCTGCACCCGTTCGTGTATCTGCACGGCTTCATGAACGCCAGCCCCAACTACACGCCAGCCAGCATGCTGCTGGATATTCCGCGCCAGTTCCCCGGCGCGGCGGACGGCCTGATCTACATCCCCGCCAACCCGGACGAGACGTTTCGCGGGCCGTTGAGCCTGCGCGACGCGATGAGCGCCGGTCTGCTGCCGCCGGTGACACAGGTCGCCAACGTGCTCAATCTGAACAACGTCCTGCGTCGCACCGCGCACCCGCTGGGCATTAACACGCTGCGCAGCGGAGTCTATGACCTGTCGCTGCTGCAGCGCGGCGGCAGCGTGAGCCTGCTCGACGTGTCTTACGCCTATTCGGTGTTCGCCGCCCTGGGACAGGTGCGCGGCAGAGTCGTCGAGCCGCTGGCCCCCGGCCTGCGCGACCACGACCCGGTCGCCGTGCGCCGCATCGAGGACGCCAGCGGCGAGGTGTTGTGGGATTACGACGAATACCGCCAGCGTCAGGGCGACGTGCCCCTGCTCCAGGCGGAACTGGCCTATATCGTCAACAACGTACTCGCCGACCCGGCCCCGCGCCGCCAGGTTCTGGGGCAGAACAACGTGCTGGAAATGGTGCGGCGCGCCGCCGTCGTCAACGGGATGACCGGCGACCGCCGCGAAAACTGGACCGTCGGCTACACACCGCAGATCGTGACCGGGATTCATCTGCACCGGGCCGACGCCGTCGAGATGCAGCTTTCGCCCTTCGCCATCGAGGGCGCCGCCCACGTATGGCGCGCGCTCATGGAATATACGCACCAGCGCGACGGCTTCCCCGCCACCGACTGGGAACGCCCGGACACCATCATCGAAGCGCCCGTCTGCGAGACATCCGGCATGTCGCCCAACGGTGCCTGCCGCACCCGCACTGAGCTGTTCATCAGCACCGGCCAGATTCCGCCCGAAGACACCCACTGGGAACTGGTCGAAGTCAACACGCAGACCAACCAGCGCGCCACCGTCAGCACACCGGCGGCGCTGCGACTCACACGAGCCTATTTCATCCCCCCCGCCGGCGCGATGGACTGGTGGATAGCCAACAATCGACCGCTGCCGCCAGAGGATTTCGACACCGTCAGCCGCATGGACATTCTCAGTTCGGCGGCCATTTTACAGCCCGGCAACCTGGACATCGTCGGCGGCACGGTCGATGTGCGCGGCACCATCGACGCCGACAACATGGATTATTATCAACTGGCCTATGGCCAGGGCATGAATCCCAACGAATGGATCGACATCACCGGCCAGCAGCAGACCTTCACGCCGGGGACCAGCCTGGGCGAGTGGAACACCGCCGGCCTGGACGGCACCTACGTACTGCGCCTCAGCGTCGCCCGCACCGATGGCACCCTGGAGACCAGCGTCGTCCAGGTAATCGTGGATAACATCCCGCCGTCAGTGGTGCTGCGCGCCGGTGAACCGGGACAGGTCTTCCGCTGGCCAGACGACGACGCCATTCCGCTCGTCACCGAAGTCACCGACAACATCCGCGTGGACCGGGTGGAGTTTTACCACAATGGCCAGTTCGTCGATACCGATACGGACTATCCCTTCGGCTACGAACATCCGATCAACCGCACCGGCATCGAGATGTTTACCGCTGTCGTCTTCGACGCGGTCGGCAATTCGAGCCAGGCTGAAATACAGGTCGAGGTACAGCGCGCGGGCGGTTAGCGCCAGCTTTTTACCGCTGGCGGACAAACGAGGAATGCAGACGATGACCGGAAAAAACAACTTACAGCAAACGCGCTCCGTTGAAGATTTCCTGAAAGCCGTCTATGTGCTTCAGCAGCAGATGGAGCGCGTCTCCACCAACGCCCTGGCCGATATGCTGGGCATCTCCGCGCCATCGGTCACCGATATGGCGCGGCGCATGGTCGAGGCCGGCCTGGTGGACTACCGCAAATATTACGGCGTCCTGCTGACTTCGCACGGCGAAGCCATCGCCCTGCATGTCATCCGCCGCCACCGCCTCATCGAACTGTACCTGGTGGAGCAACTGGGCTACGAACTGCACGAGGTCCACGACGAGGCCGAGAACATGGAACATGCCGTCTCCGACCGCTTCGTTGAGGCTATCGCCGCCAGGCTCGGCGATCCGCAGGTGGACCCGCACGGCGACCCCATCCCGGCGCCCGATGGCACCGTTCACCGCCCCCAGCTCATGCGCCTGACCGAACTGCCAGATGACACCCCGGCCCAGGTGAGCCGCTTTGTCGCCGAAAACTCAGAGATGCTGCAACACATGCTGGACCGCGATTTCAGCCTGGGGGCCACCGTCCGCATAGTGGAACGCGACCCCTTCGACGGCCCGCTGACAGTCGAGATCAACGGGACGCGGCGCACCATCGGCCACACCGTCGCCGATTGCATTCTGGTAGAACTCAGCGACGATTCCACCGCATCGTTCGACAATCCGGATGAATAACGTAAAATAAATATGAAGGCGCGTATATAATTCAACAAAATTCTAAATCACGTTGTATACTGGACTCAAGCGAATAGATTAGTGCGCCGGTCATCGTCCTCTCTCACCCCTCTGGCGCACTACTCTTTTTTTGTGCCTCGGCCTCGCTGATCGCCGGCAGACGAAAGCCAAACGTGCTGCCGCTGCCGTATTCGCTCTGGAAGATAATCTCGCCGTTGTAACGCTCGATGATGTTCTTGATGAGATACAGCCCCAGCCCCGTCCCCTCGATACCAGCCGACTCTTTCATCTTCGCCCGCGAGAACGGCTTGAACAGCCGCCCCTGCTGGTCTTCGGGGATACCGTAGCCCGTATCCTGCACCTCGAACACGACCTGCGACCCTTCCTGGCGCAGCCGCACGTCGATGCGCCCTTCATCTGGCGTGTACTTGATGGCGTTGGTAATCAGGTTGGCGATCGCCTCATGAATCTGGATGCGGTCAGCCTTGATGAACGTGCCTGCCTCTGGCAGGTCAAGTTTGTAAGTCTGCTGGTGGGCCTGGGCCTGCCGCTGCAATTCGCTGTAAACCTCGCCCACCAGTTCGTTCATATCCAGCGCCTCGGCATGGTCGATCTTCAGATTTTCAATACGCTCCAGCGATAGAATACTGGTGGTGATCTTCTCCAGGCGCATACCGGACTCATAGATCATATCCACAAATTCGGCCAGGCTGGCGTCCTCGGCCACGTCGCGGCGCAGCAGCTCGCTGTACCCCAGGATGACGCTGATCGGGTTGCGCAGGTCGTGGGCGGCGATGCGAATCATGTCCGTCTTGAGCTTTTCCAGGCCGCTCACCTGCTCGTAGAGTTCCTGTAGTTCGCTGAGCTGGTCCTGGGCAATCTCGTAAAGCTGGGCATTCTCCACCGCGACCGCCACCCGACCCGTGATAAGTGTCAGAAAATCGAAGGCTTCCTGCGTGAAGCGTTCGGGATGGCTCGTTTCCAGGTTGAGGATACCGATCAGACGCTCGTAAGATGTCAGCGGCAGCAGCATCTGCGCTTTTGTCTTCTGGTTGACAATCACGTAATCCGGTTCCAGGCTCACATCGAGGATGAGGCGCGGCTCCATGTCGTCGATGAGGCGCTGGACGAACGGCGTGTCCGGCAAAAATTCGCCAGGGCTGAGGTTGGCATAATGGCCAATAGTCTGCGCCAGCCGCAGTCGCCCACCGTCGATGAGGCCGATAAAACCGGCATTGGCCCCACTGAGGCGCACGGCAGCATCCAGCGCCATGATGAGCACATAGTCGATGCTCAGAATCTGGCTCAGTTCGTCGTCCACCTGGCGCAGAATAGTCAACTGCTCAATATAGCGGTCGCGCTCCTGAATCGACGCCTTGCGCCCGGTGATGTCCCGGATGATAAACTGCAACCGGTCACCGCTGATGGGTTTGGCGCTCACCTCAACATCGAGCGTCGTATCGTCGGTGCGCCGCAAAGCGTATTCCTGCACACGTCCCTCGTCAATAGGCAGCAGCGGCGCGCTGTCATCGGCAGGCTGGATCAGGCCGGTAACGCTGCTCCCTTCGATCTTTTCGTGCTGGCAGCCGATCATCTCGCACAGGCGGTTGTTCGCCAGCAGCACGCGCCCGTCGCCGTCGGTCAGCAGAATGCCGTCAAACGCCTCTTCGATCAGGCTGCGGTAGCTGTCCTCACTTTCGCGCAGCGAACGAATAGCCGCCGCCTGGCTGAGCGCGTAACGAATGGCGCGCTGTAGATTGGCCGGCTTGAGTTCGGTCTTGTCCAGGTAATCGCTGGCTCCCGCTTCCAGAGACTCAATATCGGTATCCAGGCGGGCCTCGCCGGTCAGCATAATAAATGGCGCCTTCACACCGCGCGCCTGTGCCTCGCACATCAGTTCCAGGCCGCTGTGCTGCCCCAGGTGATAATCCAGCAGATAGACATCGTGTTCGTTGCGCAGCGTCGCCTGCAAACCGCTGTCATAATCGCTGGCCCACTCGACCTCGTATTGTTGGTCGGCACGCGCCAGCATACGGCTGGTCAGCTTATAGTAGCTCTGGTCGTCATCGACCAGCAGCACCCGTATCACATCCACCTGACACCCCTTCTTGATCCGCTATCAAGCGGCTGTACTGCTGCCAGATACACCATAACACAGAATTTATTCCACAAGATTACGCATTTTCACGCCACAAATTGTAAGAAATCGTTTAGGTTTGGTTATTGTTTTTGATCACCACACAAACCTTGTTGTAAAATAAAATTAGCATTGCGGCCATTACAAAACCTAATGCGAGTGCTTATTCTAAAGTGAGTGTCACGCACATGTCGAGTATTCTTATCGTCGAGGACACCGTTTCCAACGCGCAGTTGTTTCGTAACATCCTGGAAACACAGGGCTATCAGGTCCGATGCGCCTATAACGGTGCCGACGGGCTGGCCCAGGCACAACAGGTGTGCCCGGACCTGATTATCATTGATCTGCGTTTATCGGGGTCTTCGCTCTCCGGCTGGGATTTAATCCAGCGGCTGCGTGAGGACGATGTTTGCAGCAGGGTCCCCATTATTGTCGCCGCCGTCGAGGCGCACCCACTCGATCGTGTGCGTGCCTTCGAGGCGGGCTGCGACCGTTACCTGACCAAGCCCTTCAAAGTCAAGCAACTGCGCGATGCAGTCGCCGAACTGGTCGGCCCGCCCGGCTGACCGGCCTTCTCTGATTTAACCAGCAATCACCCGCACCGGTTTAATTTTGTAGATCACGCGCGTTTCTTTGCCGCGCTGTTCCGGCATGGCCGCATAATAATCATCGCGCCCGACATAGCGTTTGGCCAGGCTGTTGATATGGTCCAGCGCGCCGTCTTCCGTCGCTTCATCGACCGTTCCACGCACTTCCATATAGCGATAAGGGTTGTCCGGGTCCACCGCCAGTACCGTCACCTGCGGACGTTCGCTCATGTTGCGGTCCTTCTGCCGACCGCGCGCCGTGTTCACCCAGATATGGCTGCCATCATAGCTGAACCACACCGGCGTCGCCTGCGGCTGATTGTCCGGCATCAGCGTGACCAGCGTCACCACAATAGGCCGTTCCAGCAAATCCTTAAAATCGTTGGGAATTGTCGCCATTCGTATCTGTCTCCCTCAACTCGTATCTTATCACTTAATCCACGTCCAGACCGGCAGCCCGCGCCTGGGCCAGCAACTGCTCGGCGGCGCGGATCATAGGCATATCCACCATTTTACCCTCATAGGCGAAAACACCCCGCCCGCTGTGCTGGTGCGCCCTGAACGCCTCGATCAACTGGCGCGCCGCCTCGATGCGCGCTGCCGACGGCGTGAACACCTTCTGAATCAGCGGCACCTGGCGCGGATGAATCGCCAGCTTGCCGCTATAACCCATATAATGCGCCTGCTCAACCTCGGTGACGAACTGGCTGTCGTCAGCGGTGAGGTCCACGAACACCGTGTCGATGGCCTGCAGGCCGTAGGCTTTGGCGTGCAGCACCAGCGAACTACGCGCATGGAACACTTCCCAGCCGTCGCTGGTGCGCATGGCTCCCAGGCTGCCGGCCAGGTCCTCAGCGCCGAAGATCAGCGCGGTCAGGCGCGGCGCGGCACGGGCGATCTCCTTCAGGTTGACGATGCCCAGCGCCGTCTCGACAATCGCCAGCAGATGCACGCTGTGATACAGCCAGCCGTAACGCCGTTCCGCCTGGCTGATGATGTCGTCGGCCCGCTTGATCTGTTCCGCGTTTTCGACTTTCGGCAGCACGTAACCGTCAGGGTTGTGCGGCAGAGTCTGCTCCAGGTCCTGGTACCACCATTCGTTATCGTCATCGACAGGGTTGATGCGCACCAGTCGCTCGCTGCCGCCGAACTGTACGTCGCCCAGCGCCTGCGCCACCGTCTCGCGGGCCTCGTCCTTACGGGTGAGCGCGACACCGTCTTCCAGGTCCATGATAAGCGCATCGACATCCAGGGCCGCGCCCTTTTCGATTTTATGGCGGTCATCGCCAGGACTGAACAACAACGCGCGCCGGGTTCTGCTGGTCATGGGATATATCCCTTCAGTTTATCGGTCCGCTATAACTCGATGATAACACCTTCGTCCGCCAGCAGCTCAAAATCGGTCAGGTCCACCACCAGACCGTCGCGCGCGTGCTGCGTGGAAACAGCCACGCGCCCGCTGCCGAAACCGTCCAGACGAATCTGGCGCGCCGCCCCCAGGAAGTTGAGCAGCACCAGCCGCCGCTGGTCGCCGTCCTGGCGCACATAGGCGAAACAGCCCGCCGGCACATCGGCGACATGCTGGTAAGTCCCCTGGCTCAGTGCCGGTGTCTGGCGGCGATAAGCCAGCAGCCGGCGATGCAGCGCCAGCATGGAATCCGGGTCGTCGCGCTGGGCGGCCACGTTGATCACCGGGTCGGGCGCGGTCGGCAGCCACGTCTCGACGCCCGCCGGGCTGAAGCCGGTGTTGGGCGTGTCGTCCCAGGGCATGGGCGCGCGCGCTTCGTCGCGGTTGAAACCGGCCTTATTGCGCCCCTGCGGGTCCTGGATGCGATCTTCTGGCACCAGATTGTTGGGCATCCCCAGTTCGTCACCATAGTACAGCGTCGGCGTCCCCCGCAGACTGAGCAGCAGCACAGCCGCCACCCGCGCCTGCGCCGCCCCCACCCGGCTCGCCAGCCGGGGCATATCATGATTGCCCAGCACGTAATTCGGCCAGGCATACGACGGCAGCAGCCCTTCGTACTCGTTGACAAAATCGCGGATGGTCTCGGCGTCCCACACCCGCGTAATCAACCCGAAATTAAACGGCAGATGCACCCCATCGCCGTCACCGTTGCGCTCGTCACCGTAGAACGGCATCACCGCTTCCAGCGTCAGATGATAGGCGATCTCACCGACGATGACCGTCTCCGGGAACTCGTCGAACACCGCGCGGAAGCGACGCATATATGCGGGCAGGTCGGGATGGCCTTCACTGTGGACACGCAGCCAGCGCCAGTGCGACGAGTCGCCTTCGCGCCAGTTGGGGTCGGGCGGGTTGTCACGGAGCTGCTCGTCTTTCAGAATACGGTCGATCACATCGACACGAAAACCGTCCAGGCCGCGCCGCAGCCAGAAGCGAATCGAGTCGAACATGGCCTGCTCCACCGCCGGGTTGCGCCAGTTGAGTTCTGGCTGCTCCGGCGCAAAGTTGTGCAGATAATACTGCCCCGTCGCCTCGTCGAATGTCCAGGCGGGACCGCCGAAGTACGACATCCAGTTGTTGGGCGGGCTGCCGTCTGGCTTCGGATCGCGCCAGATGTACCAGTCACGATAGGGGTTATCCCGCGATGACCGAGCCTGAATAAACCAGGGATGCTGGTCCGATGTATGATTCGGGACCAGGTCCAGCAGCACCCGCAGGCCGCGCTGGTGCGCTTCGGCCAGCAGTTGATCGAAATCGTCGAGCGTGCCGTAATCCGGGTTGATGTCGGTGTAATCGGCCACGTCGTAGCCGAAGTCGGCCATCGGCGAGGGGAAAATCGGCGAAAACCAGATCGCATCCACACCCAGCCATTGCAGATAATCCAGCCGGGAGCGCACCCCCTGCAGGTCGCCGATGCCGTCGCCGCTGGCGTCCATAAAGCTGCGCGGGTAAATCTGGTAAATGACACCGGTCTGCCACCAGTGAAACGGACTCATCGACACTCGCCTTTCTGTGAGGGTGGGTAAATATGCCGTTAAACCCGCTTCGGATTGTACCCAATCCACCCCGCTTATGGGTATACTGGTATGGAAGCCGGTGCGCATTTACAGAGAGAAGGCTTAACCATGTCCAGCGTGATCGTGAGTTACCGCGAAACAGACCACACCCCGGCCATCGACCGGGTTTACGATGACCTGCGCCACACTTTCGGCGACGATTTGATTGTATTTGGCACGCACCAGCTCGCCGCGCCTGGCATGGACCCGCTGGACGGCATCCGTGAGCAAGTCCGCGCCGCTTATTGTCTGGTGGTGGTCATCGGGCCGCGCTGGCTGGCAGACGACTGGACGCGCGACACCGGCGACCCGGACTATGTCGCCATCGAGGCCGCCCAGGACGAAGGCGTGCGCTTGATCCCCGTGCTGGTGGACGACGCCGAGCTGCCCAATGCCAGCAAACTGCACGGCGAGGCGGTAGCTCTGGCCCGCACGCTGCCGGTGGTCATCGACGAGGAAAACACCGAGCGCGGCCTGCAGCGCCTGCGCGAACTGGTGCGGCGCAGCCTGCCCGAATCCCTGCGCGACGTGCCACCGGTCGCGCCGCCCGCGCCGGTGACTCCCGTGCATATGCCGGCCCAGCGGCGCGAAACACCCACCGACACCGGCGACAGCGCCGGCAGACTACCGGCCCCCATTCCCGGCATGCCCTTCCTCAACGCGCTGATCTATCCGTTCGTCACCGACCGCGAGTGGTTGTTCAAATTGGGTATCGCCACGCTGATCTCGCTGCTGCCGCTGCTGGGGAACTTCTTCGTCATCGGCTACGGCATACGCTCGGCGCAGCGTGTGCGGCGAAACGAGGCCGGTCTGCCGCGCTGGGATGACTTCGGCGGCGACTTCATTCGCGGCGGCACCATGTTCGTCGGCATGATCGTCCACGTGTTCCTGTTCATGGTCCCCACGCTGATTATCAGCGAACTGCTGGCGGTCGCCGGGGCCATTGGCCAGTTTCTGTCGCTGGCGGTGGTGCTGGTGTTCAGCTATTTCTTCATCCTGATGAACATCACCGCCGTCGGCAATTTCGTCATCACCGAACGCTTCGCCGTCTTCTTCGACCTGCAGACCATGCTGCAATCCGTGCGCGGCCAGGTGCTGCGCAATCTGGTGTTTCTGCTCAACGTCTACGCCTTTGCCACCATCATCGTCAGCCTGGTGTGGCTGGGGACGGAACTACTGCTGCCGAGCCTGTTCGTGGGCGCGGTGGGGACCATCGGCTATTACTACCTGGTGATGGTCTGGCTCGAAAAAATCCAGCCAACAGACGCCGCCTGATTCCGCGGCCTTAGCGCCGTCAGCCGGTGGCGCTGCGCAGCATGGCGGCGAATTCGTCCGGCATGTCGGTGGCTTCGATGCCCCGCGCCGCCTGCTCCACGTCGTAGGGCACACGCACAAACGCCACGTTGAGTTCGCGTCCACTGGCGGACAACACCACATAACCGGCGCGCGGATCGCCGTCTTTGGGTTTGCCGACGCTGCCCGCGTTGACGATGTGGCGTCCGCTGGGCAAAACTTTGTGATACGGCAGATGCGTATGGCCGCACACCAGCACCTCCGCCTCGAACTGGTCCAGCAGATGCTCGAAGGTGCGGTCCGGGCGATCTTCGTACAGGTACTCGTTGACCTTGCGCGGGCTGCCATGCACCAGCAGCACACGCAGCTCACCCACTCGCAGCGGAATACTCGCCGCCAGCGTGCGCAGCCAGGCTTTGTTGTCCGCGCTGGTGTGCGCATTGGACCACGCTATCGAGCGTTCGCCCAGCGCACGCGCGGCTTCGGTTCTGTAGGCGCAGCCGCAGTCGTCGCTGTCCTGGCCCACACCCTGATCGTAGTTACCCATAATGGTCGGTATGTTCCGCTGGCGGATGATGGCGATCACCTCATTGGGCGACGTGCCATACCCCACCAGATCGCCCAGGCAGTACAGGTTACTCAGTCCGCGTGCGTCGATGTCGGCCAGTACAGCCTGCAGCGCGGGCAGGTTACCATGAATATCGCCAAAAACAGTAATCGAGTCGTGAGTCGTCATCAGAGTTTCATCTCCGGGTTGGTTGAATCGGGCTGCCAGGGACCGACTACCCGCAAACAGCACATGCACATATGCTGGCTTGATTGTGCCTCAAACGTATGTGAACCCATAGCAATCGTCAAGCGAATCGACCAAAGCTTTACCATGACTTAACAATCACCCCGGAGCGCGTGGTAAATTGCATGCACACGCGCCTTTTGCCGTATGGACGGGCGGCCCGCGCGTGGTATGATTCGCCGCATGAGATACGCCGAAATCGCCGTCAACGCGCCCGTCACGGGCACCTTTCATTACCACATCCCGCCAGAGCTGGACGGTGTGTTACAGCCCGGTCATCTGGTGCGGGTGAGCTTCGGCACGGCCATGCAGCCGGGGATTGTGCTGGCCATCACCGCCGAGACACCCGTGCAGCAGACCAAGCCAGTCATCGAGACGCTGGACCCGCAGCCGGTCGTCAATGCGGTGCAGATCGACGTGGCCCGCTGGATGAGCCGCGCTTACCTCGCGCCGCTGGGCCTCTGCCTGTGGCTGTGGCTGCCGCCCGGCATGACCGGCCATCACGAGGCGCTGGTGACGCTGCTCGACGACTCCGCCGCCCCCGCCGACACCACCCAGGCGAAGCTCGTCGATGCCCTGCGCCGGCGCGGACCCCTGCGCGGGGCGCAGTTGCGCCAGGTCGCCGGGCGCGCCAACTGGGAAAAGGCCGTCGCTGCGCTGGTGACGGCGGGCGCGGTCCAGCGCGAGTCGATTCTGTCGCCGCCGCGTGTCAGACCGCAGATGGTCAGCGTAGCCGCGCTGGCCATTCATCCCGACCGCATCCCCGACACGCTGCGCCACCTGGGCAAATCCAACCGCGCCGCCGACCTGCTGGAGATCGTCGCCCGGCTGACCGACGACAACGACGAGCCGCCCCTGGTCGCCGAGGTGCTGGCGCAGCCCGGCATCGGCAGAGCGACACTCAACCGGCTGCTGGAAACCGGCCTCATCAGCATCGACAGCGACGACTGCGTGCTGCTCGATGTGCAGCCGGACGCGCTGGACCGGGCCATCTTCGAGCTGCGCGGCGGCGAGCTGGACCTGCGCATCTTGCAGATGCTGGCCCGCGAAAACGGCCCGGTCGATGTGAGCTGGGTCTACGCGCAGACCGGCGCGACACTGGCCGACCTCAAACGGCTGGCGGCCCGCGAACTGGTGGACCTGGGCGAGCGCCGCGCCTGGCGCGACTCGCTGGCCGACCGCGACTTCGTGCCGCTGTCCGCGCCGCGCCTCACCGCCGACCAGCGCCGCGTGTGGCAGACGGTCCGCATGGCGCTCGATGGCGAATCCGTGACGCTCCATGGCGAATCCGCCACCGCTTCGCCACACACGTTTCTGCTGCACGGCGTCACCGGCAGCGGCAAAACCGAGATTTACCTGCGCGCCATCGAGCGCGTGCTGGCGCAGGGGCGGCAGGCCATCTTCCTCGTGCCAGAGATCGCCCTCACCGCGCAGACCGTGCGCCGGGTGGCGGCGCGCTTTCCGGGACGGGTGGCCGTCGTTCACGGCGACCTGAGCGACGGCGAGCGTTACGACACCTGGCAGCGCGCCCGCGCCGGCGAGATCGACGTGGTGGTGGGGGCGCGTTCGGCGCTGTTTACGCCCCTGCCGGACCCCGGCCTGATCGTCCTCGACGAAGAACACGACGCCAGCTACAAGCAGTCGCCGCCGGTGCTGCCGCCCTATTACCATGCGCGCCAGGTGGCCGAGGCGCTGGTCGAGCGCCGCGCCAGCACGCTGATTCTGGGCAGCGCCACGCCCGACGTCGAGACAGCCTACCGCGCCAGTCGCGGCGAGATCGCCACACTCAGCCTGCCGGGGCGTATTATGGGCCATCGCATCCGCATCGCGGAGCAGTCGGCGCGGGCCGGTGTGCAGCCGCGCTACACCGTCGAGCCGGGCCACAACGCCGACGCGCTGACCATTCCGCTGCCACAGGTCGAGCTGGTCGATATGCGCGCCGAACTGAAAGCCGGTAACCGGGGCATGTTCAGCCGGGCGCTGCTCGATGCGCTGGGCGAGACGCTAACGCGCGGTGAGCAGGCCATCCTCTTTCTCAACCGGCGCGGCATGTCCACCTATGTCTTTTGCCGCGACTGCGGCTACGTCGCCGCCTGCCCCCGCTGCGATATGCCGCTGATCTACCACGAGCGCGGCGGCGGCCTGCGCTGCCATCACTGCGGCTACCAGACCGGCGCGCCCAGCGTCTGCCCGGCCTGCGGCTCCGACCGTATCAGATTTTTTGGCGCAGGCACGCAGCACGTCGAGGCGGCCCTGCGCGACGCCTTCCCCGACGCGCGCAGTCTGCGCTGGGACGCCGACACCGCCACCCGCCACAGCGACCACGATCTGATTTTGCAGCGTTTCGCCGGGCAGCAGGCGGACGTCCTCATCGGCACGCAGATGATCGCCAAAGGGCTGGACCTGCCGCTGGTGACGTTGGTGGGCGTCGTCAGTGCCGATGTCGGCCTCAATCTGCCGGACTTCCGCGCTGGCGAGCGCACCTTCCAGGTGCTGGCACAGGTGGCCGGGCGCGCCGGGCGCGGTGTGCTGGGCGGGCGCGTCGTGCTGCAAACGTACCAGCCCGACCATTACATCATCCAGGCCGCCGCCAGCCACGATTACGCCACCGTCTACGAGCGCGAGATCGCCGCCCGCCGCGAGTTCGGTTACCCGCCGTTTCGGCGGCTGCTGCGCGTGCTCATCCAGCACGAGAACAACAGCCGCGCCCACGCCGAAGCCCAGCGCGCCGCCGACACGCTGCGCCAGCGCCTGCAAACGCTGGACATGACCGGCACGCGCGTCATCGGCCCGGCACCGTGCTTCTTCAGTCGGGTGAACCGGCTCTACCGCTGGCATGTGATTCTGCGCGGCCCGGACCTGTCTCCGCTGCGCGATTTCGACTTACCGCGCCACTGGATTGTCGAAGTTGACCCGGTTGACCTGCTTTGATCGGGTAAAAAATAAGGTACAATTGTTTGATAAGACTAATAAGTTGTCGGGTGCGAACTTCATGCGAACTTCCTCTCACTTCAGACTGGCGCGCATCGCCATCTTCTACGCCATCGCGTCCGCGTTGTGGATTGTCAGCACCGACTGGCTGCTGCACAACGTCGCGTCTGACGTAGAAGAACTAGCCCGCCTGCAAACCTATAAGGGGATAGTGTTTGTTACCCTGTCGTCGCTGGTGATTTACATTATCCTGATTTATCAGCACCGGCAGCACACCGAAGCATATAACCAGCTCAGAATCGAAACCGTCCGCACCGACGCGCAGTTGGCAGAGCGCAGCCGCGAGCTGGAAAGCAGCCGCCGCCAGTTCAGCGAGGTTGAGCAGATCACCACACGCCTGATGGGCGACCTGGCCCATTCGCTGCGCACACCGCTGACCAGCCTCAACATCCGTCTGGAGATGATTCGCCGCGTGCCGCCGGAACTGCGCGAGAATTATCTGGATGGCGTTACCGATCAGGTGCATTATCTCAACCGACTGGTCAATGACATGCTGGACCTGACAGATATCGACAACAGAAACGGTCACATGGAGCTTATCCCGCTGGATTTCAACGAACAGGTGGCGCTGGCGGTCGCCATCCACCAGCCCCAGGCGGAACAAAACGGATTGCAGTTGATCTTCGAGCCAGGCAGCGAGCTGCCGCCAGTGCTGGCCGAGAGTACGCCAATGGTTCGTATGATAGACAACCTGATCGCTAACGGAGTCAAATATACCCAGACGGGCCGGGTCGAGATCCGCACCGATTTTGACTCCACGCGCAACCGGGTACGCCTGGTGGTCCAGGACACCGGCATTGGCATCCCGCCAGAAGACATGACGCGGCTGTTCGACCGTTTCTTCAGGGGACGCAGTGCGCGCAAAGTCGGGCCGATGGGCAGCGGCCTGGGCCTGGGCATCGTCCAGCGCACTCTGGAGCTGCTGCAAGGGGAAATTGACGTTCAGAGCGAGGTCGGGCGTGGCAGCACGTTTACCGTCTGGCTGCCGCCCGCCCCGGACAATCTGTGAGGTTGCCAGTGGATATACAGTTACCGACGCGCATTGTCCTGCAATTGCAGGAGATCGCCCAGCAGCAGAACCGGATGATGGCCGACATTCTCCAGGAAGCCATCGCCGACTATGTGGAACGCCACACCGACGAAACCAACTTCCGCCGCCGTGTGCGCGGCACCATCGACGCCCACCGCTGGCTGCTCGACGAACTGGAACAGCGGTAAATGCGTTATCTGAACGTGGTGGAACTCATCATCATCAACGAGGAACTGATCGGCGGCGCGTCCCGCCTGCGCGATGTGGACCTGCTGGAAGCGGCGGTGCTGCGCCCGCAGTCCAGCGCCTTCGGCCAGGACGCCTACCCCACCGTCATCGACAAGGCCGGCGCGTTCTTTCATTCGCTGGCACGCAACCACGCCTTTGTCGATGGCAACAAGCGCACCGCGACGGTCGCCACGATCCTGTTCCTGGAACTGAACGGCTACCGCGTCACCTGGGAGCCGGAGCAGGCGCTGGCCTTCATTCTGGAAGTCGCCACCGGCCAGCACGACGTGGAGCGCGTCACACACTGGCTGGCCGCCCATGCCGCCCCCGTCGAGAGCCAACCGGACCCGCCAGGCTGATGAACTTTATCTCGGCTGCGGAACTGTACACCATCAACGAAGAAGTCACCGGCCAGCGCCCGCGCGTCCGCGACCGGCATCTGCTGCGCTCGGCAGCCAACCGGCCCTTTACATTCATGTTCGGCCAGGAAATTTACCCCACCGTGCTGGACAAAGCCGCCGCGCTGCTGCATTCGCTGGCTTATCATCATCTGTTTGTCGATGGCAACAAACGCACCGCCACCCGCGCCGTTGTCCTCTTTCTGGAGCGCAGCGGCTACCGTGTCACCTGGACGCCGCAGCAAGCCTATGATTTCGTGCTGGAAGTCGCCAAGGGCCAGCTCGACGTGCCGGAGATCGCCGTCCGGCTGGAAGCCTTTACGGTTCCGGCGGAATAACCGTGCAGGCGCTGTGATCGGCGGTTTGCCAGCAGAATCAAAAACGAGCGCCTACAGCGCCCGTTCTGATGATAGGACGCAGGCGTCTGCTAACCGTATATTTCGCGCAGCGCGGCCTCTGGCTGCGCGTAGGTGAACTCAAAGCCGGACTCCTCAAGGCGCTGCGGCACGGCCTTCTGACCGTCGAGCACCACCGTCGCCACCTCGCCGAAAGCCAGCTTAAAGACAAAGCCCGGTGTCGGGATAAACGACGGACGCCCCAGCACCTTCCCCAGCTTGTTACCGAATTCGCGGTTGGTCACCGGATTGGGCGCGGTCAGGTTGTAGGGGCCGCTGGCGTCGCGATCCATGATGAGATGGCGAATGGCCTTGACCTCATCGTGCATGTGAATCCAGGGCAGGGGCTGTTTGCCACTCCCCAGCGGACCACCAGCAAACAGCTTGAACGGCAGCGCCATACGCGGCAGCGCGCCGCCCTCGTCGCTGAGGACGACACCGGTGCGGATGATGACGCGACGCACCCCCAGACTTTCGACCTCAGCGGTCGAATCTTCCCACTGTTTGCAGACGTTCGCCAGAAAATCCCGGCCCGCTGGTGAGTCCTCGGTAATGGTGACGCTGTAATCGTGCGTGCCATAATATCCCACCGCCGATGACTGAATCAGCACTTTGGGCGGTGTCTGCGCCTGTTTAACCGCCTCGACAACCGCCTTACCGGCGTTCACCCGGCTGTCGACAATGAGCTTTTTGCGCTCGCGGGTCCACTTGGCCGGTAGAAAACCATCGCCGGCGATACTGGCCCCTGCCAGATTGACGATCGCATCGGCGCCATCTGCCAGGTGTCCCCAACCGTCGGCGGTCTGGGCGTCCCACTGGGCAAAGCTGACGGTCGCCGGCATTGGACCAGCCTGGTGCGGATTGCGACTGAGGACAACGACCTCGTGCCCATCATTGGCGAGGTCCATCACCAACTGGTGGCCGATTAAGCCCGTTCCTCCGGTTACGATAATGCGCATGGGGTTTTCTCCCTGTGTGGTGCGGCGGCAGGCCGCCAATGTGACCTTACCGCCAGTGCGACTTTAACGCACAATAACTGAACCCAGGTTAAGATGGTCGCCGTTGTTGACCGGCAGGCGCTCATCTGGATGGTAAGGATTGTAAAACCCGACGATGAGCGTGTAATGAGATGGGGGTAAATCGTTTGGAACAATCAATCCGTGCGGGTCGCGGATCACCTCGCCGGGCTGCCAGACTGTCGTCGGGGCGCGCCCACTGACCGGCTCGCTGTCGCGCTGAGCCGCCAGCATGCCATCCGGGCCGATAAGCTGCACAAACACCTTGTAGGGCACATTCAGCGGCGCATCCACCGACCACTCCAGGCGCAGGCGCAGCAGGTCGCCGGGCTGGACCTCGCGGGCGCTGAGGGCGTAACGCTCCAGCGTAATGGTCGCGCCGCCGCTGGCCGGTCCGAACTGCGCGCCAGTCTCGTCCTCGACGGCCCAATCCGCCGGGGGCGCGGCGTAGCGCACCAGACGCACGCCACCGTACCACTGGCTTGACGCCTGAAAAGCTTCGCGGTCCAGCGTGCCCTCGACCATCTGGCGCGGGTCGCGCTCGTCGGTGGCCCACAGCACGGCGAAAATGCGCCCGTGCTCGTCGATGACGGCGCGCGTCTCGGCCTGCGTGAGGGCATCGTCTCCGCCTAAGCCGGGCGGCAGCCCGTAGATCGGCAGCGCGTCCGGCGCGGACTCGTCGTAGTAATAGCCGAAAACCTCATGCTGGCCCGGCGCGGCCAGGATGATGGCGTCGCCAGGGCGGGCGTCGGCGCGGATGGCGGCGGCGATGGCGCGGTAGTCGTCGCGCTGGTAGGCGTCGTCGTGGTAGAGTGGCGACAATCCGCCCCACATATCGGCCAGCAGCCACACGGTCGCCAGGGCGGCAGCCAGCCGGGGAATCTGGCGGACAAATGCCTGGCGCCGCTCCGACTGCCAGGCCCGGCGGCGAGGTCGCAGACGCCACATGACATCGACGCCGCGCGCCAGCCACAGCGCGAAGCCGATCTGCGCGGGCAGCAGAAACTTGAGATTGGCCTCGCGGAACAGGTCCAGCGCCAGAAAGGCGGCCACGCTCGCCAGCACCCACGTCACCGGGACCAGCACACGCCACCAGCTCGCTGGCTGGCGGGAGTCGGGCAGATTCAGCACGCTGAACAGCAGGAAAAACATCACGGCGATGGTCGTCCCCGTGCCGACGGTGATGCCAAAGGCCATATAAGCCAGCAACTGACCCAGCGCCTCGCCGAAGGAGACCGGCTGGCCGGTGCTGGGCCAGGTGGTGATCTGCGTCCAGGCGGTGCCCAGCCAGGGCGCGTACAGCAGCAGCGCCAGCCCGTTAGCGGCGATGTAGAATCCGAGCGCAGGCAGCGCCCCCGCCGACCGCCGCCTCACACCGGCGATGAGCCACATCACAAACAACAACCCCTGCGCCAGCAGCACAAAGGCGAAAGCGTACTGCGTGAGCATCCCGGCCAGGTTGAAAGCGGCCAGCCCCAGCGCCCAGCGCAGAATCGCCGCGCGCTTTTGTTGGTGGTGCTCGGCGGCGTGGACCAGACCCACCAGCGCCCACATCGACGCCGCGCCCCACAGCGCCAGCAGCGCATACATGCGCGCTTCCTGCGCGTAGTAGATGCTGAAGGTGTTGAGCGCGATAAACAGCGCTGCCAGCAGTCCCACGCCCGGACGCCACAGCCGCGCCCCCAACGCATAGGCGAAAGCGATGCCCAGCACGCTCGCCAGCGCGGAAAACGCCCGCAGCGCGAACTCCGTGCCGCCCGTCAGCCGGTACCACAGCG
>CAZXCK010000031.1:0-33408 GCA_964639225.1 uncultured Anaerolineaceae bacterium | reverse complement strand
TTATGGCAGGTGCGCCTCACCGACGCTTACATCGACCATGTGACGCTGCCGCTGGTGCCGTCGCTGCCGCCGGTTACGCTGGATAACGGTCATATCGCCCTTGCCAGCGGGCAGACGGTCACCGTGACGGCTCGCCAGGGCGAGGCGCGCTGGCGCGTGAACATGGACGACATCATCAGCGGCATCGACGCCCTGCCCGACAATCGCGTAATCGCGCGCTCGCGCAGCGGCCAGACGGTCGTCCTCGGCGGCGGGCGTTATCAGGCGTTGTGGAACGTCGAAGGTCCGGATGTGCCCTTTATTCGCCTGGACGACGCGCTGATCTTCGTCACCGATGGCGGCGGACTGGCCGCCTACGACTTCGCCGGGCAGCCGCTGTGGACGCTGGTTCCGCGAGCCGATGAAGGTGCGCGGGTGATCGCCTTCGAGCGCGGCGCGGCGGCGGTGGGGCTGGCGGTCGAGATCGAGGATGGCGTGCTGTGGCGGGTGGTGGATGGCTTCGGCATGCCGCTCTACGAGGCGACCTATGCCAGCCGCCCGGTGATCGCGCCCAACGGCGACGGCTGGACGCTGCTGGCCGACGACCGGCTCATCGCGCTGGATGGCGAACCGGGGCGCACGGTACAGAATCATGTTGTCGGCCAGGTGGATTGGCAGCCGCGTGTCTCGGCGCAGATGGTGAGCGACCGCGCCGGTAACACTTATGTTTATCTGGCTGATTTCAACCGCACGCTGCTGTCGCTGGATGCCGACGGCCAGGAACGCTGGCGTGTCCGGTATCCGGAGCCGGTTCAGTCGCCGCTGCCACCGCTGCTGGCTGTCGACGAGGGGTGTCTGCTGTTTGGCCTGGACGCTGACGGGGTTCTGACGGTTTTTGACGCGGCTGATGGCTCGATTGTGACCGAACTGGAACTGTATCCGGGGGGCAGCCGCACGGGACGTCCCGGCTCGCGCCTGCTGAGTGTGAGCGACAGCGGTGAGCTGACGTTCAGCGGCGGTTTTTTGTCGCTGGTGCGCGTCGATACACGCGCGCTGGCCGCCGATGTGCTCGACCGCTGCCAGTTGGGTTAGTGTGGTTTATCGTTGCATGGAGTGCGCGGCGCACAAACGACGGATGATTGTCACTACTGCCGGATGGCAATGTTGTAATATCATGAAAAGGTGGCTCGCCGCGTGTTTACGAGCGCCCTGGCCTGATGTAGGATTAGATCAACGATAAGTTGTCAGGAGTCCGGAGTATGCAGCATCCGGGACAGGCTATCCGTCTGCGGAGCAGCGCGCGCACCAACACCGGGCGCGTGCGGGAGATCAACGAAGACAGCATTCGCTTATGGGAACAGGGCGACCAGATGGTGCTGGCAATCGTCGCGGACGGAATGGGTGGCGCGGCAGCCGGCGAAGAGGCGAGCCGCATCGCTGTCGAGACGATTCAACTGGGCCTGCTGGGCCAGCCAGACGGCAGCAGCCCCACGCACTATCTGCAGATGAACGAATACGACCTCAGCAGCCTGATTAAAGAAGTCATTCGCAGCGCCAACACCGACATCGTGGGCCATGCCAGCGACCAGCCGGAACTGAAGGGCATGGGCACCACTGTGACGATGGCGCTGGTGCGCGACACGCATGTGATCGTCGGCCATGTGGGCGACAGCCGCGCTTATATCGTCAGCGGGCAGAACGGGCACATCGCCCAGGTGACAGCGGACCACAGTTTTGTGCAGGCGCTGGTGGCCGCTGGTCATATCACCGAAGAAGAAGCCGACACCCACCCCATGAAGAATGTGCTGTATCGGGCGCTGGGCCAGACCAGCGAGATCGATGTCGATATCTACTACGAGCAAATGCACGGCGGCGACTGGCTGGTGCTGTGCTCTGACGGCCTGACGCTGCACGTCAATCCGCACGAGATCGCCGGGCTGGTGACCCGGTACAACGACCCCGCCGAGATCAGCCAGCAGTTGGTGGACCTGGCCAACAAGCGCGGCGGGCGCGATAATGTCAGTGTGATTGTGATCAAAGCCGAAGTCGTCGCTGCCAGCGATGACCAGACGCTGAACACGGTTGAGTTTGACGACGAGGACGACACCCTCATCGGCGAGCAGGCCCCGGGCTATGGCTCGTCGGAGACCGCCGACCCGCCTTCGGCACATGAGGGCCGCAGCGAGAATCTCGCCAATCCGGAGCCACCGGGCGTATTCTCTCCGCCAGAGCACAACAACCGCCACCACCCACCCCACTCGGATGACCAGCACTAGTCTCGCCACAGCGGGCGCAACCGGCGGCTATCGCCGCGCGTATAGATAGACAGGCGCGCCACCCTCAACGGCGCGGCTGTGTGTTGTGATAGCTGCTGTGCCAGCACAAGGGGAAGAGACCGTGAGCAATCTGACGCCCGATGAAATCGACCGTATCTACCAGCGCATCGAGAAACAGATGCGCCAGCGCTTCGACTGCCGCGCTGAGTATTTCAGCCATATGGCGGCATTCGTGGTCGCCATTCTGGCCGGGCTGTGGCTGAACGCCCAGAGCTGGATGCCAAGCTGGGGCAGTTCGCTGGTCATCATCATTATTCTGCTGTGGGGGATCGGTGTGGCCGTTCACAGCATCCAGTACGTCTTCAGCGAGATGAAGAATCGCGCCATCGCCCGCGAACTGGAGCGCAGCGGCATCAGCGACGCGCTGCACGCCTACAAATACAAGCGTGAGGAACGGCTGGTGCGCCTGGATGATGAGGGCGAATTAGTCGATATTGACCCGTTCGATACCGAGGACGACGAGGCGGCTCATTACCGCGCCTGATCAGACTTCGTCGGTGTCGTCGGTTTGCAGGAACAGCGCTTTCTTCTCGCCGGGCAGGGTGAAGTCGAAGCCGCACGAGCGGAAGAACGCCTCGGATGACGTGATGGCCATCACTTCGAGGATGTCCGCTTCGCGCGCCACGCGCACGCAGGCGTTCACCAGCATTCTGCCCACACCGCGCCCCTGGGCTTCCGGCGCTACCGCCAGACTGCGCAGCTCGGCCAGCTTGCGCGAGTAGATTTCCAGCGCCGCGCAGCCGATGATCTGGCCGTTTTCCTCGGCGATGAAAAAATGGTCAATCAGATCGTGCAGCTCGTCGTAGGTGCGTTCCAGCAGTTTGCCCTGCTCCACAAATGGGGTGATAAAAGCCGCGATGCGGTCAAGTTCGCTCAGGTCGGCACGGCGAATGATGATGTCCGTCACAACAGTTCTTCCTACGTGGTGATCAGTCACAGGCGATGAACCTCGATTAAACAGGATGAGAACAGGGCTTACACGAAACCGGTCAGGCGAGCCAGAGCGAAGGCGATAGCCAGCCCACCGGCCAGCCACAGCCAGGCTTTGACGCGCCCCCACAGCAGCGCCGTCTCGCGGCGGATGTCGTCGGGCGCTGTTGATTGTTCCGGGGATGGCGGTTCCTCTGGCGACATGTATTCCACTCGTTCAGCGCGGCGGCGCGATTTCTTCGGTCAGCGGGCCGACCAGCCCATTGTTGCCCACAGCGGCGATGGCGATGGCCTCGAATTTGTCCCATTCGTCCCAGGGGGCTGTGCGCGGTTCATCGACGGTGAACTGCTGGTCGAAGATGAGCGAGTCCGGGCTGCGCAGCGCGACGATATACTGCCGCACATCGGGGACGGGTTCCCATACCAGCGTATGCTGGCCGTCGCCGGCTTCGCGCATCACGACGTTGCGCGGCGGCCTGGGACCGCCAGCCATCGCCGCCAGCACGCCCAGAATGGTGCGCGTCGATTTGAGCAGATAGGCTGGCTCGACGCCGCCGATGGTATCGCGGCCCTCGCGCATGTTGTTGTCTTCCAGCAGCTCGATAAATCTCAGCGCGGCGTAACCGGCATCGCTGAACGCCTGATGATCGCCGTAGCGGCCCTCGCGGTCCATCTGGTCGCGGACGATGATGTTGAGGTCCAGGCCGTGATTGTAGCCGATGAAATTAGCCGCCCGCGCGAACTGCCGCGATGACGAATCGTTGGGGCCAGCGGAGTAAATGCGGATGTCGCGGTCGTTGATGTTGCCCTCGATGTCGTTCCAGCTACCGATGGTGTCCACATTGATCATGCCCACCAGCGGGATGTTGTTTTTGATGATGTAGTCCTCGACAAAGGCCCGGCTGCCCTGCATGCCGACTTCCTCGGCGGCGAACAGCACAAACATGATGGTCATGCGCTGCGGGTGGCGGCTGAGAATGCGGGCGATCTCCAGCACGGCGGCCACGCCGGAACCGTTGTCGTCAGCGCCGGGCGCGAAGCCGCTGGCGTCAGAAAGATCGTCGGTGCGGCTGTCGTAATGCGCGCCGATGACGAGCGTTCCCGCGCCTTCGTCGGTGCCCATCAGCACGGCGACAGCATTACGCTGCTTGGTGGTGGTGCCATCATACTGGGCGGTGAATTCGTGCCCTTCCGGGAAGATGATGAAATTCTCCGGTGCCTGCGCCTGAATCATCCGGAACTGGTCCATGATGTAATTGAAGGCCGCGCCAACACCGTAATCCAGGCGATTGGTGGGCGAGTTGACATGGCGGGTGTGGAAGTTGACCAGGGTGTCGATATGCATCACCATGCGGTCGCTGTCCACCTCACTGAGCAGATGGTACAGCGCCAGGTCCACGCCCGGCCCGGCCTGACCGCCAGCCGGGGCCGATTGGGTCTCGCTGCCGGGCAGCGGCGTGGCATAGCCGAGAGTGGCTTTAGGCGTCAGGTCGCTGCCATTGTCACGCGGCGGCAGGGTCGGCGGCGGGTTGGACGACACGTTACAGGCAATCGCCACCAGCCCGAACCACGCCAGCAGCAGCCACAGTCTTCTTGTGTTATTACCCTTCTTCATCGCGTGAACCCGTTAATACCAACCTGATGTAACAACTGAATGCGGCGACAGTCTATCATAATCCAGGCGCGGATGAGAGGCAAATCGGCGCAGCGTTGGGCAATAGCCGGGCGGGCTATTCCGGGATACGGGTGGTGGCCTGCGGTCGCAGGTTGACATTCTCCGACCAGTTACCAGCCAGGTCCACCGCCCAGGCGGCGAATTCGTAAGTGCTGCCGGGTGTGCCGCTGTAGACGGCGCTCGTCTGCAATTCGACGGCGTCCGGCGGCGTCTCCAGCCAGGGCTGCCAGTCGCCGCCGTCCACGCGCACCCAGATCACATAACCGGCGATGCCGCCGTCGTCGATACCGCGCCACGACACAGTGAATGTTGGCTCGCTGACGGCGGGCAGTTCCAGCACGCTGGCGATGGGCGGGCGCGTGTCGAGGGCCGGGTCGGTGGTTGGGCGGGGCGGCGGCTGAGTGGGCGCATCGGCGACGACCTGCGGCGGCGGCAGCGTGTCGATGACGTCCAGATTGACGCTGATGGGCCTCACCTGCCCGTCGATCTGCTCGATGAGGATGTGCGGCGAACCGCCAATGGGCAGCCAGCCGGGCGCGCTGTTCTCGTCTTCGTCCTCGTCCTCATCGTCGTTATCGCTGGGGGGCGCGGGTGGCCGGACCTGCTGCGGATCGGCGGGCGGCAGCGGAATGCTGTACGAGCCGTCGGCATCGGGCAGGGCCATGAACTGCCCGTCCAGGCTGATGAGCTGGCCATTCTGACCGGCAGCGGGCAGGCGCAGCGTCCCCGGATGCACGCTGCGGTTCCACATAAGCGTTATGCGCTGGCCGCTTTCCGGGCGCTCGAATACGAACGTGGCAAAACGGTCCTCGATGAAAATCTGCCGGGCCTCGGCGAACGACTCGCGCCCGAAAACCTCGGCCAGCAGCCGGTAAGCGCGCGCGACCGGACGGGGCGTGCCAGGTTCGGGATGCTGGCTGAAGCACACCGAACCGGCCAGGTTGCGGAACATGCCGTGCGCGTCGCCCGCACACAGTACGGTTTCGTCGGTCTGGTCGCACAGCTCGCCGGTGTGAACCGGGAAATCGGTACCGGCGGGCTGGTCGCCGCAGTCGTCGTAGAGCTGATGGAAAAAGACCTTCTCCGCGCCCTCGGCCCAGGCATAGGCCGCGCTCTGAATCAGGTAATACGCCTGCTGTTCGCTGGTGGCGCGGGTGGGACTCTGTGGCTGCCACACCGGGCCGGGATAGTCGTCCCAGACGGGCACGCCGGTCTCGTTGAGCCAGATGGGCCGGCTCAGGCCGAATTCGATCATCGTCTGGCGCACGTAGAGCACCAGCCAGCCGCTGCGCCAGGGGTCGGCGTAGCTGTGGACGGCGGCGATGTCGAAATACCAGTTGAAGTCATCGGCCTGGGGATCGTTGGCGAAGACGTTGAGCACGCGCGCCATGAAGTTACGCTGCGTGGGGTACAGCAGTCCGCCGAACATGACTTCGGCCTGCGGGTCGGCCTGCTTGACGGTGATATAGGCCACTTTGAGCAGGCGCGCGTAATCCTGGATGCCGCCGCGCCAGAAATCTTCCAGGTCTGGCTCGTTCCACACTTCCCACACGCGGATGCCCGCACCCGGCGGCAGATCGGTCTCGCGGGCCAGGTCGCCGCCTGGTTTGTAACGGTTGACCGCCTGGTAGACGAAACGCGCCCAGGGATTGGCCGGGTTGATGGCTTTGCCGGGGGCCGGGTCGTCTGTGCCGTCGAAGAAGATCGGCTGGTACAGGCCGGTGATGCTGTCGCCGTCGGTGTAGAAATCGGGCACACCCAGCAGAATGGCGTTGATCTGCAGGCCGTGGGCCAGATCGTAGCGCACCTGACGGTCGTAGTCGGTCCAGTCCCATACGGTCAGTGCCGGCTGGACCCAGTTCCAGTAGACCGGCCAGCGATTCCAGCCCGCGCCCAGCAGCAGCGCCTGCTGGTAGCGTTCGAGCGGAGTCAGGTCGGACGCCATCGAGATATGGGCGATGCCCAGGCGGTCGGCGCGGATGTAATCATCGTCGTCGGCGTGGAGCGGGGCCGGTTCCAGGGCCAGCGCCCACAGCAGACACAGCAGCAGCGCGGTACAGCGAATCATAGGCGGCGATGTTTCCTCAAATGTCGACTCTTAGTCCTGTCTGGCATCAGTTCTCAAACTGGGCGAAATGCGCCTCGAACGACTGGCACAGGGGCTGGTCGGTGGCGGCGAACAGGTAGCTGATGGTGTCGTCGCCAAAGCGGAACGTGCCGGAACCGTAGCACGGCTCTGGCTGGGCCGACTGTGCCCGGAAGCCATCCAGCGGCGTGCTTGTCACACATTGCAGGAAGTTCTCGCGCACGCGGTCCTGGTTGATGACGGCCAGCACGCCCGCTATTGGCACGCGCACTGTCTCCAGGTTGCCGATCTGCTCGACGTAGACACGGGCATCGACCGCGCCGACCTCGCGGTAACAGTCGATGACACGATCGACCTGCGTGACGAGTGCCGCCTGAATCGGGTTGCCGCTCAACAGGCTGGCGCCACCCATCGCGGCGGTGATGGCGTCCTGGACGTTATCGGTCGTCTGGATGTTATAGCCGGGTAGGGCGGGGAAGAAGTTCTGCGCGGCGGGCGCGTCCGAACTGGTATGGCCGGTCTCGGTAGCCAGCTCGCAGCCGGTCAGTGACAGCAGGCCAACGATCAACAACACGAACATGCTGCGTTTTACCATGAGTTGTTCTCCTCAAACAAACCAGTCCCCACAGAATATCAGTCCTGCTGGCTTTCTCGCTGGATTTCCGCCGGCGAATTTTCGGGCAGATTGCCGGCTTTGGCAGCGCGGCGCTCGGCACGTTCCAGGCGCAGGCTGTCGATAAAGATCAGGATGACTCCCAGCACGATGGCGTGATCGGCCAGGTTCGAGATGTTGGAGATTACATCCGGGATGCGGTAGTGAATGAAGTCCACCACATGCTCATGCCGGATGCGGTCGATGGCGTTGCCCAGCGCGCCGCCGCACACCAGGCCGGTGGCGATGCGCGTGATACTGGCCTCGTCGGGGATGCGCTCATAGAACAGAACCAGCCCGATGACCACTATCACCGCGATAATCAGGAACAGGTCGCCGGCTTCCGGCAGGAAGCCAAACGCCGAGCCGGTATTGTAGCTGCGGGTGATCTGAAAATAGGGGGCCAGCGCGGGGACTAACTCCACTGTTTCGCCCACCAGCAGCGAATCGATGACGTGCTGCTTGCTCATCTGGTCGACGGCCACCACACCACCGATCAGCACTATCAGCAGCAGCCACCGTTTAACACGCACAGACATGATTGACTCCACAAATACGGGCTACGAAGGGTCTTCGAGCGGTTCGAACAATGGCACACGCAGGCCAGCGAAAACCGGCAGATGGTCGCTGCCCAGGCGTGGGCCGTTGAACGCCTCGACGGCGGCCATATCTGTGCTGTGCCAGACGTAATGGGTGCGGATCAGCGGCGGCAGCAGGTCGGTGAAAACCGGCCAGGTGGCCCCCAATCCGGTCGATGCCTCGCGGAACGAGTCATCCATTAACACGGCCAGATCGCTGTAGATGAGCGAATGCTGGCTCATGTTGAAGTCGCCGGCGATGATATAGGGCAGCGTCTCCTGCCGGATGGCCTCGACCAGGGCGCGGATCTCCTGGTTGCGCAACGTTTCGTCGTAGTTGATCAGGATGTTGATATACTGGTTGCCGGCGCTGGGCAGGCGCCAGTCGTCATAGTCCAGGATGGGGCGCGAGAAATGCACGTTGTACAGGGCGATGGGCTGGCCATTCAGGTCGAGTTCGGCGCGAAAGTAACGCTCGCCCTCACCGGTCACTTCGACTGGATAGCGCGAGATGATCGCCATATCCATCAGGCCATTGGCCACCCGCACGGAATGAGTCAGGCCCAGGTCGTCCAGGGTGGGGCGCTGGCCGGGGTAGTCGCGCGGGACTTCCTGCATGATGAGCACATCGACGCGAATATCCGTGAGCCATGCTTCTAACATGTCGAGATCGGTCCTGTCGTCGTGCATGTTATAGGTCACGACCTGCAGCGGGATGCCGGTGTTGGGACCTGATGACTTCGCCTGGTAGAATGGCCCGAACCAGACTACGCCCAGAAGCGCCAGCAGCCCCAGCCGGGCGAACATCTGCCATTGGCCGGTGAGCAGCAGCAGCGGCAGCAGAACAAACAATGGCGCGAAGGTGTAGACCACAAAGGCGTTAAGCAGCGTGATCCACCACAGCGAGTCGCCAGTCAGCAGACGAATCACCAGGTAGCCGATCATCAGTATCAAATAAGCGCCGGACGCCCAGGCGATCCAGCGGCTTACGGGTCCCGGTGGTCTGGCTCCGGGTGAAGATGGATAGGGATTCGTCGTCGTCATGCCACCATCTTAGCGCAGACCAGGGGTAAGTTAAAAGATACAACTTATCTACGATAGGCTGGCGCTGTGCTGGAAAGGGCGTCAGATCAGGCGACGTGATGCAGCCGGTGACGGTCGATGAGGCGCGCGTAATGGTCGATGACTTCGTCCATCAGCGCGGGCCAGGTCTGCGTTTCGGCGAAGCGTCGCGCGTCATATCCCATCTGGCGCAGGCGCTCGGCGCTGCTGACGATCTGGCGCACGCCGTCTATCATCGCTGGCACGTCGCCCACGTTGAAGGTATAGCCGGTACGGCCTTCATCGACGACATCCGGGATGCCACCCACGCGCGACGCCACCACCGGCAGACCGGCAGCCATCGCCTCGGTGACGACCAGCCCGAAGGTCTCCAGCGCGGACGGGAACACGAACACGTCGGCGCTGGCGTAGGCCTGCGACAGCATCTCGCCGGTCATGTAGCCCATAAAGCGCGTGTTGGTCCCGGCGAAGTGTTCCCGCAGCGACTCGCGTGCCGGGCCGTCGCCCACCAGCGCCAGCCGCGTGCCGGGCACCTGCTCCAGGATGGCGCGCAGGCTTTCGATCTTCTTCTCGGCGCTCAGGCGGCCCACATACAGCAGAATACGATCTTCGGGGTGGCCGTCAGACAGGGCGTGGCGCATGTCGCTGTTGTGGTAGGCCGGGTTGAACTTCTCAGCATCGACGCCGCGCCCCCACAGGCCCACCTCGCGCACGCCGAGCTGCACCATCTCCCGCTGGACCATGCGCGACGGCGCCAGCGTGAAATCCGCCGCGTTGAACACGACTCGCGTAAAGGTGTTGACAAGCGGCTCGAACATGCCCAGCCGGAAGTGCTGCGCCATGCGCGCCAGGTCCAGGTGGAACGAGGCCAGCGTGGGGATGCCCAGGCGCTTGGCCATCAGCAGGCCGGTGGTGCCGATCAGTACCGGGTGGATGAAGTGCGCCACATCCGGGTTGAAGGCTTTGAGTTCGTTGTATGTCGAAAGTGTGGGCGGGCCGACGCGCAGTTCCGGGTAGAGCGGCAGTGTGACACCCGGCACGCCGATGACGCGCGTGGTGGCGTACTGGTTGACCTCACCCAGGCGAGGGGCGACGATGACCGACTCCACGCCGCGCTGCGCCAGATGATCGAGCAGTAAACAGACAACCGTAACAATGCCATCCACTTTTGGCAGGAAGGTTTCGGTGAAAAGGGCAACGCGCATATATGAATCTGGTCCTTGGTGGTGATGTCGCGCAATCTCAGATACTATAACACGCCCATACGCTGACAGACACGGGGCGGTTCTGAGTTTTAACGGGGACTTAACGGGCCAGGTCGAATTACCCTTAAGATGCCCCTGCTTGCCGCCTCACAGTTTGGCCCGTACAATGAATTTAGATTAAATGACTATCCCTGGCTTAAGGTTCATGATGACCGAAGTAAGTGATATTGCCGTCAGACTGGATGACCGTGCGCGACTGCTGTCGGCAGTGCTGGCCGCCACCGACTTCCCGGAGCGGGCGCAGCGCCTCAAACCACACGGCACGCATGCCCACGCTCGCGCCACACGCAAGCAGTTGCAGGCATATGGCGAGCATCCGGCGGTGAAGGCGACCCAGCGCATGCTGGATCAGGACATCCCGCTGGAAGCCATCTACGCGCTGGTGATGCTGATGAACTGGCCCGAAATGTCGGTGGCTGCGCTGCCGGGCTGGGCGCCGCCGCGCTACAACGTGCTGCTGCGCGATTTCTACGAAGAGGCTCAGCTTGCCGACTGGTGGCAGCGTGAAGGCGCGCTGTGGGATAAGGCCGTTGTCGAGGCGCGTAACGCGCTCCGCGATTTACATTTCAAGCCGTTCCTCAAGCCGTTCCTGGGCGAGATCAAGCAGCGGCTGGTCTTTATGCCCAACATCAGCTACCCCACCGACAGCGACACCGGCTTTCAGATTGGCGAGGAACTGGTGTGCATCGCGCCGCCGCCGCTGGCCTGGGGCGACAGTCCGCCCTGGCCCTATGACGAGCCGACTATGATCGCCCATTCCTACCGCACGGCGATGATCGTGTTTGGTGGTATGCTGCTGTCGAATTATCTGCGGGCGCACCCGGAGCAGGTGGCCGAGATCGCCCAGACCGAGCTGCCACTCACCGACCCGTTCAAGGCGCGCCATCCCACCTGGGAAGACCAGTTCTCCACATTGTTTCTGTCGGCGGTGGTGGCCATGTATTTAGAGGACTACGTCGATGAGAAAGAATACCGCGCTTACGTGCTGATGGAGAAGAAAGCGCGCGGCATGACCAACCTGCCGGGGACGGTCAACGTGCTGCGCCGCTACCTGCAAGAGGTCGGCAACGACAAATACAGCAATCTCATCGAATTTCTGCCGTACTTCCCCCGGCAGCTCCGCGTGGCCCAGCGCATGGTGAAGATATAGCGCGCCATCACGTCAAACGCATTCGATGACACACGCGAGGGGCGTCCAGTAATAAGACGCCCCTCGCGATTCGTGTGGCTAAACCACCTGGCACGGATTTTCCAGCGTGCCGATGCCGTCGATGGTCACGCGCACTGTGTCCCCGGTTTTGAGGAAGCGCGGCGGCTTGAATCCCTTGCCCACGCCGGCGGGCGTCCCGGTGAAGATGGCGTCGCCCGGTTGCAGCGTGAAGGCCCGCGAGCAGTGCGCGACGATCTGCGGGATGCGGTGCATCATCAGGCTGGTGCTGGCCTGCTGCACCGTCTCGCCGTTGACCGTCGTCGTAAGCTGGAGATTGTGCGGGTCGGCGATGTCGTCGCGGGTGACGATGCACGGTCCCAGCGGGCAGAATGTGTCCATACCCTTGGCCCGCGCCCACTGGCCGTCGTTGTCCTGCAGGTCGCGCGCGCTGACGTCGTCGCCGACAGTGTAGCCGAACACATGCGCCATCGCTGACTCGACCGGTACGTTGCGCGCTTCTTTGCCGATGATGACCACCAGTTCGCCTTCCCAGTCCACCTGCTGCGTGATGGACTCACTCCAGGTGATGGTGTCGCCGGGGCCGATGACGCTGGTGCTGAACATGGCGAACAGCAGCGGCTCGGCGGGGACGTCGTTGCCCAGCTCGGCGGCGTGGTCGGCGTAATTGCGCCCGATGCCCAGCAGTTTACGCGGCAGCAGCGGCGCTCTGAGCGTCACCGTGTCGATGGGCATGCCCTCGGCCCCGGCGGCGATGTGCGGCGCTGCGCCGCTGGCGATGAAGTCGAGCATGGTCTGGCCGGTGGCCTGGCCCGTATCCATGGGGTAGACCAGATTACCCTGCCAGATGCCGATCTGCGTCTGGTCTGGCGTGTTGCGGTGTGCGTAGGTGACGAGCTTCATAATGTGCGATTTTCCTTCTTGTTTTGTCATTTGGTTAATCAGCGGCGTTCCAGGTGCGCCCCGGCCAGCCGGCCCCAGGTCGTCGCCGGGAGTTCGAGCCACAGGTCATAATAGGCGCGGCGAGCGTTGGCCCGGTCGTTTAGCAGATCAAACGCCAGCGCCTGTACATAACGCGCCTCAGGCGACAGGGGTTCGCCGGGACGGGCGCGGCGGGCGTTGTCGATGTATGTTAGCGCCTCGCGCAAATCGCCGTCCTGTGCGATCGTCTCGTAGACACGTGGTGGCACCGGCGGGGCGTCGGTGGGGGTGGGTGTGGACTCGTAACCGGCGGGCGCTTCGGCGGGCGAAGGCACGTACACGTCGGGCGCGGTGGGCGCAAACGACCACCAGCTCGCCCCGGCCAGGTTGAACTCGACCAGCTCACGGTTGGCCAGCCCGATCTGCGACACGGTCACCGCCTGTCGCACCGGCAGGCCCAGGTCGCGGAGCTGTGTCGCCACGTCCTGGCCGCGCGCGATGGCGTTTTCCTCAAAGAAGCGTGCCAGCACCTGATCGACATCGCAGGCGCCGTCCGGGTTTTCGCGCAGCAGCGCGCCGCACACTTCCACCGGCGAGAATCCGCCGCTGACCACGTCGATGAAGGCGTTCAACTGACCGTTGAGCCAGCTATCGCCGGAGACAGTCAGCAGGCTGGCGGTCTGCGCTTCGGCGTTCTGCTCCTGCCCGGCCAGGTAATAGAGCATGGCCAGCGCCATGCTGGCGCGGTTAGCGCCCTGGTCGTCGAGCGTCGAATCGGCCAGGATGGCGTTCACCGCCAGGATCGACTCGTCTGGCGCGCGGCTGAACAGCGGCTCGGCCTCGTGCATGGCGCAGCCGACGGTGCGCAGGTTGCGATAGGCGGTCTCGTCGCGGCTGGCGCGGTAGAAGTTGTCGGTCCATTCCCAGCGCACTGGTCGCTGGCTGATACAGTTCCAGCGTGCCGACTCGACGCGGTAGTGGGCCACGTTGATATCCGGGCCGCCAAGATTCGCGTCCAGCAACTGGCCGAACAGCAGCCGCGCGCCCAGCTCCACCAGATTGACGATCTGGCCGCCGCGCCAGCCCAGGATCAGCAGTTCGTGGTTGATCTCGCCCCGGTCCACACGCAGCACGACCTCGTCGATGCCGCTGCCGTTGATGTCGGCGGCGGTCACCAGATTCACGGCCTGAACCGGACCAAACGGCGCAGCGGGGACGTCCCCGCCCAGCGGCGCCAGCCGGAAGCCCGCCGGCGAGCCGGTCACGATGATGAAATCCTCGTAGAGGGGTTGGTCGCTGTTGGCTGGATAGCGCACATGCAGCAGGGAGTCGCCGCCGGCGTCGTCATCGCCCACGTCAAGCGCGGTCATCCGCACCTGGAAGCCGTCGATGTCGATGGCGTTCTGGCTGCCGGCGCCAATCCCGTCCAGTGTGTTGAGCTGGGCGACGATATAAGGCCGGACCATGCCGCGCATATCCACGCTGGCGCGCGGCGCGGCGCGCATGGCGTCTACGACGCGGCGGCGCTGTTCCATGCTGGTCGGCGCGCCAGGGAAGCGGCGCTCAAGCTCAAACAGGGTAAGCCGGATGGCGTTCTGCTGGTCGCTTTCGCCGTTCGCCAGCCGGTCGAGCTGCGCCACCAGCACGTCGATCAGGTCCTGTTCCAGCCACAGGCGCAGCGCATACTGCTCAAATGACGCTTCGACCGGGCCGGGCAGCGGGTCCGGTGTGGGTGGCGCGGGTGATGGCGGCGGGGTGTTGGTGGCGAAGACCGTCTGCGCGCTGGCGACCCCCGGCGCGGATGTCATTCTCCACAGGCCAGCCACGATGCACAACGCCAGCAGCACGCCGAAGAACACTCGATGAACACGCACAGAACCGGGCATAACACTCCCCCTCAGGCAAGTCGAGACCGGCTAACGATTGTACCGTTTTTTGGTCTGCTTGCTATGACCTGGCCTCCGCTGGAAACAGCACGGTGGCGATCATCACCACAGCGAACAGCACCACCCCCATCGCCGACAGCCAGTAGCCAGCGCCCATCAGGTCGGTTGCTGACGGTGTACTGGCCAGCCCACCGGTCACGGCGATATCCTGCGCGGCGATTTCCCCGGCCAGAGACAGGTAGTAGTGCATAATCGGAATGATGGCCAGCAGGCCCACCGTCACACCGACAAAGCGCGCCACCATTCCAGCGCCGCCCAGCAGCAGAGCGCCCATCAGCAGCGCGATGACCCCGGCCAGCGGCACCAGCGGCAGTGTGTAATCCAGCGGCTCGCGCTCAATCTCGGATTCCATCTCGGCCTCGGCCATCAGTTCGGCGAACAGGTCGTCCATGCCCATCATATTGGTCATGGCGTCCACAAACGCCTGGATGCCCAGCACTTCCAGCGGATCGCGCAGGCCCAGCGCGATGAGCGTGGCATCCAGCCCGTTGAACGACAGCCGCAGTCCCTGGATGCTGTCGATCCACTGTTGCAGCATCGGATCGACCTCGTCGCCTTCGCCCGCCAGGCCGACCATCATCTGCATCGCGTCCTGCATTTCGCCGATGCCCTGCTGCATCGTCACGCCCTGCTCGTCGCGCAGGTTGGACATATCGAACCAGGGCAGGAAGTAACCCAGCAGAATCACCACGCCCAGCATCAGCGCGGCGATGGCCATGATGGTGCCGGCGGTGCTGCGCTGGCTGGTGGCGCTGCGCTCGCGGCCCTTTTTGAGTTTTGGGTCTTCTTCGATTGCTTCCTGGATGCGCTCGTAGGCGGTCTGCGGGTCTTTGCCGGTGACTGTCGCCGCCAGATTCATGGCGTAGCCGTCGCTTTCCAGCCGGGGGTTGGTGGCGAAGGCCGCCACCAGCCGCTCGAAGGCTTTGACGTTATCGCCGCGCAGGTTGAAGTCAATCGCCTGGTCGAGATATTCTTTGGCGCGTTCGCGGTCGGCATCACGGACAGGCCGCTCTATGAGCTGCGGGCGGTGCGCCTCGTCTTCATCGGCTTCGGCTTCCATGTCGTCGGGCAGTGATGCGCGCTGTCCGGTGGCGGATGTGGGCGGAGTCGTGGCGGCGGGCGCGTGCTTTTTAATGTACAGCCCGCCCTTGCGCGCCAGATCGCGCACGGCGGGGTCATCGTCCTGCCGGTACACCCGCGCCAGATGTTTCAGCGCTTCCGGATCGCGGGTTTTGGCGAGCAGCATCACCGCCTGCCTGCGTTTGTCGGCGTCAGGGTGGCTGAGTGCCTGAATTAAGCGGTCGTCAATCATGTAAAGTCCCCCCGGGTTGGTGTCTCATGCCCGTATTGTATGCGACTCCGCCGGGATTGACTACAAAACCTGTCTATGTTCAGGATGTGACCGGCGCGCGCAGGGTAAACACGGTGATCTCCGGGCGGCAGTTGAAGCGCAGGTTGAATGACACCGTACCCACCCCGACGTTGGTATACAGCCACATGCCGTCGATATCGAGCAGGCCGCGTGAATAGCGTGTGCCGTGCGTGGGACTGATGAGGGCACCCACCAGCGGCAGACGAATCTGGCCGCCGTGTGTGTGCCCGGAAAGCTGTAGATCGAAGCGGCCCGTTGGCGCGCTGATGTCGGCGAAGTCGGGTTCGTGGGCCAGCAGAATGGCCGCGCCGTCGTCGGGCAACGCATCCAGCACCAGGTCCAGGCGCGCCTTGCGATAAACGACATCGTCCACGCCGCTGATGTGAAGCTGCGCTTTGCCGCGTTTGATGCTGTGGACGCGGTTGCTCAGGTCGGTGATGCCGCTGTCGCGCATCATGCGGCGCACGTTGTCGATCTGGTAATTATAGTAATCGTGGTTGCCGGGGATGGCCAGCACGCCATCGACGGCGCGGAGCTGGCGAAGCACGGCGGTTATGTCGTCGGCGACATAATGCGTGCGCCGGGTGATGAAGTCGCCGGTGATGACCGTCAGGTCTGGCTGCTGCGCGTTGACCCGCTCGACGACCGTCTGCAGGCGGGCCGGTGTCATGTGGCTGTCCATGTGGATGTCGCTGAACTGGGCGATGCGATAGCCGTCGAAGGCGGGGTCCAGCCGGGCCAGGACGATCTCGACCGATTTGACGTCCAGCCAATGCGGTTCGATACGTGAGGCGTACAGGTAGAACGCGCCCACTGGAAGGGCAGCACGCAACAGGTTGCGGATAATGGCTCTCATACTGGCTCCAGGTGGTGGCCTCGCCCCAGCCTGGTCTTAAACGCCAGGCCGGAACGAGGCAAGAACACAGAATTCAATCGATGGATTATAGTCCCCAGCCCTGGGGCAGCACCAGCACGCCCAGGTACACCAGCACCAGGACGCCGACGACACTCGCCAGCGCGCCGCGCACACGCACCGGGTCGGCGCGGCGTTTGAGCGGCACGTAGGCGTGGGCCAGGGCCAGCGCCAGCGTCATAACGATGAGATGCTCCCAGCGGTGGCGATTACCGAAGTCGCCCAGCACGACAAACAGCACCAGGCCCAGAATCCACTGGAGACCAAAAAGCCCGCTCCAGATGACGACGATGCGATGGGTGAGGCGGTCATACGCCTGTCCGGTGATAGCCGACCGTCCCAGCCAGATGATGGCGATGATGCTCGCCAGCACCACCAGCCAGCGCAGCCCGGAATGGGCCTCGAACAGAAATCTCTCAAAGCCGGTCATATCAAATCCTTCCTCGCAGAGTTGACTGCCGCCTGTATCTGGTCAGGTGGCAGCGTTCACAGTACTGCATTCATGATACCCAATCGATCCGGCGACCAGCAGGTGTAATTTATTCCGACTGCGAGCAAACGCGCCGGTTTCGTTGCAAGTACCCGGTAGAAAATGTATTATATGCGCAGTTGGCGTCGGAACATTGACCGGCGACTGAACCCGCAGCAAGGCTCAGATGAGATCGAAAAGGAGATCGTTGAAGATGAGAAGAAACGCAAAGCTGTTGGTTGGACTGATGGTTCTGCTGGCGCTGTCGGTGGGGATCGTCACCGCGCAGCATCCGGTTTATAGTGACCTGCCCGACCTGGACGGCCAGGAACTGATCGTCGCTGTCGAGAATCAGTACGCGCCGTTCCAGTTTGCGGACCCGCGCGCGGATGGTCCCATTGGCTTCGACTATGACCTGATCGAAGAGATCTGCTACCGCCTCAACTGCGTGCCCGTCTACGAACTGACGAGCTGGGATGTCCAGATGGCCGCCGTGGGTGAAGGCCAGTTCGACCTGGGTGTGAACGGCATTTCCATCAAGGAAGAGCGCATGGAAGTTGTCACTTTCAGCGATCCTTATGTTTCACAGGACATCTTCCTGCTGGCGCGTATGGATGACCCCGGTTTTACCAACCTGGAAGAGTTTGCCGCTAATCCCGACCTGCTGATGGGTGTGATGCGCGGTGGCTCCAACTTCTGGCTGGCCCAGGGCTACATCGATGAGGGCCTGCTGACCGAAGATCGCGTGCTGGTGTTCCCTGGCTTTTCCGAGGGCGTGCTGGCGCTGGTGAACGGCGACATCGACGCCATCCCCGCCGACGCTTCCTCAACAGGCGGTTTTGTCAACGCGATGGGCGCGCCGGTCGAGCTGGTGGGCGACGTGCTGGCCTCTGACGAATTTGGTATCATCTTCCCGCTGGAAGGCAGCGAGGAACTGGTGGAAGCCTTCAACGCCGCGCTGGACAGCATGCGCAGCGATGGCTACCTGGACTACCTGGCCTACAAGTGGCTGATCCAGTTCTCCCCCGCCGAAGCTGAATAGCATCTGCGGGACAATCAATTGATCCAGCATATAGGGGCGGCGTGCAGAACCCGCCCCTATATTTGTGGAGATTTCAAACCACACGACCGATGAACACACACTACACCAATCCCTACACTGGCCAGCAGTTGACAGTGGCGCGACCCAATCCGCAGAAGCGTAATATCCTGATTCAGAAGCTGGGGCGCGCGCCCTGGTGGCTGTTGATTTTGCTGGGCGGGGTGCTGTTGTTCGCCGTCTCCGTGGCCGACAGCATGACCTACCAGAACGCCTGGACCGCCGTACAGCGCGGCATCTGGACGACGATCTGGGTAACGCTGGTGGCTTACACCATTTCGCTGGTGATGGGGCTGGTGCTGGCGCTGCTGCGCCGCCCGTCCACGTCGATGGTGTACAACATCTTCGTCTACCAGCCGGTAACGGCCTACGTCGAACTGGTACGCGGCATCCCGACACTGGTGCTGGTCTTTTATTTTGCGCTGGCGCTGGCTCCCCAGGTGATTCTGCTGCTCAACGACCTGGGGCGCTGGTTGCTGGACAGTGGCATTAACCCCGGCGGCCTCTCGGAGGAGATGATTGTTCTGCGCGCCCGCGATTTCCCGACTGTGTGGCGCGCCATTCTGGCGCTGGCTGTCTCGTACAGCGCCTTCCTGTCCGAAGTGTTCCGCGCTGGCCTGGACAGCATCGAGTACGGCCAACAAGAGGCGGCCATCAGCCTGGGCATGAACCGCCGTCAGGTGATGCGCTTTATTATTCTGCCGCAGGCCATCCGCAATATTCTGCCGCCGCTGGGCAACGACTTCATCGCCATGCTCAAGGAAAGCTCGCTGGTGTCGATGGTGGGTGTGCAGGACATCACCCGCGAGGGGCAGGCATTCGCGGCGGCGACGTTCACCTTCTTCCAGGCGTTTAACGTCATCGCGCTGACCTATCTGATACTGACCCTGTCGCTCTCGATGATGGTGAAGGGGCTGGAGAATTATCTGGCGCGAGGCCGGGACCGGTGACGCGGACCGCGTTTAGCGCGGCTGTAGATCACAGAAGGCGATCAGTGCCGGGATGATGACCGGCATCTGGTCCATCAGACTGTGATCGGACTCTGGCAGGCGCAGCTCGACGTTGGGCCTGCCGGTGGCGTAACGCTGGCTCTGCCGGTAATCCACACTTTCGTCGTGTAACCCATGAAAAATGAGTGTGGGCGCGTCTACCCGCACGTTGAACGAATCGTAGCCGGTCACATCCTCGACCAGGCCGTAGTGCAGGCGCAGCGGCTGGCCGTCGTGGGCGTAATGTGGCACGGGCAGCCAGCCCTGCTCGCGCCAGCGCGCCAGGCCAGCCGCGCCCAGATCGCGCTGGCGATTTTCCATGAAGTCGAAAGCCGGGACCAGCAGCAGCAGCTTATGGACTCGGCTGGCCTCTTGCTCACGATAGCGGTCCATGAAATGCACCGCCGTCAGTCCGCCAAAACTCGACCCGATCAGGTACACCGGTCCCGGCGGCAGCGCCCGGACCGTCTCGGCGGTGCGGTGCAGCATGGCCGTCAGCGTCAGCGTCTCGAAGGTGGGCACGTTGAGATCGGGCACGACGACGTTCACATCCAGCCGGGCCAGCGCCTCGCGGAACATGGCGGCTTTGGTCGAGCCGGGCGACGAGGCGAAGCCGTGCAGGTAGATCACATGGGCGGTCACAGTCTGCCTTCTCTCATTCGATGCCGTAGAAATAGTATTCCAGGATGCGCCGGGTGATGGGCGCCGCCACCGCCGAGCCGTCGCCGGCGTTTTCTACCATAACGACGATGGCGATCTCCGGGTCGTCTGCTGGCGCGTAGGCGTTGAACCAGGCGTGCGGCAGCACATCGCCGCGCCCGGCGGTGCCGGTGCCGGTCTTGCCACACACGCCGATGTCCAGCAGCGGCGACCCCTCAAAGATGTGTGTCGCGGTGCCGTTGGGCAGGGAAGTCACACCGCACAGCCCGTCCTGAATGCGGTCGATGACTTGTGGGTCTATCTCGGCATCGACGCCGAAGGGTTCCATCTCGTAGCTGTAGGCGTCCAGCAGACCAGCGCGCTGCACCAGCGTGGGCCGGTAGAGCGTGCCCTCGTTGGCGACCATCGCCATGATGCGTACCTGCTGTAAGGGGGTCACGCGCACGCCGCCCTGACCGATGGCGATGCTCACCGCGTCGGAAAAGTTCCAGTCGACGCCGGTTGGTTCGTAGCTCTGTTTGTTGTCCGGGTTGCCGATGAGGCCGGTCACTTCGTCCAGGTCGGTCATGCCGGTGCCCCGGCTGAGGCCCAGGCGGCTGGCGTATTCGTAGAACAGCCAGGGGTCGTGTTCGTTGAGGCGGTAGCCGACCTCGTAGTAGCAGGTGTTGCAGCTCACCGTGAGCGCGGTGGCGAGGTCGATATAACCGTGCCCACCGGCCAGCCAGTCGCGGCGTGGGACGTCTCGCGTCCAGATGCCGGTCGAGTTGTAACGCTCGTCTATTTCCCACAGGCCGCTGTCCCAGGCGGCGATGGTCGAGACGATCTTCATGGTGGAGCCGCTGGGATACTCGCCATGCGTGACGCGATTCACCTGCGGCTGGCGCGGGTCCGCCTGGACAGCGCGCACAATCGCCTGGCCCTCGGCCTGGCCCATCGGCGGGAACGTCAGGAAGGCGTTGGCATTAAAGGTGGGGTAGCTCACCATCGCCAGGATGGCACCCGTGTTTACGTCCATGACGACCACGCCCGCCCCGTCAGAGCTTTGTCCCCAGCCCTCGGCGGCGTTGCTGTAGGCTTCGTTGAGCGCGCGCAGAGTAAACCGCTGCAGGTCGCTGTCGATGGTCAGGTGGATGCTTTGCGCGGGCTGCGGGGCGCTCTCCGCCAGGTTGCGCAGCAGCTCGCCGTCCGGTGTAACGATGGACAGGCGTCCGCCGGGCTGGCCGCGCAGTGTCTCGTCCCAGGTGCGCTCAATGCCCGATTTGCCCAGGATGCTGTCCTGCTGAAACCCTGCCGCCTGAATGGTGGCGATGTCGGCCTCGTCGGGGTAGCCCACCGAGCCGATGATATGCGCCGCCAGTTCGCCGTTGATGTAGCGGCGGGTGGGGCGATGGTCGAAACGGGCGGCGCAATCGCGCTCCAGAGATTCGCTCCACTGGTAGTATACGGCTGGCTCGACGGTGCCCACCTCGCCGAGCTGTTCCATGTGATAGCCGCGCAACTGCTGCTCGACCGAGTCCGGGGTGCGGTCGAGCATGGTGGCCAGCGCGCTCACGCAGGCGTCACGATCAGGAATCTGGCCGGGGATGACGTTGATGACGGCCAGCGCGCCGTTCATATCGGCCAGGATGTTGCCGTCGCGGTCGTAGATGTTGGCGCGCTGCGGGACTAAGGTCTCCATGCGCAGCATACCGCCGCCGCCCATCTCGGCGAAGATGTCCGCCGCCGACCAGGCCACGCCCCAACGGTCCGCCTCGCCGTCATGTATCAGCAGCAGGCGGCGTGTCTTGTCGGTGAACGTCCCCACCAGCCGCGAGTTAAACGTGACATCGTAGATGAACTCCGTCAGCCGGGGCGATTCCTGATGCTGCACCAGGATGACATAATCCAGGCTCTCCAGGCGCATGGTGCGGTTGGCGTTCTCGTAGGTTTCGCGGAATATCTCAAAGCTGGTGGCCTGCTGGGCGTTGACACTGAGCAGATCGTACATGGCTCGCAGGTCGCCAGCGCGCCATTCCATCAGGAATTCATCGGCGATGCGCAGCGCTTCGTCCGGGTCGCCCAGTTCGGGCGTCGGCGACGGGAACTGAGTCGGCAGGGGCTGGCTTTGCTCGGCGGCCTGGGGGCCGCAGCCTGCCAGCAGGCCCAGCAGCAGAATAAGGATCAGTTTACGCACAGGTGCGCGCCTCCATAAACGGCGACAGACATCAGAACAGGGGCGAAGCATCGCACCGCACAGGCAGATGGCCCCGATTCCCGAATATGCCTCATTATAAGCTTGCATCCGGATTTGGGGGCAAACCTGCCTCGCCCGGCGTTAAAACACCGGGCTACCGTAAGCGTGTCCACTGAAGGGACACAAAAACAGACTCACGTAACCTGCCATGAAGGACACAACCCTTTTAATGGATTGGCTACCTCTAGCCAGCGGTTTTGAACCGCTGGAGGCGGCGCGAAAGCTGAAAACCTGCCCCGATTCCTGAATATGCTCCATTATAACCCCGTGTGCGGAATCGACCAGCCATGCGGTATACTCAAAATCAGCCTGTATGAGCCTGGCGCTTATTCGACAAGGAGTCTGAAATGCCGGAAGAACAGCAGGATACGATGATCGCCGTAGACAGCCTGGTTGCCAACGAGTTCGCCGTCGAACTGGATGGCGAAACCCTGACCGGGGTTTTCCGTGTCTCCGGGCTGACGACGTTCAAGCTGACCAGTCATGGCAGCGAGACGACGATGGAGCGCGTGCGCGAGCCGTTTACGCTGGTGAAGATGGTCCAGCGCGACGGCAACAACCCCTTCAACAAATGGCTGCGCGAGACGGTCACCAAGACCAGCGGCAGCCGCCCGCGCCGCGACATCACCGTGATGGCCGTTGATGACGGCGTGGAGACACGGCGCTGGGCCTTCCGGGGAGCCTGGATCAGCGAGGTGCGCTATTCTGATTTTGACAGCAGCACCACCGAAATGGTCGAGGAAATCATCACCATTCACTACGACAGCCTGACCGAGAGCTGGCCAGCTACATCGGACCTGGACTAGAGTCGCGCCGCCGACTGAAGGGGAATACAGCATATGCGCCTGTTTTTTGGCCTGTTGATCCTATTGTTTGTATTTGTCCCGGCGGCGTTCTGCGGCCTGATGCTGGCCGGCAGCACCTGGATCGCCGAGCGCGGTTTTTACAACGATGTGCTGGATAACGAGTCGTTGTACTCGGCCTTTCTGGAGACAGACCTGCCCTCGTATCTGGGCCAGGAAGTGTTCGCCAGCGATCAGATTCCGGCGGCAGCGCTGGCGACCGGCCTGCAGCAGGTTATCACGCCCGCTTACCTGCGTGACGAGGCGCTGAACATCGTCGATCAGGTGTTTGATTACCTGGATGGCCAGACGGACACGCTGCAGGCGTCGCTGAATCTGGCACCCATCAAGGCACGTCTGAACGAGAATGGCGGCCAGCCGTTCGCGCAGGCGCTGGCCGGGGCGCTGCCACCGTGCCCGGCGGGTCAGTCCGGGGTCGCCAGCGATGGCACACTGCTGCGCTGCCTGCCCAGCGATATGTCCGTCGCCGATGCGTCGCAGCAGATCAGCAAGTCGCTGCCGGCGTGGGTCGCCGAGATACCCGACCAGCTCACACTGAACGAGCCGGTCGATATGCGCGGCGATTTCGCGCTGGATACGACTGTCACCCGTGATCTGCGCGGTGGTATTCTGGCAGCCGCCGTTGGCATCGGCGTGTTTGCCCTGATCTTCTGGCTGATCGGCGCGATGGTGGGCGCTGGCGGCGCGCGCGGCAGATGGATTCTGCTGGGCGTATCGCTTCTCGTCCCGGCGCTGACGGTGCTTTTCCTGGGGCTGATGTTCAACAGCGCCAGCGGTAGCTGGCTGCAACTGGGCGATAGCTGGCGCTTCCAGTTGGAAGGACGCGACTACAGCCGCGAGTTCCGCAGCGCGTTTGAGGACACGCTGGCCAACGGTTTCAGCCGGGTGGGCAGCAACTACATGATGGTCGGCGCGGTCGCGTCGGGCGTCAGCGTGCTGCTGATGGTCATCGGGCTGATTACGCCGTCGTCAGGGCCGCGTTATCGCGAGGTGAACGTCCCCATCGATGACGATCCGTTCGGCAAGCCCAAACGCGGCGGCTGGCCCGATGATGATCTTGGCAAGCCGAAGCGCCGGTAATCCTGGGTGCATCCGGATTTGGGGGGCAAACCTGCCTCGCCCGGCGTTAAAACACCGGGCTACAGGAAGCGTGTCTGCTAAAGAGACACAAAAACAGACTCACGTAACCTGCCATGAGGGACACAATCCTTTTAATGGGTTGGCTATCTCTAGCCAGCGATTTTGAACCGCTGGCGCGCTGGCGGCGCGAAAGCTAAAAACCTGCCCCAGTTTCCGGATGCACCCGTAATCCTCTGAAAGCAAGTTAAACAAAGGCCGCTGTCACCGTGACAGCGGCCTTTTGGCTTCAACGTGCTAATTCCAGTGAGGCGAACGCATAGACTCCGCCACAAACCGGGTGTGCCTATTCGGTGGCCGGACCGGTCTGCTGGTCCTGGATAAACTCGTCCAGCACTGTCTTGGAAATGCGGTAGCGGTAATTGATGCGTGCCGCCGTGATTTTGCCATCTTTGATGAGGTCCATCACGGCCTGCTCGCTGATGTTGAGATAGCGCGCCGCTTCGGCGGTCGTCATGACGCTGGGCTGCTGGCGGCGCTGCGAGGCCGACATCGGCGAACGCCCCGCAGGTGCCGAACGCGGCGGGGCCGGGGTTGGCGGTGGTGCGGGCGCTTCGCTGGAATCGCTGGACTGGTCGCGCTGGCTGGGGCGGTCATCGCGTGGCTGCTGCGGCCTCTGGACGATGGTCGGCCCGGGTGACGACTGCACCGACTCGCGGATGAGCATGGCATAGGCGAAGGCCACCGCGCCGATCATCGCCAGCAGTTCCAGCGTGCCGGCGATGGACATGCCCTGCGACAGCGCCTCGGCATCGCCCCGGCTCAAGGCATTCACCACGAACGACAGCAGCAGCCGGATAACCAGCGGCATGGTCAGCAGCAGGCCAGAGGCGCGCACGCGCGGGCCTTCTGCGCTGATACGGCCAAACCGTACCTGACCCACGATCAACAGGCCGGCACCGATGACAAACAATATTTCGGACACGTGTGTTTCTCTCTCTTATCGCCTCACCGCGAGGCTGTATCCATCGATCAGATCGTGCCATGTCAGATATCAGGCACTGACTTTATATGTTAACACATCAGCGGGGGCCTTGTGTAGTTCTTTACACGCTTCTCATGAAGACCGGGCGATCAGCGATAGTAATACGGCCCGAAGATTTCTGTCATCAGCTCGCCCATTTTGCCATGGTCCGGGATATAGACCGGGCCGCCTTCGGGGATGTTGTACAGCAGTTGGTGGCTGCGATCGACCGAGCCGGTGTGCATGCTCTCCGGTGGAAGCTGGGCCGCATACCAGGCGAGCTGCACCATGTCCTGCAGGGTCATGTCGGTGTAGATCAGCCGGTCGAGTTCGCCCATCAACTGCGGCGCCTGCCGGATGAGCCGGGCCAGCGTGTTACCCTGGCGGACTTTGTTGTGTATGGCGCTGATGACCTGCATCTGCCGGATGCCACGCATCACGTCGGTGTCCTGGTGGCGGGTGCGGGCGAATTTGAGCGCCGTTCTGCCGTCCATCTGGTGCGTGCCTGCCGGTAGGAAGAACGGCTCGAAACCGTAATTCATGTCCGGGTATTCGTTGTCGTAGATGTCGTAAGTGGTGGTGATTTCGATGCCGCCGATGGCGTCGATGACGGTGATGAACGACTCAAAATCGAACATGATGTAACGGTCGATGTAGATGCTCAGGTTGTACTGAAGCGTGTCCATCGCGTAATAGGGGCCGTAGCCCGGCTGCAAATCCTCGCCGACGATCATCAGCGTGTTGATGCGCCGGAAGATATCCGAGCCGGGCGGGACCATGTGCAGGTCGCGCGGCAGATGCATCACGCCGATGCGCTGCTGGGACGGGTCCACGCTGACCAGGATCATGACGTCGGTGCGGGTGGAGAATGTATCGCGGGCGTTGGGCCGCCGGTCGGAGCCGAGGACCAGCACTGTAAAGCGCGACTGACCATCCCAGGCGGGCGGCGGTTCGGTGGGGGGCGTCGTCTGGGCCTGGGCCGGGGCGTGGATTGCCGGCAGCGGCGCCAGCAGCACGGCCAGCACGACCAATACAGCACAGGTCAGGAGTCTGCGTAGGGTTTGCATGGGCGATCTTCCGTCTGATTCACTTGTCCAGGGCAGGAAATATAACGAGATGCCAGTAACGAATACGACAAGCACGGGATGTCGCATCCCGTACTCGTCGCATCCCATGCTCTAATTCTACATCGAAAGGTTGGCCGTCTGTGTATTGCCAGCCTGACGCTTGAACTACGCTAAGCTGACTTTAATTGCAGATTATGTCAGCGGGACCATGTGGATGACCGTCACGCCGTCGCCGCCTTCGTTGGGGCGGGCTGTCTCCACTTTGGAGATGAGCGGGTGCGTATCGACGACATCGCGCACCGCTTTGCGCAGCGCGCCGGTCCCCTTGCCATGAATGATGCGGGCGAACGGCAGACCGGCGGTGTAGGCGGCGTCGACGTAGGCATCCAGCCGTGCCAGCGCCGATTCGACGCGCTGGCCGCGCAGGTCGAGTTCCAGGCCCGGCGACTCGACTTTGGGCACGTTGACGGCTTCGCTGCTGTCGTACTGGCGGGCGTGGCCGCGTTTCATCTGCCGGCGCTGGCTGCGGCTGCGCTGCTGAAGCTCGTGCAGGCCGGCGCGGACGCGCAGCGTGCCCACCTGGACCAGCGCTTCCTGGTCGTCCAGCTCGATGACCGTGCCTTCGGCGTTGAGCGTCCCCAGCCAGACGACATCGCCCAGGCGCGGGTCGAAGTCACGTTCCGGCGCTTCGGTGACGTTCTCGATGGGCTGGTGAATGCCCTGTTCGGCGATCTTCTCGGCGGCGGCCTGGACGGCGCGCAGCGTCTCCAGGGGCAGGCCGGCAGCGCGCATCTCGCCGCGCAGGCGACGAACGTCACGGCGGAATTCTTCCAGTTCTTCCTCGGCGTGGCGCCGGGTGGCGTTGATGACGTTGCGCCGCTCGTCCTCGATTTTGTCCAGCCGCGCCCGCAGGTCGTCGCGCTCGGCTTCCAGTTCGGCGCGCAGGCTGGCGATCTGGTCGTGCTCGCGGCGGATCGTCTCGCGCGTGCGGTGAATCTCGTCCAGCAGGTCGTCGGCGACCAGGTCTTCAGTGGCGACCATCCCCCGCGCCGCTTCGATGATCTCCGAGTCCAGGCCCAGCCGGCTGGCGATGGCCAGGGCATTGGAGCGCCCTGGCAGGCCGATAATCAGGCGGTAGGTGGGCGCGAGAGTCTCCAGGTCAAATTCCACGCTGGCGTTGCGCACGCCGGGAGTCTCCACGCTGTAGATTTTCAGCTCCGGGTGATGGGTGGTGACCATGGTCGTCACCTGGCGGTCGCGCAGGGTGGTGAGGATGGCCCGCGCCAGCGCCGACCCTTCCGCCGGGTCCGTGCCCGCGCCCACCTCGTCGAGCAGCACCAGCGACCGCGAGTCGCACTCGCGCAGGATGCCGATGGTATTGGTCATGTGCGACGAGAACGTACTCAGCGACTGCTCGATGCTCTGCTCGTCGCCGATGTCGGCGTAGACGCCGGTGAACACCGACATCCGGGCATCCTCGGCGGGGACGTGCAGGCCGCACTGGGCCATCAGCGTCAGCAGGCCGACGGTTTTCAGCGAAACGGTTTTGCCGCCGGTATTTGGCCCGGTGATGACCAGCACCCAGGTGTCGTCGCCGAACTCAACGTCTATCGGCACCACATGCCCGCTCAACAGCGGGTGGCGCGCCCCCTTAAGGTAGATGCTGCTGCCTGGATGGCCCGCATTAGCCGGACGGTCGTTGAAGGCGACCAGTTTGGGCTGCACGGCGTTGATCTCGTCGGCGAGGTGGGCTTTGGCGAAAACCAGGTCGATATAGGCCAGCACCTCGACGGTGCGCACGATGCGCTCCGAAGCGCCGCCGACCTGGTTGGAGAGCGCCTGCAGAATGCGGCGAATCTCTTTTTCCTCGTCGATTTGCAGCTCGCGCCACTTGTTGTTGAGTTCCACTGTCTCCAGCGGCTCGATGAACAGTGTCGCGCCCGACGAGGACGAGTCGTGGACCACGCCGGGGATTTTGCCCTTGTGGTCGGCTTTGATGGGCACCACGTAGCGACCGCTGCGCATGGTGATGATCGGTTCCTGCAGGTACTGCGCCTTGCTCGATGTCGAGATGAGGCGGTTGAGTTTGGTTTGCAGGCGGTCGAAAGCCAGCTTGAGGTCGCGGCGGATGATGGCCAGTTTGGCGCTGGCCGAATCCCTGACCTCGGCGTTATCGTCGATGGCGCCGGCGATGGCGTCCTGAATTTCGGCGCATTCCTCGATTTCGTTGGCGACCTCGGCCAGCAGCGGGTACTGGCTGGTCATGCGCCCCAGCATCCGCTTGACGGTGGTGCCGCGCCGCAGCGTGGTGCGAATATCCAGCAGCGTGGTCGCCTCGATGATGACACCGCGCTGTGACGCCAGCGCGATATCGCGGACATCGTGGGCACCGCCCAGCGAGATGGTCGTTTTGGTCTCGAACAACTCGCGCGCCTCGGCGGTCTCGCGCTGCCAGGTCTGCGCTTCGGTGATGTCAATCGACGGCATCAGCTCGCGTGCCAGTTCCGCGCCAGCGGAAAAGGTCGTCAGTTTAGCCAGCCGGTCGAGTATTTTATCCAGTTCCAGGGTGTGGATTGATTTTTCGCTAATCATGTTGGCCGGGAAAGCTCCCATCTCGATTACATTACAGCCCAGGCAACTAGTATAGTGCTGGCCGGGGCGTTTTTCAATGGCCGGGCTTTTAGGGGTCACAAAAGCTCATTAAGTATCGCACAGACGAGATGACTTGTAAAGGCCGGACGTGGATACTTATCATAGTCTTGAGCCTCGGTGGGCCTAACCAATGCTATAATAAATGCCGTACCGCTATTCAGTGGTTGCAGATCAAGCTTTTGGCTGTTTCGGATGATTTGGCAGCAGTGATAGAGGCTGTCGTGGGAAGGTGGTTAGCGGTCATGGCGCGCATTCTGGTCATTGAGGATGAGCACAGTATTCTGGAAAGCATCGTCGAAGTGTTGGAAAGTGAAGGGTTTGAAGTTACAGGGGTAGATAATGGCCGGGCCGGTATCGAGGCTGCGCTCGATTTTCAGCCGCATCTCATCCTGTGCGACATCATGATGCCGGAGTTCAGCGGTCACGATGTGCTGATGGCTGTGCGCACCGATAGCACCATCGCCACCACGCCGTTTGTCTTTCTGACGGCGCTGGCTACGCGCAGCGCCATGCGGCGTGGCATGGAACTGGGAGCCGACGATTACCTGACCAAGCCGTTCACACCCGATGAACTGGTCGCCGCAGTACACGGACGTCTGGAAAAGCACAATTTGGTCGAGAATATCCATGCTGATGACATGGACCGGCTGCGGGCTAATATCATCTATGCCCTGCCGCACGAGCTGCGCACACCGCTCACCGGGCTGGTGGGCTGCGCCGAGTTCCTGATGATGGATTACGAAACCATCGAGCGCGAGCAGGTACGCAACATCTCCGAGATCATGCTGCGCTCGATTTACCGGCTGGAGCACCTGATCGAAAATCATCTGCTTTATGCCCAGCTTGAACTGATTAAGAACCGGCCAGAGACCATCCAGAATATGCGGGCCGGTCGCCTGGAGCAGCCGTCAGCGGCGATTGTCAGCGCAGCGCAGCAGCGCGCCGTCACGCACAAACGCGATGATGATCTGTACCTGGATGTCTATGATTCTCAGGTTGCCATCGCCGAAGAGCATATGGCGAAGATGGCCGGGGAACTGGTAGACAACGCGTTCAAGTTCTCGGCGGCGGGCACGCCGGTGATGGTCAGCGGCTGGAGTGAAAACAACAGCTACCGGCTGCGCATCAGCGACCAGGGGCGTGGCATGAGCGCCGACGAGGTGCGGCAGATCGGTGCGTTTAACCAGTTCAACCGTGCCATCTACGAGCAGCAGGGGACCGGCCTGGGGCTGATCGTCAGCAAGCGTCTGGTTGAGATTCATGGTGGTCAATTCGACATCGCCAGCCAGCCAGATCGCGGCACTACCATCGACATCGCGCTGCCGCTGGCCTGAGGTGCTTTACTCGTCGGGGGAAGCGGGCGGGACTTCTGCTTCGGGGACCGGCGCTGGTGACTCAACATCCTGATCGCCCGGCTCAATAAAGCACAGAATACCGCTGACCAACCCTCTTGCCAGCAGATCGGGCCGGGTGGTGAGCAGTTCGCGGTCGGCCAGCATAAAGCCCAGTTCGACAATAGCGCCGGGAGTCGTCACATTGATGCGGTTGAAAATGTGATAGTCGGTCATGTCGCGGGTGAGTCCGAAGCGGCGTTCCAGGCCGCTGGATACGCTGTAATGTTCGGCCAGGCACTCGACCAGCCGGGAGTCGGGGCCGGTCTGCGGGCGGGACTCCGACTGCGCGATCAGATAACCGCTGACGAACTCGCCATAATCGCGGCAGTCGTTAGAATGAATCGACACCAGCGCCGCCGCCTGGTAATCGTTGAGGCGGTCGTCAAATTCTTCCAGCAGATCGACCGTAAACCCCAGCCGCCGCAGTTCCAGTACCACAAGCTGGGCGACGGCGAAATTGATCTCGCGTTCGGTGAGGCCGTCCGGGCACACTGCACCGGGGTCGTTTTCTGGCCCGTAATGGCCGGAGACAATGCCAATGCGCCGCATCCAGTTAGGGGTGGGGACCATCGTTGGGGCGAGGGCGGGCAGCGGTGTGGCCGTGCTGCTGACGACCTGCCCCAGTTCCTCGCGGACGCGGGTGTTGAGCGCGTCCGGTTCTGTGCCCCAGCTCAGGATGGTGGCGATCAGCGCGCCGGAGACGACGACAATCAGCAGTGAGCGCAGCAGACCGGCCAGCGCGCCCACCCGGCTCCGCCGCCGCTGGACCTTTTTACGCTGGACGCGCTGCAGGCGCTGGGCTTCGAGCGCGGCGGCCTGGCGCCGTTCTTCTGGTGTCATCGATGTGGTTGGCGGGGGCTGTGGCGGCACTGCTGGCGTGGCTGTCTCGACGTGGTCGCTGGCTGGCTGGTCGGCTTCCCGGCTGGCAGCCGCCCGGCGCATCATCTCCATAAAGACGACCGAGGCCGGGGTCTCCGGCTGGATGCTGCTGTCGTATTCCGGCTCGTGGCCGTGACGATCGCCGCTCATAAGGTTCCTGACGCTTCCCAGATGTCTCTGCTGCCGGACGGGTTAATCTATCATCATTTTAGCGACCTGTGCGCCGCTGTGCCAGTTGCGAGACTCTATGAGTAAATGGTGAGAGAAACCGCCGCCAATACTTGCCTGTTCATAATGGAGACCCGCGAATAAGTGTGAGAGTATTTCTTGTAAACAACGTTTTCTGTAGACTCAGGTCTGGTTTACGTGTAGAATTAACACATCTCAGCTACAAGCACATGCTCTGTAAATGTGGAGTTTGGTTGGTTAACAATGACAAATCACTACAGAGACGCGCACACAGTTCCGGTGCGCGCGAACGATTCGCGTGCGACACATGACGACCAGGAGGCGAGCAGCGGCGACATGACCACCATGCCCGACGTCATCAAGGTATCGGCAAAATCACGCTCGACAGCGGTGGCCGGTGCTATCGCTGGCGTCATCCGCGAACACCAGCAGGCCGAAGTGCAGGCCATTGGCGCGGGGGCGGTCAATCAGGCGGTCAAGGCGCTGGCGATCGCTCGCAGCTACCTGGAACGCGACGAGATCGACATCGTGTTTTTGCCTTATTTCACGGAAGTTGATATCGAAGGCAACGAACGGACCGCCGTGCGCTTTAAGGTGGAGATTCGTTCCCAGGGCCGCGACTGACGCCGTTCCCTGCCTGTACAAAGCATAATCAACGGTTGTTACGCCGCCCGGTCAGTGCCGGGCGGTGTTTTATTTCTATGCCTGACGCAGGGCAGACTTCGCGGGTAGAATAAGCGCGATTCTGAACAAACAGGAGACAACCCCGGCAGCTATGAGAACGGCATCCACAAGCGGCAGGCGCGTTGATTATCTGGTGCTGGCACTGATTCTGCTGCTGGCGCTGGTCGCTCGCTTCCGCTACCTGACCTATATTGAGCATAACATCGACCACGCTTACCCCGTATGGCAGGCCATGACCACGCTGGACCGGGGCGCGCTGCCGGTCGCCGGGCAGCAGACATCGGTCCAGTTCGCCAATCCCGCCCTGACCGGCTATCTGTTTCTACCGGTGGTGGCGCTCACCCGGTCGCCGCTGGCGGTTTATGTGCTGGTGATCGCGCTCAACACGCTGGGTGTGCTGCTGGCTTACCGTGCCGCCCGCGCGCTGATCCCGGCACGGCTGGCGCTGATCGCCGCCGGGCTGATGGCGGTCAATCCCTGGGTCATCGAATACAGCCGGACATCGTGGGTGCAGTCGCTGCTGCCGTTCTTGATGGGGGCTGTCGCGTGGCTGCTGTGGCCGGTGCTGATGGGGCGCGCGCGCCGTCCGGGGCGGCGTCTGCTGCTGGCGCTGGCGATGGCGACCGTCCTCACACAGACGTATCTGCTGGCGTTTTTTGTCGCTGTGCCGGTGAGCCTGCTGCTGCTGATCTTCCGGCGGCGGCTGCCACGCCGGTCGCTGCTGGCCGGTGCCGCGCTTTTCGGGCTGGCGGCGGCCATTTTCGGCGCGGCGCTGCTGGCCGACATTGACTCCGCCCGTGAGCGTGCGCGGGCTTTCACTGACGATGGCGCGCGTGTCTCGCTGGAAGCCTGGAATCACGCTGTGCGCCTGGTCAGCGGCGACGATTACGCCATCGCGCGCGGCGTCGATGCCCCGGCGGGGGACTCGGCCCGGAGGCATCAGCTCGAACAGTTGCCGCATGGTCTTCTGCTGGCGGCGCTGCTGCTGGGCATTGGTGCGGCGCTGGTGGCTCTGCGGCGGCCTGGTTCCCGGCGCGACGCGGCCATCATCGCGCTGGTGTGGTTTGGACTGCCTATCCTCGCCATGAGCTATACCGAGAATCCGGTGCATCCCACTTACCAGTTACTGACGCTGCCCGCTGGTTATGTGCTGGCCGCGTGGGGCATCGGTGTGGCGCTGCGCCCGCACAGCAGCCGGTTGGGAGCCATTGTTATACTTCTGCTGGCGCTGCCCTTCGCCGCGCTG
>CAZXCK010000030.1:0-34521 GCA_964639225.1 uncultured Anaerolineaceae bacterium | reverse complement strand
AGCCTGGCTGGCGGCCTGCCGCGACGCAATTTCGAGGGCGCCGATCACTTCACCGCGCAGCAGCAGCGGCACGGCGATCGTGCCCTTGTTGTCACCGGTTGCCACCGGTTGCTGGCGCTGGCTGGCTTCGAGCATGGCCGGCGTCCACGTGGCCTCGTGCTGCGCCTCGCCGCGCCGGATGGTGATGCCTGGCACGTTGGGCTGCTGGGCCAGGTAATGGCCCCAGGCTTCGCGCGTCAGGCGGCGGTTGAGGCGCTGAATTTCCTCCAGGCTGGCCTCGGATTCGGCCAGCAGGCGGCGGTTTTCCTCCACGTTGACCTGCTGCGCACTGAACAATTGCGCGTTGCGAATGGCATTGCCGAGCTGGTTGGCTATGACCTGCAGGGCGCGCACGTCCACCTGGCTGAAGGCGTGCCGGCTGACGCTCTGCACGTCCAGAGCGCCAATGATCTGGTCGCCGTCGAGGATGGGCACAGCCATCTCTGAGCGTGTGCTGGCCATCAGTTCAGCGCGCGTCTCTGAGGTGTGCAGGTCGGTGTCAAACACGATCATCGGCTCGCCCAGCAGCGTCACCCGCCCGATGACGCTCTCCGTGCCGACCGCCACGCGATAACCGCGATTGAGCAGATCGCGTCCGGCGCGGCCCGTGCTGGCCACCAGATTGGCGTACTGCGTGTCGTTTTCGGTCGCCAGCATAAAAATCTGTACATGATAATAATCAAGCTTCTCGCGGATGAGTTCGGCAGTCTGGCCGAACAACTCGTCGAGGTCCATCAGCCGCGACGTCGTCTGCCCAACCTGGGCGGTGGCTTCCAGCAGTTCGGCGTTGCGCGCCGATTCGTTGGATGAACGCTCCAGAGTGTAGATGAAGAAGCGCATGGTGATGCCCACCAGCAGCAGTGTCGCCAGTTCGATAACGAAGCGGTTGCCCTGGGGGGTGGATGTAATGCCGCTGTCGAGGATGATCTGCCCCAGCAGCAGCACATACTTGCCCACGATCAGCAGCAGGATCGATCGGAATATCCAGGGCGTCGCCAATACGGCGGAAGCGGTCAGCAGCAGCGCGGCCAGCAACACCAGGATAAATTCTGACGGCGCGGGAGCCGCAAAGGCTACCGTTAGCGTCAGCAGCAGCAGATGCGTGGCCTGCTGGATTTGCCCCGACTGGCCAATGACGAAAACGGCCAGACTGAGCGCCGCCAGTCCGCCTACCGCCAACAGCCCAAACAGCGAAATGGGATCGGTTAATGAGACGATAAACTGAGCTACCGCGCCGCCGAAGGCCATGACCAGAGAAATGGTTGCCATCACCAACAGGAAGTCGCGGCGCAGTCTTTCAAATAGTGTGAATTTGTTGGTGCTTTGGGTTGATAGATTCTGGCTCATCGTCAATCTCCCCCGTTGGCAGCCGCTGGCGGCGTGCCCAGTCGAATGGACACGCGGCCCGCATCCAGCGCGGTTTGCAGACCTTCTGCCGCCGCCGAGAGGATATGCTCGACGCGGTCAGCCGATTGCAGGCGGCTGCTGATCTGGTTGAGCAGCGTCTCGCGCCAGGCGGTGCGCTGGCTCTCATCGACCAGGCGGGCGTTTTCAACCGCCATGCCGAAGTGGTCGCTCACTTCCTGGAGCAGCTCCAGGTCTTCGGATACAAATTCCTCCGCACCCAGCTCGAACTCCATCGCGCCCACCACCTGCCCGCGCACCCGCAGCGGCACGGCGATCATACGCTGGTCGCCTTCGGTGAACTGAACCGTCTGGTTGGTCTGCAGCGCCCGCTCCAGGCCCGGCGTCCAGTCTGCCGGCTGCTGCACCAGCGTCTCGCCAAACTCGACCGCCAACCCCAGATCGCGCCCCGACTGGCCGAGGTAGGCGCTCCACACCTGGCCGGTCAGACGCTCGTTCAGGTGCTCCACCTCGCGCAGGGTGTGCTGCATCTGGTCGATGAGCTTCGTATTCTCTTTGAGGCGGGCCTCGGCGCTCTCGTACTGGCTCACGTTATCGACGGCCAGCGCCACACTATCGGCCAGCGCCTGGAACAACTGCATAAAATTGGGGTCATCGAAGGCGTCCGCGTTCCGGCTCTGAATGTCCAGCGCGCCGATGACTTTATCGCCCACGCGCAGGGGGAAAGCGGCCTCGGCCATCGTCTCTGGCAGCAGTTCATTACGGCGGTGGACGGTGCCCGTCAGCCCGGCGCTGGCAATCGTTGACTGGCCGCTGCCGGTCACATAACCGATCACACTCTGGCTGCCGACGGCCAGCGCGTGCTTACGCTGGATCATCATCTCGCCCACCGGGCCGGTACTGGCGACCAGCCGCGCTAGCTGCCCCTTGTCGTCGATCAGGAAAACCTGGGTGTGATAGATGGTGTCGAAATTGCTGTTGACCTGCTCGATGATCTCGTCGAAGACGTTCTGGATCGGTTCGCGTCTGGAGACACGCTGGGCAATCTTCGTGACGATCTCCGCCGTCAGGTTGCGCTGTTCCAGCGCGCTGGTGGCCGCCTGCTGCTGGCCGGCCTGCGCGTACGCCGCATAACGGTAGAGCAGCACGCTGACGCCGATGATCTGCGCCGCCATAGCGAAAAAGTCGCTGGCGTCGCTTGCCCGAACGTCGTCCATGCTCGTAATGTAGGGCAGCATATGCACGTCGCTGACGCTGCCGCGCCACAGGATGCCGAGCAAGACAACCCCCAGCGTACCGATTGCGCCGTAGACCACCGCCTGCCGGCCTTTGAGCAGCGCCAGCATCATCAGCCCTACCAGCGGCAGCATACCGGTGTTGGCGTTGACGATACCGGTAACGACCAAGCGCGGATACATGCCGACAGCGATCAGCAGCGCCGGTCCCCAGGCCGCCAGTTCCAGGCGACCGCTGCGGTTGGCCCACAGCGTAACCACAGCCACGATGAAGAACCCGATAATCGACCCGGCGATGATGGGGTCGTCCCGGCTGATCTGCGCCAGCGTGATCTGCTGGCTGGTCGGGATGACAAAGATATAAACGGAGAAAATGGGGACGATCACCGCCACCAGCCAGTAAATCATCTGGGCGCGGCTGCGGTCGGTGGAGTTCTCGTAATGGGATAAGTTCAGGATGAGTTTCAACAGGCGCATGATTTAACGCTCCGCCTCGTCTTCGGGATGGGGGTGCGGTGTAGCGGGCTGCGCGATGGTGTCGGGCATCGCCAGCCGGATACGCGCCCGGCGTGCCCCCAGCGCCCGCCCTAATTCGCTCACCGTCAGCTCCAGAATGCTGGCCATGTCCTGCTGCTGCTGCATCTGGCCGGTGATCTGGTTGACCAGCGCCCGACTGTGTGCCAGTCGCTCGAAATTGTGCAGGTTCTGCTCGGCCTGGCGCGCCAGCAGCAGACCGTTGCTCATGCCGCCGATCTGGTCCGCCAGGGTATGCAGCAGTTGCCACTCGAACGAGGTGTAATGCAGTCCGCCGCGCACGGTGTTCACGCTCAACAGCCCCAGCACGCGCCCCTGCGAGCGCAGCGGAATCACGCACGAGGCGATGATTGGCTCGTCCTCGCGCCACATCTTCAGACGGGGGCCGATACCCGGGTCGGTCTGCACATCGTCGATCAGGACGATCTCGTTGTCCTGAATTGCCCGGTATATCGTCTGGCCCATCTCTTCCGGCGTGATGTCGATGTGAATGTCGAGCGCGTGGACCTGGCTGCGGCTGGCGGCGGCGACCGTGTGCAGCCCGGCGAAAGCGCCGGTCGGGTCGTGCCGGATGAGATTAATCACCAGACGCTGGCCAGACCTCAGCAGATGCTTCGCCAGTACCCCGGCAATATCGGTAAACGAACGGCAGGCGGTCAGCCCGGTGGAGATGACCGCGCGGCGCTGGGCCTGGCCGATGACCGCGCGTTTCTCCAGGGCGCTGCCCCACAGGCTGGCCACGATGTCCAGCATGGTGACACTTTGCGGGTCGCGCTCTGTGCCGTCCGCCATCATGATCTCAAGAGCGCCAATCAGCCGTTCCTCACGGCGCAGCGGGACGGTCCAGCGGGCGTTGCGCTTATCGAAGCGGGCGTGGCTGGCCTGCAGGGCCTCGCCGTGCGGCACCTGTGGCTTGCCCCTGGGCATATCACCGGCAGAACCAGCGACCTGCAGGCCGTCGGTGTCATCCAGCCACAGACGCAGGCCGCGCGTGGCTGGCAGCGTGGACGCGAAAACTGGCAGGGCCTGTGCCAGCAAATCCTGGGGCGGGGTGCCGGTCTGTTCCCACTGATCGGTTACGGAGACAAGATGGGCAACGGTCTGCAGGTCGGGGTTCATAGTCTTTGCTCCTGCCTCAACCGGAAAGGTCCGGTGCGGCTACTTCCACTCCCAGACCTGCTCACCGGCCAGCAGCCGCGTGATCTGGGTCGGGAAACGGTCGGGGTCCAGTGGTTTGCCCAGGAAGCCGTCAAAGCCGGCCTTCTGCGCCCGGCGCATCTGATCTTCGCTGGCCTCGGCGGTCACGGCGCACACGACCGTATCGCGCAGGCGCGGGTTGCTGCGAACTTTTTGCAGCGCCTGGTAGCCGTCTTCATAGGGCAGGCGAATGTCCATCAGAATCAGGTCGATGCGCGGCAGTGTCTCCGCAAACTGGACGACCTGCCAGCCGGATGTCTTCCACTCACAGCGCTGGACGCCCATAAAAGCCAGCATGCGCGCAATCAGCACGAAGTTGGGGACATTGTCTTCAACCACCAGGACATGGGCTTCACTGGGTTCGACTGGAGCGATTTGATTCATGGCTATCACCTTAGAAACTGTGTGAGATGTTCGGCAAACGTATCAACATCAATTGGCTTGCCGATATAACCGTCGCAGCCAGCGTCCAGCGAACGTTCGCGGTCGCCCTGCATGACGTTGGCCGTTAGCGCGACGATGGGAATATCGGCGATTTCGGGCAGTTGGCGGATGGTGGTCGTCGCCGTCAGTCCGTCCATGCCGGGCATGCTGATGTCCATCAGGATGAGATCGGGCGGGTTGCCGCGCGCCATCTCGATGCCATCAGCGGCATTCTCAGCTTCTTCGACTTCCATCCCCTCAGCCAGCAGGATACGCCGCACCAGCAGACGGTTGTTCGCATCGTCTTCGATATATAAGATGCGTGGCATGGATTGTTACCCTCCTACAACGGCGCGCCGGTGCGCGCAGATCTTCAGCCTGGCCGCCGGACAGTGTGCTATCACCGCTGCCCGAACAATGAATAATAGATGAAGATACAATTGCACTATATCATAAGGATTGTCGATCAGACGCGCCGCGATCTTAAGGTTTCTCTGATATGCCGCCATTGTTCCAGTTTTTTCAGAAACACCGCCGCGCCGACTCCACCCCTCTGTATAGGCAGAATACAACGGATTCCAACGCCAGACCGTTAACATCACCGCCCCTAACGGCTTCCTAACCGAATTCCGATGTAGCTAACACCTTGTGGAACTGGTATGCTTGAACACACCAGCAGACGAGAAATCGACACCGTAAACGAGAGGAAAACGACCATGAAACAGTACGATGCCCCACCCCCCATGCAGATCGAACCGGACCGCCAGTACGTGGCGCGTTTCAACACCAGCAAGGGCGAATTCGACGTCGAGTTGTTCGCCAAAGACGCGCCCATTACGGTCAACAACTTTGTCTTTCTGGCGCGCGACGGCTTTTACGACGGCCTGAGCTTCCATCGTGTCATCGACGATTTCATGATCCAGGGCGGCGACCCGCGCGGTGATGGTCGCGGCGGCCCCGGCTACAAATGGGCCGATGAACCCAGCGCGCTGCGTCTGAAGCACGACGGCCCCGGCATCCTGAGCATGGCCAACGCCGGTCCCAACACCAACGGCTCGCAGTTCTTCATCACCCACATCAAAACCGACTGGCTGGATGGCAAGCATGCCGTCTTCGGTCGCGTGATGGGCGAGGGCCAGCAGGTCGTCAACGCCATCCAGCAGGGCGACACCATCGAATCGATTACGATCAGCGAACAGTAGCGCCGCCCAATCTGCGACGTGCCGCCAGTCTCGTGCGTATAGCAGGATGTAACGCATCGAGAAAAACAAACTGGGGAGTGCTGAATACAATGGAAACTCGGACCTATGAACTGGCCGACATCGGCCAACGCTTCATCGCCCTCATCATCGACAGCCTGATCCTGGGCATGGTCGGTGGTATGGTGGGGGCTGGCGGCGGCAATCTGATTTTTGGTGGCAGCTTCGTCGGGTTCATCCTGGGCGCGGGCTACCAGTGGTATTTCCTGACCCGCCAGAACGGGCAGACACCCGGCAAAATGGTGATGAATCTGCGCGTCGTCAAGACCGACGGCACGCCCATCTCCGACGCCGAAGCCGTGCTGCGCTATGTGGGGTATCTCATCAACTCGCCTGTGCTGATGCTAGGCTGGATATGGGCGCTGATCGACGCCAATAACCAGGGCTGGCACGACAAAATCGCCAGCACCTACGTCGTCAAGGTCGACCGTGGTGGCGGCGAAACGATCGCCGTCAGCGGCAAGGCCAAGCGCAAAAACGAAGACCCGTACTTCGAGTAAGCGCGGCAATACGGTTGGGGCGGTGGCGAACCGCCCCAACATCATCTTCGCCAGACGACCCCGCGCCGTGTTGGAAAACAACAGTATTGAGGAGCGAAATTCCGTGAAAGCCGATATCGACCGCCTGATGGCCGCCCGTGATCTGGCGGCGCTTTTGATTCCCATTAGCGAGACCTACAGCCCCTACCTGGATTATCTGGTGGGGCGCATTCACGTTACCTACGGACTGGCGCTCAAAAAGCCAGGGGCCGATCCGCTGCTGGTGGTGTCGCCGATGGAACGCGAGGAAGCCGCCGCCAGCGGCCTGACGATCCGCACCACCGCCGACCTGAACTGGGCCGAACTGGTCAGCGAGGCCAACGGCGATATGAGCCGGGCGCAGGCCGCGCTGTGGGCGCGCGCGCTGGGCGAACTGGGCGTGAGCAAGGGGAAAGTCGGCATTTATGGCGTGGGCAGCCTGCACGGCATCCTGGCGACGACCAGAACGCTGGCCGAAACCCAGCCGCAGTACCTGTTCTGCGGCGAGTCCGGGCTGACGCTGTTCGACGAGGCGGCGGTCACCAAAGACGCCGCCGAAATCGAACGCATCCGCTCGGTGGCGGCGCGCACCAACGCCGTGATGGCCGCCACCTGGGATTTCATCGCCAGCCACCGGGCCGACGGCGACACGGTGGTGAACACCGACGGCACGCCGCTGACCATCGGCGATGTGCGCCGCTTCGTGCGCCGTCATCTGCTGGAGCACGGCCTGGAGGACACGGGCATGATCTTCGCCCAGGGGCGCGACGGCGGCTTCCCGCATAGTCGCGGCGAGGACTCGATGGCGCTGCGCCTGGGTCAGGCCATTGTCTTCGACCTGTTCCCGCGTGAACTGGGCGGCGGTTATCATCACGATATGACGCGCACCTGGTGTATCGGCTACGCGCCGGACGAGGTCCAGGAAGCCTATAATCAGGTGATGGAAGCCTTCGACATCGCGCTGGAAACCTTCGGCGTGGACAAGCCAACCCATCTGGCGCAGGAAGCTGTGCAGGACTACTTCGAGTCGCACGGCCATCCCACGCTGCGCAGCGACCCGCGCACCGGCGAGGGCTACGTCCACAGCCTGGGGCACGGCATCGGCCTGCGCATCCACGAGCGCCCCAACATGAGCCACCAGATGAAAGACGACGTGTTCCAGCGCGGCAACGTCATCACCATCGAGCCGGGCCTGTATTACCCGGAACGCGGCTTTGGCATCCGCGTTGAGGACGCGCTGCTGGTCGACGACAATGGCGAACTGGTTTCGCTGACCGATTTCCACAAATCGCTGGTGCTGCCGCTGCGCGGTTGAGCATAACCATTCGACAGGCCAATCACTTTGCAGGCAGGCGGGGACGACTCGCCTGCTTTTGATTCGATCTGCCTCAACGCTTGACATAGTGAAATATATACAACGATAAAAAATCGGAGTACAGTAGAAATGAGACTTAATATATGGAAAGGTTTTGATGATGAGAGCTGGCTGGTTTGCAGATCGTAGAAGGCTTTTGATAACAACCTTGCTGGTCTGGCTCCTGGCATTTGGCATACTGAGTGCCAGCGCGCAGGCCGAGACACCCACACCCCTCACCATTGGCGAGATTCAGGTCGGCGAACTGACACAGCCAGGCGCGTCGCTGACTTTCGTCGTGCTGGTCCCCACCGCGCAGACGCTGGACATTGACATATTCGAGATCACTGCCGGACTGACGCCGTCCTTCCGCCTGACCAACTCAGGGGGCACCGTCCTTCACATCGCGCTCAACGACGGCAGCCAGGCATCGGCGCAGGCGCGCGCCATTTCAGTGAGCGCTGGCGTCTACTTCATCGAAGTAACCAGCCAGACGGGCACCACCGGCCAGTTCCTCATCAGCGCCCAGTTCGGCGCGCCCGTCACGCCGCCGCAGCCCCTGAACGTCGGCCAGGTGTTGGATGGGCAGACCAGTACCACGCAGCCGCTTGAGCGTTATGCCTTCAGCAGCCAGCCGGTCGAGCCGCTGCTGCTGACCGTCTACAGCATGGATACCGCGCCAGCGCTGCTGGTTACGCTTAAAGACGCCAGCACCACCGAGACGCTGGCGACGAGCAGCGCGCGCATCAGCGGCCTCAGCTACCGTCTCGTACCCGGCGAGGACGACTATCTGCTCGAAATCAGCAGCGACAGCCCGCGGACACCGCAGAACTACATCGTTTGCCTGGAACTTGAGTCCGATCAATCGGTGTGTCCGATTGCTGCGCAGGCCCAGACTGTGCCGCCAACCGTTGTACCGGCCACGCCTTCGCCGGTGCCGACGGTGTTTGTGCCAGCCACGCTGTCGCCGCTGGGTCCGTGTGTGGTTGCTTCATCAACCGGCGGGCGGGTCAACATCCGCAGCGGCCCCAGCACCAGTTTTTCGGTCATCGGCCAGATCACCGGCAACACCACCGCACCCGTAATCGGCAGGCTACCAGATAACACCTGGTATCAGATCAGCCCGGCGGGCCTTATCGGCTGGATTTCGGCGAGTGTGATTCGACTGGGCGGTCAGTGCGGCGCTGTGCCCTCGGTAACGCTGACGCCGCAGCCAACGATGGTCGTCACACCCAGCGCCACGTCATTCGGGCCAACATCCACGCCTTCATCCACCCCCACCGCCACGCTGACACCACCAGTGCAGCCCACGCTGAACTTCAGCCTGCCGCCCAATTATGGCTCGCAGGCGCTGGCAGCCGGCTTCGTGCCCGATCCTTTCACCGTGAACATCACCAGCGGCGGACCGGTCAATGTGTCGTATCTGGGGGGTGGCTGCACCGGCTGGGCCACGTCAGCGCCGGACTTCAGCCTGAACTACACCGCCGGGGCCTTTCCGCTGCTGCGCTTCTACTTTATCGGCGGCGGCGACACCACCATGATTATCAACACGCCGGGTGGCAGCTACGTGTGCGTCGATGACTCGTTCGGCACGCTCAACCCGACTATCGACTTCAACAGTCCGGCGAGTGGCCGCTATGACATCTGGATTGGCAGCTTCAGTGAGGGCGCGTCCATTAGCGGCACGCTGCACGTAACCGAAAACAACGGCAACCATCCGTGATTGTGAGGGGGAAAACAAAGCTGTAATGGATAAACCAGAAGAAATGCGCATTCCCATTTAACCTCACCCCCCAGCCCCTCTCCAAATATTTGGAGAGGGGGAGTCGAGCGCAGCGGGGCGGGGGTGAGGTAAGATCAGGCGTGACCTAATCAGTTAACCCATAAGCAGCACACCAGGCGAGGGCCAGCACAGAGGCCCTCGTCGTTTTTGTGGGGATCAATCGGTGGGGTGGTTGGGGCTTATTCGGCGGGCGGCGGCACCGGCAGACTCTCCACCGGCGTGTCTTTCCACTTCTCGCCCTCTTCGACCAGCATCACCGGGATGCCGTTGCGCACCGGGTACTTATAGCCGCTGTCGGCGCTCACCAGCCAGCAGCCGTGAACCAGTTCCAGCTTGCCGGGGTCGTCGCCGCGATCCTGATAATGCACGGCCACCGGGCAGCGCAGAATGTTCAGCAGTTCGGGGTTAATCGAAATCTCGTCGGTCATCGGAGATCGTCCTTGTCATGTCTGGCGTTGTATACGCTCACAGTATAGTCCGGGGCCGGGTGCCGGTCAACCGGAGCGCCAGACTCTTCCAGAGCGTTCGCCCTGGTTCTTACATCCAGGGCGATTGCAAAGTCAGAAACTCTAATTGCGAGGGGCGCTGCCCGCCAGGACTTTGTCGTGGTCGCACCCGCGAGGGGGCAGAGACCGCTTGACCCCGCGCCCATCGGCGTTGCTTTTCGGCGCAAAGCGCCGAAAAAGGCAAAGTTTTGTCCACTTTTCCAAAAGTGGCGGGGTAACCGGGGCAGCGCCCCGGCGGGCTGCGCCCCAAAAGTCATAAGCCGACTTTGCAAAAGCCCTGTTTTCACGTCCAGGGCCACTGTCTTTCGCGCTGGCTTTTATGATATACTTTGTCCATCGGCGCGCCATGCGCCGCCAACACGAGAAAGGACACGGATATGATGCAGACAATGGGTTTTGAGGTGGCCCGCTCTTCTCTTATGTAGCGACTCACCGTCGCGGCCCCCCCCTGCTTGCCTCTCAACAGCCAGACCATACCTTAACGGCCTGCCATCCGGCAGGTACAATCGGCTGCATTGTTTCGCTTATTCCCGTGATGACCAACAACAACGAGAGACGCAAGCCACATGAGTCATAAGTACGACCCTAAATCAATTGAGCCGCGCTGGCAGCAGCGCTGGGAAGCCGACAAGCTGTACCGTTCCCGCGTGGACTGGAACCGGCCCAAGCATTACGCGCTGACCATGCTGCCCTATCCCAGCGGCGACCTGCATATCGGTCACTGGTTCGCCATGACGCCATCGGATGCGCGCGCCCGCTATATGCGTATGAAGGGCTATAACGTGCTGTTCCCGATGGGCTTTGACGCCTTCGGCCTGCCCGCCGAGAACGCCGCCATCCAGCGCAACATCCACCCGGCCAAGTGGACCTACGCCAACATCGAGAACATGCGCCGCCAGTTACGCAGCATGGGCGCCATGTTCGACTGGGAGCGCGAGGCCGTGAGCTGCGACCCCAGCTATTACAAATGGACCGAGTGGTTCTTCAAGAAATTCTACGAGAATGACCTGGCCTATCGCGGCGAGGCGCTGGTCAACTGGTCGCCGACGCTGCAGACCGTGCTGGCCAACGAGCAGGTTATCGACGGCAAGGACGAGCGCACCGGCCAGCCCGTCATCCAGAAGATGATGACGCAGTGGTTCTTCCGCTACACGGCCTATGCCGACGAGATGCTGGACTTCTCGCGCATCGACTGGCCGGAGCCGGTCAAGATCATGCAGACCAACTGGATCGGGCGCAGCGAGGGGGCGCATGTCACCTTCCGCACCGAACACGGCGACGACATCCCGGTGTACACCACCCGGCCCGATACGCTGTGGGGCGCGACCTTCATGGTGCTGGCCCCGGAGCATCCGCTGGTGCAGAAGATCACCACCGACGAGCAGCGCATACAGGTCGAGGCCTATGTCGCGCAGGCGGCCAGCGCCACCGAGATCGAGCGCACGTCTACCGAGCGCGAAAAGACCGGCGTCTTTACGGGCGCGTATGCCATCAACCCGGTGAACCAGGCACGCATCCCCATCTGGATCGCCGACTACGTGATGATTACCTACGGCAGCGGCGCCATTATGGCCGTGCCCGCCCACGACGAGCGCGACTTCGCCTTTGCGCGTAAGTTTGGCCTCAAGGTGCAGGTCGTCATCCAGCCGGAAGGCGAAAACCTGGATGGGGACACCATGCCCGATGCTTATACCGGGGCGGGTGTGATGGTCAACAGCGACCAGTTCGACGGCACGCCGTCCACGACGGACAAAGGCCGCAAAAACCCGGCCATCGACGCCGTCATCGGCTGGCTGGAAGCGCAGGGCATCGGCAAAGAGGCGGTCAACTATCGCCTGCGCGACTGGCTCATCAGTCGCCAGCGCTACTGGGGCGCGCCCATCCCCATCATCCACCGCCAGGACGGCACGCTGGAAGCCGTGCCCGACGATCAACTGCCGGTGCTGCTGCCGGAAGATGTGGAGTTCAAACCTACGGGACAGAGTCCGCTGAAGTATCACGAGCCGTTCCAGAAAACGGTCGATTCCGACGGCAACCCTGCCGAGCGCGAGACCGACACGATGGATACGTTTATGTGCTCGTCGTGGTACCAGTACCGCTATCTGAGTCCCAACTACGACGCGGCCCCGTTCGACCCGGAAGAGGCGGCCTACTGGCTGCCGGTCGATGTATACACCGGTGGCGCGGAACACAGCACCATGCATCTGCTGTACACGCGCTGGTTCACCAAAGCCATGCGCGACCTGGGCATGTTCGACGACGCGGCGGCGGCCATGCGCGCTCACGGGCGCGACCCTGAGGGTCTGCTCGACGAGCCGATGCTGAAGCTGCGCAACCAGGGGCAGGTGCTGGGCGCGGAGCGGCCCGGTCATTTCATTCTGGCGACGGGGATCTTCGCCGGTGAAAAGCTGTTCGCCGACCACGTGCGCGTGATCGACGGCCCGAACGACGTCCCCGCCAACTTCGGCGGTGTCTTTGGCGAGATCGTCAAGCGCACCGAGAACATCCTGACGGTGGACATGGCCGGCGTGCGGCGCGTCGTCGAGGTTAACCCGGACGCGGTGATCGACATCCCGGCCATCGAGGGGACCAACGACGTCAACCAATTGCAGCACCATCTGGAAATTCAGCGTATGTCCAAGAGCAAGGGCAACGTCGTCAATCCCGATGAGCTGGTGGAGCAGTACGGCGCGGATACGGTCCGGGCTTACCTGATGTTCGCTTTCGACTGGGAAAAGGGCGGCCCCTGGGACCCCAACGGCGTGACCGGCGTGGTCCGCTGGCTCAACGAGGTGTGGGATATGGTGCTGGCCGGTCCGCCGGTCGATGGCCCCGGCGACGCCGCTGCCAACCGCGATGTCGAGCGCCGCGTACACCAGACCATCGACCGCGTGCAGAACAGCATGGAGCGCTTCAGCTTTAACACCAGCATCGCCGCGCTGATGGCGCTGCGCAACGACCTGCGGGCGGCCATCCGCGAGGGTAAGGTCGGCGCGGAGACGTGGCACGAGGCCATGCGTACCATGCTGCTGCTGATGGCGCCCATCACGCCGCACGTCGCCGAGGAACTGTGGGCGCGCCTGGGCCAGCCGTACAGTGTCCACCAGCAGAACTGGCCGGTTTACGATGCGGACAAGGCCGCCGAGGACAGCGTGACACTGGTGGTGCAGATCAACGGCAAGGTGCGCGACAAGGCGCAGGTCCCGGCGGATGTGAGCCAGGACGACGCTATCAAAATCGCGCTCGAAACCGATGCGGCCCAGCGCGCCCTCAACGGCGGCCAGCCGAAAAAGGTGATCTTCATCCCGGCGCGCAAAGGTCAGGAACCGAAGGTCAACATCGTGGTGTAAGGTCACCATACAGCACAGACTCACGCGCCCTGTCTCCATGTTTGAGATGGGGCGCGTTTGAAGTGGCATCCAGGCCAAAGGATCCAGGCTCCCTTGACATCACGCCTTTCGGCGCAAAGCGTCGAAAAAGGAAAAGTTGTGTCCACTTTTTCCAAAAGTGGTGGGGTTTGGGGCAAAGCCCCACAGCGAAGAAGCCGACTTTGCAATCGCCCTGATTGCACCAGCCCGCACGCTTTACTCTAATCATCGTTTGGCATTACAATGATTGATGACGCGAATGGGTTGCAACTGGACGTGTTTCTGTTGTTATTGGTTGACGATAACTGGTATAACGCGCCCTGAGCAACACAGCAGCAGTATAGAGGGAACAAACGACCTGTGAAGCAGCCAGCGGCGCCGCTGGTTGTCAGACCAGAGGTCAGGGGGTAAAAATGCCAGGATCAGACATCCTTGGGCAGGGCATACAGCTATCCGAGCGCTTTGTTCAATCGGCGCTGGATGCGCTGTCGGCTCATATCGCCATTCTGGACGAAACGGGCACCGTCATCAGCGTGAACCGCGCCTGGTGCCGCTTTGCCCAGGAAAACGGTTACGACTCCGGCTGCGGTGTGGGGACCAACTATCTGATGGTGTGTGAGTCGGCGAATGGTCAGCATGCCGGCGAAGCACCGCAGATGGCGCAGGGAATCCGGGCGGTGATGAATCAGATCGTTGAGGAATTCACGCTCGAATACCCATGTCACGCGCCTCATCAGAAACGCTGGTTTGTGGTGCGCATCAGCCGCTTCGACTGGGAAGGCGAGTCGCGTTACATCGTCGCCCACCAGGACGTCAGCGAACTCAAGCGGGTTCAGCTCGAACTGGCCGCCAGCCAGAAGCGCCTGCAGGCCATTCTCGATAATGTCAACAACGGCATCATAACCCTCAACCGGCTGGGCATCGTGGAATCGACCAACTCGGCGGCGGGGGTGATCTTCGGCTATGGCGATGAACCGCAGGCCATGTGCGGCCTGACGGTAGGCGAATTACTCGACGAGCCGTATCACGGGGCGGCGTTCAAGGTGCTGCTGGCCCAGCTCAGAACCGACAACGAGCACGAAATCACGGGGCTGCGCCGGGATGGCAGCCGCTTTCCACTCTGCTTCTCGCTGAATAAGGTCATGAGCAACGGTCGGCATATCTTCATCGCCATCGCGCAGGACATCACCGAACGCAAGCGCATGGAACACGAGATGCTGGAACGCGAACGGCTGGCGCTGGCGCTGGAAAAAGAGCGCGAACTGAGCGTCCTCAAGAACCGCTTTATTTCCATTATGTCGCACGAGCTGCGCACCCCGCTGGCGTCGATGCTGCTGTCGATTGACCTGCTGGACCGCTATGGCGACCGCGCTCCCCAGTCGGAAAAGACGTTATACATCGACAACATCCGCGCGCAGATCGACAATCTGACCGAACTGGTCAAAGACGTGTCGGCGGTGTCGCGCTCCGACCAGCTCCGGCAGGATTTCGCGCCGGAGAACATCGACCTCGTCAGATACTGCCGCCAGATTGTCAAAGAGTTCAAGCTCAATTACAAAAACAGCCACCGCATCATCTTCAAAACCGACCGGCGCGTGAGCCGGACCATGCTCGACCCCAAGCTGATGCGTCGCGTGCTGACCAACCTGTTTACGAACGCGCTCAAATATTCGCCTGAGGGCGGCGAGATTCGCGTCACGCTGACCCATCATGACGGGCGCATTACGCTGTCCGTCGCCGACCAGGGCATCGGCATTCCGCCGGAGGACCAGCCGCGCCTGTTCGAGCCGTTTCACCGCGCGGCCAATGTCGATCATCTGCCGGGGACCGGGCTGGGGCTGACTATCGCCAAACAGGCCGTCGAGCTGCACAATGGCAGCATCAGCGTGGAGAGCGCGCCCGGCAGCGGTACCTGCGTCACACTCAATCTGCCGGTGGTATCCGCCTAGACCGCCGGTTCGGTTCGGACCGCTACACCTGACAGTACAACCGGAAAAGCAGGGTTTGATGTTGCTTAGGACGTTTCTCGCGAATCGGTCATCTGTGACGGTGGGCCATCTCGGCACGCTGGGTTTGGCCTATGGCGTTGCGCTCGGTTTGCTGTTTGCGCTGGATGGGGAATCGGCCCAGGCAGGCCGGCTGGCCGATCTGGTGCTGTGGGGCCTGATTGTGCTGGCTATCAACCAGGTGCAGCGTTTCCAGAAGCACCCGCTGGTCTGTGGCATGGTGATGATCCCCGTGCTGCTGCTGCCGCATGGCGCGGGTGTACTGCTGGTGGGTGCCCTCAGCTTTTCGGCCCAGGCTGGCCGCGACGATATGAACCCTCGGGTCGAAATCCTCTATCACCTGATTATGGGTCTGGCTGCCGGGGCGGGTGCCCTGCTCCATCAGGCGTTTCATGGCAGCTTCGCCGCCGTCGAAAGCGAGCCGTCGGTGGGGGTGGTCATCGCCACCCTGAGTATCCTGATGTTTTTCGGCGCGCTTAGCCTGCTGCTGACGATCTTCCCCCAGGGCCAAGTGCTGCCGGTCGCCACGCAGAACGTACGCCCGGTGCGTTTGCTCATCCAGGCGCTGCTGCTGGCTATGCTGGCCTTCTTCGTCCAGCGCATGTACGACGACCCACTGATCGGGGCCTGGGGCGGTTGGAGTGTTATCTTTGTCATGGGTCCCTGGCTGTACGGCTACCACCAGATCAGCACCCAGGCGGTACAGGTGACATCCATGCACCAGCGCCTGCAGGCGACCCGCAGCGCCTACGAATCGCTGATGGCCAGCCTGCCAGTGGGCGTGTACCGGATTATCCCCAACGGCAGGCTCATCAGCGCCAATCCGGCGCTGGCTGCCATGCTCGAATACGACAGCGTCGATGATCTGCTCTCACACCGTCTGAGCGAGTTTATGATGGTCGATGCCTGGCCCGAACAGACGATGCGCCAGTGGATTGACGCCCTCAAGCGGCAGACCATCGTCACCAGAGAAGGTCCGCTGCGCACGCGCCATCAAAAGACACTGTGGGTACGCAGCACCGCCCGCCTGATTTACAACGCCGACGGCGACATCGAGAGTATCGACGGCACGGTTGAGGACATCACCGAGCATCACGCCGCTCTGGAAGCACTCAACCACACCAACGAACTTATCAAGCAGGCCAAGCAGGACTGGGAAGCCACCATCGACTCGGTATCGCAGTTGGTGTGTCTGCTGGACGCACGGCAGCATGTGATACGGGCCAATCTCACGCTGGAAGTGTGGGGACTGGGCACGGTGAACGGCGCCAACGGCCAGAGCTTCCATCAGCTCATGAGTCCCCTGTGGGAACACGCTCCGGACTTCCAGCAGAAGTTTGCCACCGCCTGGACCGACCTGAGTCGCGGCGTGCCCTCGGCCTTCGAGGCGCAGACTCCAGCCAGCCAGCAGCATTTCCTGGTGCAGGTACGCCCGGTTGTGACACAGGCCTATCGTGAGGATGGCTCACGCGGCAGTTACGCCGTCGTCGTGGTGAGCGACATCACCACAGCCAAAGAACTGGAAGAAGCCCTGCGCCAGCTCACCGAGGAACTGGAAGATCGCGTCACCGAACGCACCGAACAGCTTGCCAGCAGCAACAACCGTCTGCAGCAGGAAATCGCCGAGCGCGAGCAGCTCGCGCTGGAACTGGCCGAAGCCCTGAAAAAAGAGAAAGAACTCAGCGATTTTAAGTCGCAGTTCAGTTCGATGATCTCGCACGAGTTCCGCACACCGATGGCCGTCATCCTGACATCGGTCGATATGCTGGAACGCTACCACGACCGCCTGACGGAGACTCAGCGCCGCGACATTCCGGCCCGCATCCGCCAGCAGGTGAAGCACCTCAACAACCTGCTGGACGACATCATGACCGTGAGCCGCGCCCATACCATCGGCATCGATCTGGCGCTGGAAGCGGTGGACCTGGTGTCGCTGTGCGACCGTGTATGCCAGGAAGCGCGCCTGCTCAACCAGAACCGGCACAACCTTGTTTTTGAGCCGCCACCCGGCGCATGTCCGGCGACCTATGTGGACGAGCGCCTGTTCCGGCAAATGCTGGGCAACCTCATCAGCAACGCCTACAAATACTCGCCAGCGGGCAGCACGGTACGCCTGGCGGTCGAATGCCAGGGCGACACGGTACAACTGGCCGTCCACGATCAGGGGATGGGTGTGCCGCCAGAAGCGCGCGAGCATCTGTTCGACGCTTTCTTCCGTGCCACCAACGTCGGCGCAATCTCTGGCACCGGTCTCGGTCTGGCGCTGGTCAAACTGGTGGTGGATTTGCATAATGGGAAGATCGAATTCAACAGCCGCGAAGGCGAGGGATCGACGTTTGTCATCACGCTGCCGGTCAAACCGGCGGAAGCCGAAAAAACGACGGAGTAAGCCGTAATCGAGTGGTTATGTCGCGCCTGATTGTATTGACGCTGATCGTTCTGCTGACAACGCTAACACTGTGGAGCAGTGCCCGGCCGGTCCGTGCCCAGCCAGCAGCCAGCGACACGCTGATCGATTACGGGCAGGTCGTCACCGGGCAGATCGACAACAATACCCCGCGCACCGTCTACACCTTCGAGGCGCTGCGCTGCGATTTCGTGTCGCTGCGGCTGACGGCCACCAGCGGCAACCTCGATCCCATGCTGGTTGTTCTGGACGAAACCGGCGCGCCAGTCCTCACCCAGGATGACAACCAGAACACACTCGACGTCAGTGTCGAGACGCTGATGCTCCCGCGCAGCGGGCGTTATTCGCTGGTCGTCAGCCGCTTCGGCCATGCGCTGGGCACGACAACCGGCAGCTACGAACTGTTCATCGAACGCATCGGCAACGGATCGGCGTCCGGTTGTGCCATGCGCTACGGCGATACGGTCTACAATTACATCAGCAACATGGAACCGGAGATGTTCTACAGTTTTCGCGCGCGCCAGGGGGATGTCGTCAACGTATACATGGAGCGCCGCTCCGGCGACCTGGACGCCTATCTGCGCATCGTGGACAGCACCAACGTCGTTATCACCTATAACGACGACGCGCCCGGCGCTGGTACTGACGCGGCCATCATGGGCCTCTTCATCCCCCGCGACGGCACGTATTACATCGCTGCCAGTCGCTATGGGCTGGCAGCCGGGACCAGCACCGGCAATTTCATCCTCACACTTGAAGAAGCCGCCGGCAGCGGCCAGGGCAGCTCGCCGACAACGGCGCTCTTCATGCGGCAGAACAACACGCAGGAAGGCAATATCACGCCAGAGCAGCCCCTGCGTTACTATCGCTTTGAGGGGCAGCAGAACGACATCATCAGCATCAGCCTGGAACGCCTGACCGGCGACCTGGACTCGTTCGTCGTGCTGGCCGATTCCAGGCTGCGCGAACTGGCCCAGGACGACGACAGCGGCGGCAGCCAGAACGCGCTCATCGACGGCTATCTGCTGCCCGCCGACGGCACCTATTACATCATCGCCACCCGCTACGACCGCGAACAGGGCCGCACGTCCGGGCGTTACCGGCTGCGCCTGTCCAGCCAGGGCAGCGCCTTCGACGGCGTGCCGTCCGATGTGCGCCGTCTGAACTATCGACCGGGTATGTCGCTCACCGGAACCATCGACAATGTGACGCCGCAGATCGACTACGCTTTCTGGGGGGTGGCAGGCGATACGATCACCGTGTCGATGAATCGTGGCGACGGCGACCTGGACCCCGTGCTCTTTATCTTCGATGCGACGCGCTCGCAGACGCTGGCGACCGACGACGACAGCGGCGGCGGCCAGAACGCCCGCATCGACCGCTTCGAGATTCCGGGGACGGGCATCTACTACGTGCGGGCCACCCGCTACCCCGGCGCGGACAATCCCAACACGAGTGGCAGCTTCACGCTGGCCATCGCCCAGATTTTCGACCAGCCTTAAGCTCAGGGCGACACAATCACCGGCCCCAGCCCCACTTGTACGGCGTTGGCTTCGGCGGGTGTGCTGACCGTCAGGCGGCCTTCCGGGTGGCTGTCGTCGCCGAAAGCGGCCAGGCTCAGCCACCACTCGCCCGCCGAGTCCGGCGGCAGCGGAATCCGCACGGCGTCGCCCACTACCTGGCTAGGATGCCAGCACGTCGTCGGGTAGCGGCTGTCCCGCCCGGCGAACTCGCCCGGCTGCCACAGTACCATCTCGCCGACCATGCCATCGGCGCGCACCGGCAGCACGCCCAGCCAGTAAGGTTGCGTCATCGCCTCGACGCCGCGCCACTGCAAAACCAGCTCGATGCTGTCGCTTTGCGCCTCGTAACGCGCCGACCAGCCATCCAGCCGGAAGCCGCCATCCGCCGCGCCGGGACGAAACACAACATCGGCAGCGGTGGCGATCTCCAGCGGCGCGACCGGCGGCGGTGGCGGGCGGAAAAGCTCCGGCGTGCTCATGGCCCCGATCCAGCCGGCGACCACCAGAGCCAGCGCCGCCTGCCCGCCGGTGACGGCTATCCATGCGCGCCGCGCCGCTTTTGGCGATCCGGTCAGGCTGTCGAGACTCTGCGCGGCGGCCACCAGCAGCAGCGGCGACAGAAACAGCCACACGCGGCCTGTCTCGCCGCGTGCCGTGTCGCTGAGGGTGACGATCAGCAGCGTGAGCAGCAGCGCGCCAGCCAGCAGCGGTGGCGCATCGGCGTGACGCCAGCGCCATACCGCCATCAGCGCCAGCGCGAACAGCCCCAGGCCGGTCCACAGCACCCAGTCCCACACATGCATCACCACCCAGAACCAGTACGGGCGGTCGAGTTCGAGATGGTCGCGCATGGCCGTCAGCAGAATCGCCAGCGGCGAGTCGCCACCAGCCAGCATAAACGGAATCCAGGGGACGAGCAGCATCCCCGCGCCGAACCACAGCCCGGCCACCACCGGACGCCAAAGCGGCGCGGCGGGGTCGCGGCGGCGCTCGACGAAGGCGTAATGCCCCAGCGTGTAGAAGCCAAACACACCCAGAATCGGCACCAGCGCGAAGTTCATGAACAGGCCCAGGCCAGTCGCGGCACCTGCGCCAGCCAGCAGCAGCCCGCCGGAATATCCGCGCCGGTCGTGTCCGGCCCGGTCCAGCCCGGCGATGAGCAGCCACAGCGCCAGCGCCGCCAGCAGCGGATAGACCGTGTTCCACGAGGCGGCGAAAGCCAGCACGCCGGGGACCAGCGGCCACCACAGCGCCGCCCAGCGCGCCGATACCGGGCGCGTGAGCTGGCGGGCCGCCGCGTACAGCGGAAACACAGTTAGCCCGGCCCACAGCGGCATCAGCACGCCGAACCAGGCCGAGGCCCACTGGGCCGGTGTGTATTCGAGCAGGGCGTAATTGTGGCACTGGTAGCCGATCAGCCCGCTCTGCAACCGCTGAGCCAGCGCCGGGAAGTGTCCCAGCGTGTCGTTGAGCAGGGCGTAGATCAGCGGCAGGCCGGGCGGGCTGAGGGCGGCGTGACGGTTCAGCGTGGGCATGACTTGCGACCAGGCCAGCCAGTCATCGTCGCGCCAGTCGATCTGGGCGGCGGCGGCGTGGGGGCCGGTCGCCACGCTGGAGACCGTGCGCGTAAACAGCGCATAGAGCGCGTCGCCGTCGCGGGTATGGGCCACCGCCAGCGACAGCGCCAGCGTTCCCAGGGCGGCCCACAGCAGCAGCGGCAGCGCGCGCCGGCTCCGCGCGGCCAGCCACAGCGCCCCGGTTACGTAAATCACCAGCGCCAGCCCGAACGGCAGCAGTCGCGCCAGAGACGGCGGCTCGTGAGACCAGCGCCAGCCGTAACCGCCACGCAGCCAGGGCGACGCATCGACGGCCAGCGCCAGCGCCAGCACAACAGCCAGCGCGACGATCAACCGAACCGGGCGCGGCATGGCGGGCATAATCGGCAGGGAAATGGTCAGCTAATCAGTTGGTGAAACGGTACTTGAACAGCGTCCAGGCGGCGATCGGTGCGTCGGTCCATTTGATCTTCTTGCCCTCGTTCCACTCGCGCCCGTTATACGAGATCGGCACCTCATAGATGCGGATGCCTTTCTTGAGCACTTTGGCGGTGAACTCCGGCTCGAACTCGAAGCCGCGCGCGTGGATGGGCATATCGCGCACCACATCGCGGCGGAACACCTTGTAGCACGTCTCCATATCGCTGAGGATGGCGTTATACAGCATGTTGGTGATGAGCGTCAGTATCTTGTTGGCGACCATGTTCCAGAAGTTCATCGCCTTACGCGGACCGCCCAGGAAGCGCGATCCATAGACGACAACGGCGATGCCTTCCTCGATGGGTCGCAGCAGCGTAGGGTAGTCGCGCGGGTCGTATTCCAGGTCGGCGTCCTGGATAAGCAGCACATCGCTGGTGGCGGCGCGGAATCCGGTCACCAGCGCCGCGCCTTTGCCCTGGTTGCGCTCGTGGTACAGAATATGCAGGTCGCCGGGATTCTCGCTCTCCAGGCGTTTCAGAATGTCGCGCGTGCCATCAGTGGAGCCATCGTCCACGATGACGATCTCATCGGCCAGACCCACCGCCCGCACGCGCTGCAATATCTTCTCCAGAAATTCGACCTCGTTGTAGCACGGAATAATGACTGACAGAGTGAGCCGGTCACTGTCGGCGGTCTGGAAGGCGGACGCGATTTGGTTTTTCCGATCCTGCATGTCTGATTCTCCCCAGGCTGTGCGTCGACAGTCGGGCCGTCGAGCGGCAAACGCGCGCCGATTATAGCACGAGCGGTTGGCCAGCGGAAAGGCCGCCCCCGCACAGTCCGCAAGGAACCCTGTCCACAACGGCGCTGGCCGCATATAATAGACGTTATGATGATTGCAAACCCACACCCAACCAGCTATAAGACACTCAACGCGCTGTAGCGGCGCGCCTCACAACTTCCCTCTGGACCTGTATTGCACATGCCAGGCGGGCGCTTTTCCTGCCTGCGCCGGACCCCTGCATATGCCTATCCGTTCGGACCCTGAATAGACGCAAAGAGGACACGTAAAGCTGATGTTTGACAAACTGGCGAGTATCGAAGCTCGCTACCAGGAACTGGAAAATCTACTGGCCGACCCCGACGTGACCGCCGACTACGAAAAAGTGGTGGCCTACTCCAAGGAGCGCGCCGGCATCGAGGACATGGTGGCGGCCTATCGCCGCTACCAGAGCATGCAGGATGACCTGCAAGGCGCGCGCGAAATGCTGCGCGAAGAGAGCGACGCCGAGATGCGCGAGCTGGCCCGCGCCGAAGTCGATGAGCTGGAAAGCAGCCTGGAAACGCTGGCCGAAGAACTCAAGATGATGATGTTGCCCAAAGACCCGCGCGACGAGAAAAACGTCATCATGGAGATTCGCGCCGGTGCCGGTGGCGACGAGGCGGCGCTGTTTGCGGCGGAGCTGTTCCGCATGTACGTCCGCTATGCCGAGGCGCGCCGCTGGAAAGTTCAGGTCACCTCAGAAAACGAGACCGGCGGCGGTGGCTACAAACGCATCGAGTTTCAGATCAAAGGCGCTGGCGCTTTCAGCCGTCTCAAATACGAAAGCGGCGTGCATCGGGTGCAGCGCGTGCCCGTCACCGAGAGTCAGGGGCGCATCCACACCAGTACCGTGACGGTTGCCGTGCTGGCCGAGATGGACGAGGTCGATATCGACCTGGATATGAGCCAGGTGCGCGTCGATGTGTTCCGCAGCCAGGGCGCTGGCGGCCAGTCGGTCAACACCACCGACTCGGCGGTGCGTATGACGCACATCCCCTCCGGCCTGGTCGTCGAATGCCAGGACGAGCGCAGCCAGCTTCAGAATCGCATCCGCGCCAAGCAGATTCTGCTCAACCGGCTGTACGAGATGGAAGTCGAGCGGCAGCGCGCCGAACAGGACGCCGAACGGCGCGGGCAGGTGGGCACCGGCGAACGCTCGGAGAAGATTCGTACCTACAACTTCCCGCAGAGCCGTGTCACCGATCATCGCATCAACATGAGCCTGTATAACCTGTCGATGGTGCTGGGTGGTGAGCTGGATGACTTCATCGACGAGCTGGCGACCCGTGAACAGATGGAAAAGCTCTCCAGCGTCTAGATGACAACCGCCACCACTTACGCTGCCGTTTTAGCCGGTGCCATGCGCCGCATCGGGCCGGTGTCGTCATCGGCCAGCCTGGATGCCCAGCTTTTGCTGATGGCCGTCACCGGCGACGACCGCGCTCATGTCATCGCCCACCCGGAAAAGTCGCTGACCCCCGAACAGGCCGCCCGCTATGCCGCGCTGGTCAATCGACGGGCGGCGGGCGAACCCATCGCCTATATTCTGGGGCGGCGCGCCTTCTACGACCGTGAGTTCGCCGTGACTCCGGCGGTGCTGATTCCCAGGCCGGAGACCGAGCATCTGCTGGAAGCGGCGCTGGCCCTGGTTGGCGAACGGCCCGGCAGTCGCGTCGTCGATGTGGGCACGGGCAGCGGCGCGCTGGCAATTACGCTGGCAGCCAACGCGCCGGGCACAACGGTCTGCGCGACGGACATCAGCCCGGCGGCGCTGGCGGTGGCGCGGCGCAACGCCAGCGAGCACAACCAGCCGGTGACGTTCTTCGAGGGCGATCTGCTGCAACCGCTGATCGAGCGCGGCCTGCGCGTCGATGGTGTGATGGCCAATCTGCCTTACATTCCCACCGCTGACATGCACCGGCTTGAGGTCAGCCACTACGAGCCGCATCTGGCGCTGGATGGCGGCCCGGACGGCCTGGACCTGTTCCGCCGCCTGCTGGATCAGGTGCCGCAGGTATGCAGGCCGTCGGCGTGGCTGCTGCTGGAGATCGGCGCGGAGCAGGGGCCGGCTGTCGCCGGGCTGGTGCGCGACCATCTGCCAGCGGCGCAGGTCGATGTGCTGCGCGACTACGCCGGCCACGATCGCGTGGTCCGCGCGCGCTGGTGAGCCTCTGTATGGTTCAGCTATGGCCCGCTGCCGCCTCAGTCCAGCGCGTATGCTGCCGGTAAATAGCTGGCAGGCCACTTACAGAAATTCGTTAACCTTCCTCATGGGTCGCTTTCAGGTATGATTAGAGTACGTGTTGCTGCTTGTGAAGCGCTGGCGCGTATTCAGGATATGAACGGACCCCGGGCGTAAATGGATGAAATCAGATACATCAACCCTTATTGAAAGCGACCGCCTGAGCGCGGGTCTGGTCATCATGATCCCCTGGGTGCTGGGCGTGATGACGCTGGCCGCGCTGCTGACGAATGTGCCCGGCACCGCCGCCATCGGCGAGTATGCCCCACAGGCGCTGCTCTACGCTTTCATTACAACGCTGGCCCTCTTCTTCAATGTGAGGCTGTCGCGCTACGAAGTCAGCCCGGTGCATGTCGTCGGTATGCTGGCGCTGCTGTCGCAGCCGCCTCAGGCTTACGGACTGACGCTGTGGGCCATCTTCACCGGCGCGGTGGTGGGGTCGCTGTTCCGCTGGCTGGCGATGAAAACCCGCCGCCCCAGCCCGCGACACGCGCTGTCGATTGTGGTTTTTATCGCTGCCAGGGCCAGCCTCAGCTTTTATGTGGCCGGGCAGCTTTACATGGCGCTCAACGGACCGCTGCCGGTGCAGCAGTCGTTATGGGACCAGGCCGAGACCATCGTCGCCCTGGCGCTGTACAGCCTGACCTATGTGACCTTATATTTCCTGATCTTCGTGCTGGAACTTTACGCGCGTGGTATTGTGCTGGTCGGGTTTTTGCGCGCCAACTGGCTGCTGCTGCTGGTCGTGCTGTGCCTGCCGGTTCCGTTTACTATTCTCAGCTCGGAACTGGCTGGACGCATGGGCACGCCGTCGGAGTTCATGGGCATCCTGGCGCTGGTGACGATCATCATGGGGCTGCATTTCCTGAGCCGTTCCGAGCAGCAGCTCCGGCGCCAGATCGACGAGATGAAGCTGCTGGCCGCCGCTTCTCGCCAGATGCGCTCCAACATGGAACCAGATGAACTGCTGCGCCTGTTGCATATGCAGGCCACGTCTCTGCTGGGCGGCGATCATTTCACCGTCGCCCTGTTTGACCCCAGTCAGGCCGCCTTGCGGGTGCGGCTGGCGATGCAAAACGGCCAGCCGCTGACCACCGGCCACAATGTCCGCGATGACGACCTGATCGCCCATGTTTACCGCACCGCCTCGCCGCTGTTCATCGCCCACGATGTGCCCGGTACCGCCCACCGGATGCAGCTCGTGCCGCCGCGTGACGCCGTCTTATCGTGGATGGGCGCGCCGCTGCTGGTCGGCGAGCGCCAGTTTGGTGTGATGGCGCTCGCGTCCAGCGAGCGTCATTTCAGCAGCACCGACCTGCGCATGTTCAACATTCTGGCGTCCAGCGCCAGCATCGCCATCGAGAACGCCCAGCTTTACCAGCAGCAGGCGCGGCGCGTCAATCATCTGGCGGCGTTGAATCGCATCGGCAGCCAGTTGAGCGGCACACTGTCGCCGAATACCGTGCTGGATACCATCGTGTCGGCGGCGCTGGAATTGACGGACGCCAGTGCCGTCGCGCTGTATCTGTTCTGGGTGGATGACGACGACGAAGCCCTGTCGCTGATGCGCAGCGAGGGCCTGAGCAGCCGCTTCGTCGAGCAGCCACCGTCGCCGCTGCTGCTCGATGGCGGCTGGAAGCACGTGCCGGAGCGCCCGCTGGTTGTCAGCGATGTGACGGGCGACCCCCGCCTGATGGTCGTGCAGAACCAACTGCGCCAGGAAAACATCCGTGCGCTGGTGGAACTGCCGTTGGTGATCGGGCAGAGCAATCTGGGCGTGCTGGCCCTGTACTACGACCGCGTGCGCGAACACAACGACGAGCAGGTCGAGCTGCTGCGCACGCTGGCCAATCAGGCGGCACAGGCCATCGACAACGCGCGCATTTTCGCCTCGACCGACGAAGCCTTCCAGCGCAGCGTAGAGCAGTTGCTGGCCCTCACCGGTATCGGGCAGATGCTGGCCTCGACCGTCGATCTCAAATCCATCGGTATGCTGGTGCTGGAACACGCCATCGAAGCCACCCGCAGCGACGTGGGCGCGGTCGTCATCTACGATGAGGCCCGCGACCGCTACCAGGTACTGGCCAGCTACGGTTACCCGGATGGTGTGCTGGAACAGTCTGAGGTGTTGGTCGACAGCCTGGGCGGCGACACGCTCAAGCTGGCGACGTTCCGCCAGATCGACGACGTGACGCAGGAACCACGCTACCGCCAGTTCGTCGACACGATGCGCTCGCAGATCAGCATGCCCATTCTGCGCGGCGAGGTGCCGCGTGGTTACATCACCCTGGAGAGCAGCCGTCTGGCCGCCTACAGCGCCGAAGACGCGCAGTTCCTGGCCCAGATCGCTAACCAGGCGGTCGTCGCCATCGACAACGCGCGTCACTTCGCCAGCGTCGCCGAGGCCCGCGACCGGATGCAGGTCATCCTCAACACAATGGACGAGGCCGTGCTGCTCATCGACCGCGAGGACAACATCGCGCTGGCCAGCCCGCGTGTGGCGCTCGTCGGCCTGGATTCCGCCGCCCTGGTTGACCAACGCCTGAATCGCCTGCTCGCCGACAGTGAACTGCGGCTGGCCGAACGGCTGGGCTTCGACAGCCATCAGGCGATGCGACACACGCTGCACAGCGTGCTCGATGGTCACGACGACGGCGCTGCGCCGCATCTTTACGTGGTGCAGGAAGGCCAGGAGACGCGCTACATCGAACGGATGACGATTCCGGTGCGTGGCAAAAAGGGGCAGATCACCGGGGTGCTGCTGGTGTTCTACAACAAGACGCAGCAGCAGGAACTGGAGCGCGCCCGCCAGGAACTCACGCGCATGATCGTCCACGACCTGCGCAGCCCGCTGACCGCCGTCACCACCAGTATGCGCCTGCTGCAGGAAGTCGTCACCAAAGAGAACGAACTGCATTCGCTGGTCGAAACGACGACCGAGACCAGCCGCCGCGCCATCCGCAAGCTGCTGGGGCGGGTGGACAGCCTGCTGGACATCTCCAAGATGCAGAGCGGGCGCATGAACATCGACACCGATCTGGCGCTGCTGCAACATCTGGCGGCGAGTGTGCGCAGCGAACTGGAACCGCTGGCCCAGGAACTGGATATCGTCATCGACATTCAGATCGACGACGATGTGCCGCTGATCCAGGCCGACGCCGACAAGGTCGAGCGGCTGCTGATGAACCTGGCCGATAACGCGCTCAAGTACAGCCCCACCAGCAGCCGCATGATTATCCGCGCTTTTCCACCCTCGCCGGAAGACGATCCGCCCGGTTTCGTGCGCGTCGAAGTGGTAGACAACGGCCCCGGCATCCCCGACGAGTACAAGAACAACCTGTTCGACGCCTTTTTACAGGTGGAAGGCCGCCCGCGTGTGCGGCGCGGCGTGGGCCTGGGGCTGGCGTTCTGCAAGCTGGTCACCGAGGCACACGGCGGGCGCATCTGGATTGAGGACAACCCGGACGGCGGCAGCATCTTCGCCTTTACGCTGCCGGCTGCCGGTATGCGATCCCGGCGCGACCCCGCCGGTCTGCCAGCCGAGGACTAGACTCCCTGCAGGTACGTATCGAACAGCGGCTGGCGCGGATTCCCCTGCTCATCGACCAGCCCGTAAGCGTCGTCCATGCCTTCGGCCCAGGCATACCAGATAGCCGCCGCCACCTGCCCCGTGAACTGGTAGCGCAGCACGTTGAAAAAGCCGGTCACGTAACGGCTGACTTCCGCCGCGCCGCCAGCGGAGCGATAGTTGGTTATGCCCCATTCGGTGATCCACAGCGGTCTGCCGGGCAGCACCCGGCTGAACTTCTGCACGGCCTCGGCCAATGGTCCCAGCAGCGCCAGCGGATCGCCGGGCGCGCCCCGTCCGTAGGGGTGCAGCGCCAGGCCGTCCGGCTGCAAACCAACCGGCAGCGCGTTGAGCGTGGCGCGGGCGTAGGCGGTCGCTTTGTCCGGCCCGGTGATGTGCCCGCCGGTGATGATGCGCGTGTGGCTGTCTACGCTGCGGATGGCTTTGATGGTCTCGCCCAGCAGATAGGCGTAATCGGCGGCGGGCATGGGCACAGCGGCGCGGGCGTGTTCTGGCGGAGTGTCCTGCTCGTTCCATATCTGGTAGGCGAACACCAGATTTTTACCGGCGAACTGCGCCGCGATGGTGCGCACATGGGCCACAAAGCGCCCGGTGAACTCGCGCCAGCGGCTGCTGTCCATCTGCGGCCACACATAGCCCTGCCCCTCGCCGAATGTCTGGTGATTGAGCACCAGCACCACCCGGATTCCCTTGCTGGCGTAACGTTCCAGGAAGGGGCGAAAACGGTTGAATGAAGCGGTCAGGTCGGTGTTGCCGAAGCGGCGCGGATCGCCGGGTGGGATGTTCGGGTTCAGCGACACGTTGTAAACCAGCCGCACCCAGCCCATATTGTGCAGCGTGGTCGGCTCTGGCTGGCTGACGCGATGATCGAGGTCGATGTTGACGCCGGGCAGTGGAATACCGGGATAGGCTTCCACCGGGTCGCCCAGGCCGAAGGCGTCCAGGTACCAGGCGGCGCAGTAGGCTTCACGCGCCCCGGCGCGCCGGATGCGCAGCCACTGGCCTTCGACGCCCAGCTTTTCCAGGGTACGCCCGTGCCCTTCCTGCGTCTCTAAAATGTCGCTGGCCCGCACCGCGCCGATGACAGCGCCGTAGGTTCCCGGATGCGAGCGCACCCGCAGCACCTCGACAGTGGGGCGCAGGCGCAGCCCCTGCCAGTAGATCAGCGGAATGGGGTTGGTCACGTTGGGCAGCTTATACCCGCTCAGACCGCCGGACATCGCCTGCACCACCACTTTGATCGTGTCGCTGGCGGCCTGGCCCAGCTTATCGCCAGCCTGGACGCCGCGCCCGACCTGCGCGCCGATCTCGCGCAGACCGGCGTAGGTGACGATGTACGTTTTGCCGTCCACCTGCGACGTGACCTGTACGTAAGCGCCGTAGTTCAGCGAATCGTTGACCGTCACCACCCGGCTGACCGTCCCCGCCGCGCCAGCCAGCACCGCCGCGCCCGGATACAGGCTGATGTCGATGCCTTCGTGGCGGGTGGGGTCGGCATCGGTGGGGGCGATGAAGCTGCGTATAATGCGCGATGGGCGGGCATCGGTCGGCCAGTCGAGGGCGAAGCGGTCGAAGAGGTGCGGCGGGTGTGTGTCGCGCTCGCCGAAGCGATCGCGGTTGGCGATGCGCCGCTGTAACACTGCGCCCAGCTCCGACGGCGTGCGCGCGCTGATGACATCCACCCGCACGACCATCGGGTAGGCGCGGCGGATGTGACCCAGCGGGTCATCGTTGAACCAGGTCAGCGGCGCGTTGACCGCCGTGATGGTCCGGTAGCGGTTGAGGTCGTTACCGGCGGGCGAGCGGATGATGACAACGCGCTCGAAGCCGTTCATGTAGGGTCTGGCGGCGTCGAGCCACGCCTGGAAGTTCTGGTCTGGCAGGACGATGGCGTGTGAAATCTGGCTGGTCATGGATGTAATTCTCGATGCGTATTCGACAAATCGGTTCGCCTGTCCGGTTTTTCTGCTTATCCCCGCACCAGATCGCCCCAGACGACCGTCTGCAAATTGGTCAGCGGCAGGTTGAACGTTTCAGCGACGGCAGGCTGCGTCACCTGGCCGTGATACGTGTTGAGACCTTTCGCCAGACCAGCGTCGGCCTTAAGCGCCTCGATGAGGCCGTTGTCGGCGACGCGCATCACATAGCGCAGGGTGGCGTTAGCCAGCGCCAGGCTCGACGTGCGCGGCACCGCGCCCGGCATGTTGGCCACGCCATAATGCAGCACCTCATCGACGTAGTAGGTGGGGTTGCTGTGCGTGGTCGGGCGTGTCGTTTCCACACAGCCGCCCTGGTCAACGGCCACATCGACGATGACGCTGCCGCGCGGCATCGTCGCCAGCATATCGCGCCGGATGAGGTGCGGCGCGCGCGCCCCGACGATCAGCACCGAGCCGATGACGGCGTCCGCGCTCTGGATGACGGTGGAGATGTTGGCCGCGTTGGAATACAGCGTCGTCAGCCTGCCGTGCAGGGTGTCCTCGGCGTAGCGCAGGCGCTCCAGGTTGATGTCCATCAGCGTGACGCTGGCACCCATGCCCAGGGCCATCTGCGCCGCGTTGGAGCCGACCGTGCCCGCCCCCAGAATGACGATGTGCGCCGGGCGCACGCCCGGCACGCCGCCCATCAGAATACCGCGCCCGCCGTGCGTCTTGGTCAGGTACTGGGCGACGATCTGCGTCGCCATGCGCCCGGCGACCTCGCTCATCGGTTCCAGCAGGGGCAGGCGACCCTCGTGGTCCTCGACCGTCTCATAGGCCAGCCCGGTGATGCCGGTCTCCAGCATCTTGTGTGTCAGTTCCTCAGCAGCGGCCAGATGCAGATAGGTGAACAGGATGAGGTCCTCGCGCAGCAGCGCGTACTCCGACGGCTGCGGCTCTTTGACCTTAACCACCATATCGGCCCGGTTCCAGGCTTCGTCGGCACTGTAGACGATGTGCGCGCCAGCCTCGGTGTACTCGTTATCGGTGAAGGCGCTGCCCTCGCCAGCCTGCGTCTCCACCAGCACCTGATGTCCGCGCGCCACCAGTTCGCGCACGCCGTCGGGCGGCAGAGACACACGGTACTCGTCTGTTTTGACCTCACGGGGAATGCCAACAATCATAAGTTTCACCCTTTTTGCCGGTTCAAAAAGCCACTATCTTTGTTTGTCCTTCATTGTACAGCATGTCGGAAAAAACGAATAGTTTATCCGTCAGCCTGTCGGAGACCGAACCGGGCGCGATCTGCTGGCGTTTTTACCGGATTCTTACACGCCCGTGTTAAAACTAATCACGTTCCATTGAACTTCAGATGATAAGGGGCAGTATCGTGTCACAGCAAACGTACACCTTTCAGGCCGAGATTCAGCAGCTTCTGCACATTCTCGTTCATTCACTCTATACCGACCGCGAAATCTTCCTGCGTGAGCTGGTCTCCAACGCATCGGACGCTCTGCACCGTGTCCAGTTCGAGATGCTCACCAACCAGAACGTCCAGGACCCCGACCTGGAGCTGAAAATCCAGATCAAAGCCGACGAAGAGGCCGGCACACTGACCATCAGCGACACCGGCATCGGCATGACGCAGGCCGACATGATCGAAAACCTGGGCGTCATCGCCCGCAGCGGCGCGAAAGCCTTCATCGAGGCCATGCGCTCCGCCAAAGAGAATAACGGCGTCAGCGCGCAGGATGTCATCGGTCAGTTTGGCGTGGGCTTCTATTCCGTGTTTATGGTGGCGGACAAAGTGCGTGTCGTGTCGCGCTCGTACCAGCCAGACGCCGAGGCGGTCGCCTGGGAGTCGACCGGCGGCGATGCCTACACCATCGAACCCGCCCAGCGCGAGACTCGCGGCACCGATGTCATCATCCACCTCAAGGAGGATGACCGCCAGTTCCTGCAAAACTGGGAGATCAAGCAGATCATCCGCCGTCATTCGGATTATGTGGCCTTCCCCATTTACGTCGGCGACGACACCGAAGCCACCAACAAGCGGACAGCCATCTGGCGGCAGTCGCCCAGCGAGATCAGCGACGAACAGTACAACGACTTCTACAAGATGCTGACGATGGACTTCAGCGAGCCGCTGCACCGCGTCCACATCCGGGCCGATGTGCCGCTGCAGTTCTACGCGCTGCTGTACATCCCCAGCTCGTCGGAGCCAAATATGTTCAGCGTACGCAAAGAGCCGGGCCTTAAGCTGTATGCGCGTAAGGTGCTCATCCAGGAATACAGCAAAGACCTGCTGCCGGAGTATCTGCAATTTGTGCACGGCGTGGTGGACAGCGAAGACCTGCCGCTCAACGTCAGCCGGGAGAGCGTGCAGGCCAACCGGGTGATGATTAACCTCAAAAAGACCATCACCAACCGCGTACTGAGCGAACTCAGGCGCATGGCGCAGAAGAAACGCGAGGACTATCTCAAAATCTTCGACGAGTTCAGCCGTTACATCAAGCAGGGGCTGGTGGTCGCGCCAGAGGACGCCGAGGACGTTCAGCAACTGCTGTTTTTCAACAGCACCCACACCGACAGCCCCGACGATTACGTTTCGCTGGATGAATACGTGGGGCGCATGGTCGCCAACCAGAAGGACATCTATTACATCATGGGCGACGACTTCCACAGCGCCCGCCGCAGCCCGCACCTGGACGCCTTCCGCCAGCGTGGGGTCGAGGTGCTGTACTTCACCGACCCGGTGGACGCAGCCATGCTCATGGGCCTCAGCGAATACAAGGATCACGCGCTGCGCAGCGTGGACGAGGCCGACATTGACCTGAGCGACATCGGCGAAGCGCCCAGCACTGAGGACGAGCCGCAGCCAGAGCCGCTGCAGACCGACGCCTTCGAGACGCTGCAAAAACGCTTCAGCGATGTACTGGGGACGCGCGTGCGCGCCGTCCGCGCCAGCAAAACGCTCACCGGCAGCCCGGCGCGCCTGGTCAGCGACGAGGGCGGCACCGCGCGTAATATGTTCCGCATCAACCGTCTGCTGGACCGCGAATACGAGCTGCCGGTCAAAATTCTGGAACTGAACCCGCGCCATACGCTGCTGCACAACCTCAACGGGATGCTGGCCGCTGGCAATATGCGCATGGTGGACGCCATCATCGAGCAGGTCTTCGAGACGGCGCTGCTCCAGGACGGCATCCACCCGGACCCCGCCGCTATGGCCGACCGGCTCATCCTGCTGATGCAGGCCGCCAGCGGCAGCCCGGCGGACGCGCTCGACTTCGACGACGTGCTGTCGGTCGAAGCGCCGCCAGCGGAGCAGGTCGAAGATAATGTGACGTTCAACGTCACACCGGACGAGGTCGCCCGCGCCAGCGATACCGGTGCCAGCGAGGCAGGCGCTGAGACCAGCGCCAGCGACGACGACAAAAAAGCGTAGACCTGTCTGTGGTGGGGTAAAAGCAAACCGGGCAACTGCGGTGCTGCTTCAGGCTCCGCAGTTGTCCCGGTGAGGTTTCTGGCTCGTGGAGCCGGGGTCAGCGGCTATTCGTCGTCTTCGTAGCCGTCGAAGTCGTCTTCGCCGTCGTAACCATGCGGATGCCCATGATCCAGTTCGTCCGGGTTGGCCTGGCGCATGCCCAGGACTTCCACCTCGTAGGTGATGGTCTTGCCCGCCAGCGGCGAGTTGAAGTCCAGAATCACGGCGTCGTCAGACACCTCTTTGACGGTGGCTTCGTACATGTAGCCTTCGTCATCCTCGATGACGACTTCCATGCCCGCCTCGACCTCGTCCGGCATGTCCTCACGGGCCACGCTCTCAAGGTTGTCCTCGTCGTATTCGCCGTAGGCGTCCTCTGGCGACAGCGTAATCGTCAGCCGCTCGCCGGTGCTTTTGCCCGTCAGGGCGCGTTCCAGGCCGGGGACGATGTTCTCCGCGCCGTGCAGGTAATCCAGCGGATCGTCCGCGTCAGCCGTCTCGATTTCCTGGCCGTCCATCAGCAGACGGTAGGCCAGGCTGACGACCATACCATCCTGAATCTTATCTGCCATGTTTGCATTTCCTTCATAAACACATAGAGCCGCCGAAAACGCAGCTCAATCGGAGTGTATTATAATCGTAAGCAGAGGCGAATGGAATAGTAACACTGGCCGAATCAATGCAGGGTGCATCCGGAAATCGGGACAGGTTTTCAGCTTTCGCGCCGCCAGCGCGCCAGCGGTTCAAAATCGCTGGCTAGAGATAGCCAACCCATTAAAAGGATTGTGTCCCTCATGGCAGGTTACGTGAGTCTGTTTTTGTGTCTCTTTAGCAGACACGCTTCCTGTAGCCCGGTGTTTTAACGCCGGGCGGAACCGATCCACCCCCAAATCTGGACGCACCCATATAGCACCAGGCACAGCGAAAAATAAGCGGGTCCGATATAATGGGAAAGTGTACCGACAAAG
>CAZXCK010000029.1:0-34824 GCA_964639225.1 uncultured Anaerolineaceae bacterium | reverse complement strand
GCTGGTCCGGTGTGTGTGAACAAAAAACGGACCGTATACGGTCCGTTTTTTGATGATGGATAAAGGCAGCTTATTTGGCCTGCTGCACCCGTTCGAGGATGGCCTGGCCCGCCGCCAGTCCAGAGAGCACGGCCCCTTCGACACGCGCCCCGCCAAAGGCGTCTCCGGCAAAGACGAGCAGCGGGTCGTTCTGGGCGACCAGGCAGCGTTCGGTATGGAGCGTCATCGGGCGTGAGTAGCGCCAGCGTTTAAGCTGAGACTCGCGGATGGTGCCGCCGGCGTCCATATAGAGCGACAGGCTGGTGCGCATGGCGCTGAGGATGCGCTCGTCGGGGGCGCTCCACATCTGGATGCTGTACTGCTCGCCAGCCTGTACGGTGATGACGCAGGCATCTGGCGAGATGCCCTTGACCTGATTATCGCCGATCCATAGAATGTTGCCGGTGCGGCGTTGGACAGCGCCCGGTGGCGGCAGCCGAACCAGACCCTCGACCCAGAACATACCGGTTAGGCAGGGGGCATACTCGATGGCGGTCAGCGAGTCGTGGGCTTCCGGCGGGAGTTGGGTGGCTCCTTCGTCCAGGATGACAAGCGACTGCGGCACCGGTGGTGTCATCAGCAGGACTTTGCTGGTGTAAAGGCCGCCGAACTCGTCCTGCAAAATCCAGCCCTGTTGATCGCAGGTGGCGGTGACGATGCGCACGTTGACGTCGATCTGCCGCTGCAGATCGCGTGCCAGCCATTTGCCCAGGGCGTTCATACCGCCGCGCACAGCGTAGCGCGGATGGCCATCCGCTGGTTGGGTTTGCAGGCTGCCATCGCTGAAGCCGCGTGACCACTCAAAAACCAGGTCTTCGGCCAGCCACCGATCGACATACCGCTGGAATTCCGGGTCGCGCACGGTGAAAAACTGCGCGCCATGATCGGCAATACCGGGGCCAATGCGCCGGGTCGCCATACGACCGCCAACGCTGCGCCCTTTGTCCAGTACCAAAACCTGTACACCGCTGGCGGTCAGGACATTGGCGGCCATCAGGCCGGACATGCCCGCCCCAACAATGATCACATCCGCGTTTATGGGGTTTTCCGTCATGCACTCATCCTTGTGGTCATTCTGAATATCAATACTACACAGATTGCGCTTTTTTTGCTATGATACGTTCAAGTAGGGAGTGACATGGCTTCGACGCGGGAGGCTGATGTCATGTTGCAAGCCGCGGCGCCTGACCGCGTTAAAACGGGCTAGCACAACAAGTGCCAACAATAACACACCTGCTTACGCTTACGCCGCCTAAGGCGATTATGCCGTAAGTAGCTGACCCTGCGAGTGGTCAGCCGTCTGCCCCGTCCGTCGCTGTCCGGATGGATTGGTGGGCGTCATCAAAGACACGCGTGCAACCGTGATGACACCGATACTTCACGGCCAAGAGACATCGGTTAGCCACCAGCGTACCGGGTTACCTGGGGTTACTGGTGAGCGAAACTGAACAGGTAACTAAGCTTGTAGACGCGTGGCGTCGAATCTCGTGGACCCCGGTTCGATTCCGGGCACTTCCACAATGCGCAGTCCTGCCAGCGATGGTGGGACTGTTTGTGTTTGACCCTGTTCAGCCGTCTGTTGTTGGCGTAAAACAGCCATATGATGCGAAGAATCTATCTCTACTTAACGCTCGGCATGCTGCTGCTGACGGCCTGCGGGGCCACCGGGACACAGTTGCAGACGCTGGAAGCCTACGATCTGACGCTGGAGCAGCAGCTCGAAGACCTGAATCTGAGTGCGACGGCGGAAATGGAACGGCTTCTCTCCACAGCGGAGAGCGCCCAGCGGCGCGTGGGCATTATGGCCACGCAGCAGGTGTTCATGGTGTCCACGCTGGCCGCGCGCGGCGTCGATGTGAGCAGCCTGCCGCGCGTGATGACGCCTGTGGCGCAGTCTGAGAACAATACCAACGGCTCCAGCGCTGCCCCTGGCGGCGATGGACCGTCTACGCCGGTGCCGGTGACGCCGTTCGCGCCCACCGAGCCACCCGCGCCGGCAGTCCCGGACGACCCGAACCAACCGCGCCTGATCGACTTCGTTTTGTCGCGGGCGGTGGGCGATGACGACTGCGCTACCAGCCCCACCGACCAGTTCGACAGCAGCGACCCGCGTATTTACATCGTGGCGCGGGCGCAGAACATCAGCCCTGGCATGACCATGGGCGCGCGCTGGTTCCGCGAGGGGCAGGAACTGGTCTATTTTGATTTCACGCCGGACTGGTCTATTGACGATGCCTGTGTGTGGTTCTTCGCCACGCCGGTCGATTTTGATTTCCTGCCCGGCAGTTACACGATCGACATTACGCTGAACGACGCCCCCGCTGGCCCGCCGGTGAACTTCACCGTGATCGGTGAAGCTCCGGCCAACCCGGACACCACCGAAGATGACGGCGCTTAGCGTGCGTTAAGCCGCGTCGTCTATCATCAGACTCAAGCAGATACATCATCGGAGCAGTGATTATGGGATTAGGAATGGGAATGGGCGGCGGGCCACATTCATTTATGCGCGGCGTTTCGTCTGAATCGGAAAGGCCGCGTGTGACGCGGGCGCTGCTGCGCCGGGTGCTGACCTACGCGCTGCCGTACCGGACGGGCATTATCGGTATGCTGCTGCTCATCCTGGCGACGACTGTGCTGGGGTTGCTGACCCCGCTGATCTTCCGCGATCTGATCGACAACACGCTGCCCAATGGCGACGTGGCGCGCCTGAACTGGCTGGCGGTGGGGCTGGTGCTGATTCCAGTGGTCAGCGGCGGTCTGCGCGTGATCCAGCGCCGGCTGAACGCCAGCATCGGCGAGGGCGTCATCTACGATCTGCGGGTGTCGCTGTATGACCACCTGCAGAAGATGTCGCTGCGCTTCTTCACCAACACCAAAACCGGCGAACTGATGAGCCGCCTCAACAACGATGTCATCGACGCGCAGCGGGCCATCAGCAATACGATTGTCGAGATTGTCACCAACCTGATTACGGTTGTCGCCACGCTGGCGGTGATGCTGGCGCTCGAATGGCGGCTGACGGTTGTCGGCGTGGCGGTGCTGCCGCTGTTCATCTATATGGCGCGGCGCATTGGCGGCGTGCTGCGCGAGATCGCCCGCGAGCAAATGGTCCACAACGCCCATATGAACGCCATGATGAATGAGACGCTTAACGTCAGCGGTGCCCTGCTGGTGAAGCTGTTCGGCAGACGGCGGCAGGAAGTCGGGCGCTTCGACGAACGCGCCGGTAAGGTGCGCGATATTGGCATCCAGCGGGCGGTGATCGGCGCGCAGTTCTTCGTGATTATCGGCCTGGTGAGTGCCATCGGCACGGCGCTGGTTTACTGGGTGGGTGGTCATCTGGTCCTCAGCGGCACATTTACCATCGGTACGATTGTCGCTTTTGGCGCTTATCTGACTCAGCTTTACGGGCCATTACAGGCGCTGACCAACGCGCCGGTCGATTTCGCTACGTCGATTGTGAGCTTCGAGCGTGTTTTTGAGATCATCGACCTGCCGCTGGAGATCGACGAGAAGCCGGACGCCGTCGAGCTTCAGGATGTGCGCGGCCAGCTTACATTTGACGATGTGACGTTCCGTTATGCCATTGACGAGTCGCATCTGCTGACCGATGTGCGGCGCTACAATGCCGACGCGGTGGACGCTGTGCTCTCTGGCGATGCGCCGCATCACGCTAACGGCGCGCCGGTGACGCAGGCCCGCGAGCTGGCGCTGGAGGACATCAGCTTTGAGATCGAGCCGGGCCAACTGGTGGCGCTGGTCGGTCCCAGTGGCGCGGGTAAAACAACGATGACCTATCTGATTCCGCGCCTGTACGACCCCAGCGAAGGCCGCGTGCTGATCGACGGCATCGACCTGCGCGATGTGACGCTCGAATCGCTGGCGTCGCAGATCGGCATGGTGACGCAGGAAACCTACCTGTTCCATGACACCGTGCGCACCAATCTGCTGTATGCCCGGCTGGATGCCAGCAACGCGGACATTGTCACGGCCTGCCGCGCAGCCAACATCCACGACTTCATCATGGGCCTGCCCGAAGGTTACGATACGGTCGTCGGTGAGCGCGGTTATCGCCTGAGCGGCGGCGAAAAGCAGCGGCTGGCGCTGGCGCGGGTCATCCTCAAAGACCCGCGTATTCTGGTGCTGGACGAGGCCACCAGCAGCCTGGACAGCCATTCCGAAGCGCTCATCCAGGACGCGCTCAAAACGGTGATGGCCGGGCGTACCAGCATCGTCATCGCCCACCGGCTGAGCACCATCCTGGCGGCGGACCAGATTCTGGTCATGGACCGGGGCCGCATCGTCGAGCGGGGCACCCACCAGCAGCTTCTGGCCAACGGCGGCCTGTACGCCGGCCTGTACGACACACAGTTCCGCGACCAGCGCGAGATCAACGCCTAAACGACTATGAGCGAACGTCACCTGATCGTCGGCCTGGGCAATCCAGGCCGCAAATACGAGAACACGCGCCACAACTTCGGCTACTGGGTCATCGACGAGCTGGGCCACCGGCACGGCATCAGCGGCGGCAAAAGCGAGCGCAAGGCCATCACCGCCGAGGGGATGATCGGCGGGCGGCGGGTGCTGCTGGCCAAGCCGCAGACCTACATGAACCTCAGCGGCGAGGCGGTGCGTGCTCTGCTGGACTTCTACAAGATTGACCGCGAGCGTTTTATCGTCGTCCATGACGACCTGGACCTGCCGCTGGGCACGCTGCGGCTGCGGCCCACTGGCGGCGCGGGCGGCCAGCGCGGGATTCGCAGCATCATCCAGCACCTGGGCACGCAGGACTTCAACCGCGTGCGCCTGGGTATCGGACGGCCACCAGGTCGCATGGACCCGGCGGCCTATGTTTTACAGCCGTTCTTCGGCGATGATGTCATCACGGCGCGGCTGGTCACCGAGCGCGCTGCTAACGCCGTCGAGGCGTGGCTGGCCGATGGCATGGAACTGGCGATGACGCGCTTCAACGGCAGCATCGACGAACCCTCATCCGGCAACTGACAGGTGGAGCGACCCCGATGGAGCTGACCGGCCTTACCCACACATTGCGCGACAGCCGCATATACCGGCAACTGCTGGCGCGTCTGCAGCAGGGCGACTCGCTGCATACGAATCTCATTCGCTCGGCGAGGCCGTTTGTGCTGGCCGCGCTGGCCGCCGACTGGCCTGCACCGGTGATCGTCATCACGCCGCAGGTCAAACGCGCGTACAACATCAGCGAGCAGCTCCCGGTGTGGACCGGTGCGGACGGCGCGGGGGTATTCAACTACGCCGAGCCAACATCCCAGTTCTACGAGCGCACGCCCTGGGTGGAGAGTGTCATCCGCAGCCGTGCCGAGACGCTGGCGGCGCTCATGCCGCCCGCTGGCGTCGATCAGGCCGAGGCGTCGCTGGTGGTGGCGTCGGCGCGGGCGCTGCTGCAGCGGACCATCCCCGGCAGCGCCTTCCGCCAGCGGTCACAGGTGCTGAAACCGGGCCAGCGCTGGCCCATCGACCGGCTGCTGAGTGACTGGCTGGGCCTGGGTTACGAGCCGGTGTCGCTGGTGATGGAGCCGGGAACATTCAGCCGGCGCGGTGGCGTCATCGACGTGTATCCGGTGGCGGCAAGCCAGCCGGTGCGCCTGGACTTCTTCGACGATGAGATCGACACGCTGCGCCCGTTCGACCCGTCCACGCAGCGGTCGCAGGCTCACAACCTGGACGCGGTGGCCGTCACCCCGGCGCGTGAGGCGCTGCCGGTCTTTGCGGCGCAGGTGGGGGCGCATCTGGCGGACTGGTTCGCCTCGCTGCCGCCCGCCGAGGCCGATATGACCGCCGCTGGCGCCGACGCCGACCCGCTGGGCAGCGGCGTGGCTTTCCCCTATTTGGAGCATTATCTGCCATATATGTACGCCAATCCGGTGAGCCTGCTGGATTATGCGCCGGTCGATGCGCTGGTCGTCGTCGAGGATGTGGATAGTCTGCGGGAGACGGTGGAGAACATCGAAGCGCAGGCGGCGCGCACCCGCGACGATCTGATCGCCGCCGGGCAGCTCCCGCCAGACTTCCCGCGCCCGCACCTGAGCGCCGACGAGCTATGGTCCAGCCTGAACGAGCGGCGTGTGCTGTATATGGGCCTGGAAGCCGTTGATGATGTGCCGCTGCTGGCCGAGTTCGGGTCGCGCTTTACGCCGGGCAAACGCTTTGGCGGTCAACTGCGGCCCATGCTCACCGACCTGCGCCAGCAGCGAAGCGATGGCGAGCGGACAGTGGTCATCACGCAGCAGTCCGGACGGCTGACTCAGTTGTGGTACGACCAGGACGCCAGCGCCTTTGTGCCCACCGTCAACGACGTCACCGAACCGCCAGCGGATGGCGCACTGCTGTTCATCAACGGCACGTTGCAGGAAGGTTGGCGCTTCAGCCCCGACGAGCGCGGCGGCGCGCTGCATCTGCTGACCGACGCCGAAATCTACGGCTGGAACCGGCCCGAACCGCGCCGCCGCAAGACGTCGCAGCGCCGGCGCACGCCCGAATCCGACTATGCCGACTGGGCCGAGGGCGATTATGTGGTGCATGTCGATTACGGTATCGGGCGCTTCGCCGGTATGCGCCATCGCACAGTAGACGGTGTCGAGCGCGAGTATCTGCTGGTGGAGTACGGCAGCAACGATCTGCTGTACGTGCCCATCCACCAGGCCGACCGGCTGACGCGCTACGTGGGCGCAGGCGACACGCCGCCAACGCTCAACCGGCTGGGGCAGCCGGAATGGATACGCACCAAGAACAAGGCGCGCAAAGCGGTCGAGGAAGAGGCGCGCGAACTGCTGGCTTTATACGCCGAGCGCACGAAGTCCAGCGGGCACGCCTACAATGCCGACACGCACTGGCAGCACGAACTGGAAGCGTCGTTCCCGTTTGTGGAGACCGAGGACCAGGTCCGCGCGCTGCGCGAGGTCAAAGCCGATATGGAAACGTCCATGCCGATGGACCGTCTCATCTGCGGTGACGTAGGTTACGGCAAGACCGAGGTCGCGCTGCGCGCCGCCTTCAAGGCGGTGATGGACGGCAAGCAGGTCGCTATTCTGGTGCCGACCACCGTGCTGGCGCAGCAGCATTACGAGACTCTCAGCAACCGGCTGGCGGCTTTCCCGGTGACGGTCGAGGTGTTGTCGCGCTTCCGCACCCGCGAGCAGCAGCAGCGGGCGCTGCCGCGTATCGCGTCCGGTGAGGTGGATGTCGTCATCGGCACGCACCGCATATTGTCGGCGGACATCACCTTCAAAGACCTGGGACTGGTCATCATCGACGAGGAGCAGCGCTTTGGCGTCAAGCACAAGGAACATTTCAAGAAACTGCGCACGCAGGTCGATGTGCTGACGCTGACCGCCACGCCGATTCCGCGCACGTTGTACATGGGCCTGACCGGGGTGCGCGACATCAGCATGATTCAGACGCCGCCGGAAGAACGCCTGCCAGTGATTACGCACGCTGGTAAATGGGACGAAAAACTGGTGCGGCAGGCCATCCTGCGTGAGTTGGAGCGTGGTGGGCAGACGTTCGTCGTCCACAACCGGATTCGCACCATCGACACGGTGCGCGATCAGCTTGAGGAGATTGTCCCCGAAGCGCGCATTGTCAGCGCGCACGGTCAGATGCCGGAGCGCGTGCTGGAAGGGGTGATGGCGGCCTTCGCGCGCGGTGAGTACGACGTGCTGCTGTCGACGGCCATCATCGAGAGCGGCATCGACATCCCCAACGCCAACACGCTCATCGTCGACCGGTCGGACTGGTTCGGCATGGCGCAGTTGTACCAGCTTCGCGGGCGGGTGGGGCGCAGCGCGCAGCAGGCCTATGCTTACTTCTTCCATCCGCGTAAGCTCACCGAGGAAGCGCGTAGCCGCCTGGAGACGCTCGCCGAAAACACCACCCTGGGCGCAGGCTTTCAGATCGCCGTGCGCGACCTGGAAATGCGCGGCGCGGGCGACATCCTCAGCACGCGGCAGACGGGGCATGTGGCGGCGGTGGGACTGCATCTGTACACGCAGCTTCTGAGCCAGGCCGTGCAGCGCCAGAAGGGCGACGCGCCGACATCCACCAGCGCCACCACCGAGACAGCGGGCATCGTGATCGACCTGCCGCTGGCCGCCTACCTGCCCGGCGACTGGATTCCGGAGATGGCGTTACGCCTGCAAATGTACCGGCGCATCGCCGGGCTGAACAGCCAGACCGAGATCGACGCCATGCGCGAAGAACTGCTGGACCGCTTCGGTCAGCTTCCGGTGGCCGTGGACGGTCTGCTGTACCAGATCGAGGTCAAGCTGCTGGCGCAGGCCGCCGGAGTCACGCATATTCTGGCGCGTGGCAGCCAGGTGCAGATCAAGCTGCCGTACCTGGGCGAGATAAACCGTCAGGCGCTCGAACAGCGGTTGGGCGACGATGTGAGCGTGTCGCGGGTGGCGGTCACGCTGCCACTGGACGACGATCAGCTCTGGAAGCTGCGTCTGCTCGACGTGCTGGGCGCGCTGGCGGCGGGCGTCCAGGCGGCTTACGGGAAGTAGGTCTGTGGGGGGTTCCGGGACGAAGACCCTGTCTTTTTTCTTTGCAATCTGACGCGGCGTCGCTATAATTCCCAATCGAACGCTCATTAGATTAAATATGCTTTGGAGACAAGAGACATGGTTGATTTATCAAAACAGGCCGCCGGCGTTAGCTTTTACCTCACCGAAGACCAGAAAATGCTGCAAAAGATGGCGCGGGAGTTTACCGCCAAAGAGATTATCCCCGCAGCCGAGGAGCACGACCACGAGGCGCGCTTCCCGCAGGAGATATTCGAGAAGGCGTTTGAGCTGGGTATCGTCAACATGAACATCCCCGATGCTTATGGCGGTGTGGGCGCGACGGTGTTCGAGGAGTGCCTGGTTGCCGAGGAACTGGGTTACGGCTGCACGGGTATCAGCACCAGCATCTCGACCAACAACCTGGGCGCGCTGCCGATTATTCTGGCGGGCAGCGAAGAGCAGAAAGCCTACTGGCTGGGCGAGCGCCTGATGGACCAGCAGCAGTTCGTCTCGTATGGCGTGACTGAGGCCGCCGCTGGTTCTAACGTGGTCGGCATCGAGACACGCGCCGAGAAGAAAGACGGCAAGTACATTATCAACGGCTCCAAGACGTTCATCACCAACGCCAGCCACGCGCACTTCTTCACTGTGTTCGCCAAAACCGATCCCGGCGCCGGCCATAAGGGGATGAGCTGCTTTGTCATCGAGCGCGACATGCCGGGCGTGAGTGTGGGCAAAAAGTTCGACAAGATCGGCCAGCGCGCTTCGGACACGGCGGAGATTGTCTTTGAGAATGTCGAAGTCCCGGCGGAGAACCTGATCGGGCAGGAAGGCGCTGGCTTCTACCTGGCGATGAAGGTCTTTGACCACAGCCGGCCCGGTGTAGCGGCGGCGGCGGTCGGTCTGCAGCGGCGCGCGCTGGAAGAATCGGTCAAATATGCCGGCGAGCGCGAGGCGTTCGGCGTGCCTATCGCCCAGCATCAGGCCATCGGTCACAAGCTGGCGGATATGGCCATCCACTACGAGGCGTCGCGGCTGCTGGTGTGGCAGGCCGCCTGGCAGGTCGATGAAGGCATCGCCAATCCGAAGGTGCCAGCCTACGCCAAAGCCTTCGCCGCCGATATGGCGACACGCGCCGCCGTCGAGGCGGTGCAGGTCTTCGGTGGTTACGGCTATATGAAGGAATACCCGGTGGAGAAGCTGCTGCGCGACGTGAAAATCTTCCAGATTTACGAAGGCACCAGCGAGATTCAGCGCAATATCATCGTGCGCGAGCTGTACCGCCGCTAGTCCCAGGCGGTATATAGTACCAATTACCCGCCCCGGCCAGCGCGCCGGGGCTTATTCTTTACGCTACTGTGCGCCAGACTGAACTACACTTGAGTTAAGGTGGATTTACAATTTTCATAGAATCCACTGTCAAGCGTTTGCTTATGGTTCAGTCAAGGAAATCGTTATGGTTGAGCAAAAGAAGGGCGTAGCGGCCACCCGCATGCTGGATGTTGACGACACGCACGCCAAACGCCCCCGGCGTGGTACCGGTCCGCTGGACTACCTGGTCCCCTGGGTGATCGAACTGCGTCTGGTGGGTACGCCATCCGTGTTGCAGGTGCAGGTCCGCGAGGCGATGGTGATCGGTCGTATGGACCGTGACCGGCTGGCTTATCCTGATATCGACCTGGAACCATTCAACGCGCATCTGCTGGGCGTATCTCGGCAGCACACGGCCATTTCGGCGCGCAACAGCCGCATGACGGTCCGCGATCTGCACAGCGTCAATGGGACTTATCTCAACGGCGAGCGTCTGATGCCCGACCGCGACTATGTGCTGCGTCACGGCGACGTGCTGATGCTGGGACGCCTGCAACTCCAGGTGATCTTTGTGCTGACGCCCAGCAGCTACGAAAAGAATAATCATCCCTACGCCGATGTCGATATCCCCATTCTGGGCAGCGGCCAGCGTGTGCTGATTCTGGAAGAAGATACGCATGTCGCCCAGACGATCAGCACCGTTTTAGAGCAGGCCGGCTTTACGGTGATGATGACGACCAACATCGACGAGGCGCTTTACATCACCGAAGAGAACATGCCGCAGGCGGTCGTCACCGAGCTGATCCTGGGCAATCGCTCTGGCCTGGATTTCGTGAGCCTGATGCGCGAACGCGGCGGCGATGACATGCCGATTGTGGTGGTCAGCGGCGCGGTGGGCGGTTATCAGATGGGGCAGGCCATCGACGCTGGAGTCGATGTGTTCCTCAGCAAACCGGTCGGCGTTGACGAATTAATCCGCAGTTTTACCAAGATTTTGCCGCAGATGGGGCAATAAATCCGAATTCCCCTATATAGTCTGCCCAAAGAGACCGTCAATATGGCGGTCTCTTTGTCTTGACACACGCTTTAGCTGATGCTAACATGACAACCCACGATAGCGCGGTCCGCAACCTCATAAGAGGCAATGCCGGGTCGAACTGAGTGATTTATGGCGAAAGCGCTTTGCTTTTGGATGCAGGTGGCTCGCCATTGGGTAAGAAGCATACGGGCGACTGACGAAGTACGCCCGTTTGTGTGCCTGAATCCGGTCGATACTGAGCGAGCAGGCAGCCACTTGCAGCGTTTAGTTATTGGAGAGGTTTATGCCAACGATCAACCAGTTGGTGCGCAAGGGGCGCAAAGACAAAAGCAAAAAGACGAAGGCCCCTGCACTACAGTACACGTTGAACGCTTACACGCAAAAGCGTACCCGCCGCAGAAAGGGCGCTCCACAGAAGCGTGGGGTTTGCACGCAGGTGAAAACCATGACGCCCAAGAAGCCGAACTCCGCCCTGCGTAAGGTCGCCCGTGTGCGCCTCACCAACGGGATCGAGGTCACGGCTTATATCCCAGGTGAGGGCCACAGCCTCCAGGAGCACAGTGTGGTGCTGGTGCGCGGTGGTCGTGTGAAGGACTTGCCGGGCGTGCGTTATCACATCGTTCGTGGCACGCTGGACGCCGATGGTGTCCGCAACCGCGAACAGGCACGCAGCAAATACGGTGCCAAGCGGCCCAAGAAGTAGGAGCGAAGTGAGCCATGCCTAGAAGAAACAGTCCGCCCAAGCGGGTCATCCCGCCAGACAAGAAATACAACAACCTGCACGTGGCCATGTTCATCAACCGTATGATGTACGGTGGTAAGAAGAGCACGGCCCAGCGCATCATGTATGACGCCTTCGATATTATTGAAGAGCGTGCCAGCAAAGACCCGGTAGAGGTCTTCGAGCAGGCGCTGCGCAACGTCACCCCGGCGGTGGAAGTCAAGCCGCGTCGTGTGGGTGGCTCCACCTATCAGGTGCCGGTGGAAGTGCCGCCCAACCGGGCGACTTCGCTGGGGATGCGCTGGCTGCTGCAGAACTCGCGCAAGCGTGGAGGTCGCGGTATGGCTTCCAAGCTGGCGGCGGAAGTGATGGAAGCCGCCAGCGGTCAGGGCGCGTCCGTCAAGAAGAAGGACGACACCCATCGTATGGCGGAAGCTAACCGGGCCTTTGCCCACTTCCGCTAAACCACATGACCAGCATGGGCTGGTCATTGCAAACAGCGAATCTTAGAGTAGAGCGGCAATAGCTAAAGTATGGCGAAGAAGGAAACCATCAAGTTTGACCTGGGCAAAGTGCGCAATATCGGCATTATCGCGCACATCGACGCAGGCAAAACAACAACGACGGAGCGTGTCCTGTATTACACGGGCATGGTTCATCGCATTGGCGAGGTACACGACGGCGCCGCCACGACCGACTACATGGAACAGGAACGTGAGCGCGGCATCACCATCACCTCGGCGGCGGTGACCTGCGCCTGGAACGGTCACCAGATTAACGTCATCGACACACCCGGTCACGTCGACTTTACCGCCGAAGTGCAGCGCAGCCTGCGCGTGCTGGACGGTGGTGTGGTGGTGTTCGACGGTGTGGCAGGCGTGGAGCCGCAGTCCGAGACGGTCTGGCGGCAGGCTGACCAGTACAAGGTGCCGCGCATCTGCTTCGTTAACAAGATGGACCGCACCGGCGCGAACTTCCAGCGCTGCGTGGAGATGATTGTTGAGCGGGTGAAGGGCAATCCAATTCCCATTCAGATTCCGTTCGGCGAAGGCGACGACTTTAACGGTATCATTGACCTGTTCGCGATGGAGCTGGTGACTTACGGCGATGATATGGGTACGGCCATCAGCCGCCACCCCATCCCGGAGAGCCATCGCGAAGTCGCCGAAACCATGCGCATGCAGATGATCGAAAAGATCGTCGAGAACGACGAGTATCTTACCGAGAAATACCTCATGGAGGAAGACATCTCGGATGAGGAACTGCTGCAGGCGCTGCGTGCCGCCACCTGCGCCAACAAGGTGCAGCCGGTGTTGTGCGGCTCTGCGCTGAAGAACAAAGGCGTGCAGATGATGCTCGACCGTGTGGTCGATCTGCTGCCGTCACCGATGGATATCCCGCCGGTACAGGGGATTAACCCCAAGTCGGGCGAGGAGATCGAGCGTCACGCCTCTGACGACGAGCCGCTGTCGGCGCTGGTGTTCAAGATCGTCACCGACCAGTACGGTCGCCTGGCCTTCACCCGCGTATATTCGGGTGTGCTGCGCTCTGGCGCGACGATCTTTAACAGCAGCCAGGGCAAGCGCGAGCGTGTAGGGCGTATCGTGCGCATGTTCGCCGACCGCCGCGAGGATGTCGAAGAAGTGCGCGCTGGCGACATCGCCGCTGTGATCGGCCTCAAAGAGACCTTTACCGGCGAGACGCTCACCGACTCCACCAACCAGATTCTGCTGGAAACGATCAGTTTCCCGGAGCCGGTGATTGAGGTGGCGGTGGAGCCGAACAGCAAGGCCGACCAGGACAAGATGGGCATCGCCCTGCGCCGGCTGGCTGAAGAAGACCCCACCTTCAAGGTTGAGGTCGATGAATCGCTGGGCCAGACGAAGATCAAGGGTATGGGCGAGCTGCACCTCGAAGTGCTGATCGACCGTATGCTGCGTGAATATGGCGTGCAGGCCAACATTGGCCGCCCGCGTGTTGCCTATCGTGAGACGATCACGCGCACGGCGCGTGTTGACACCACTTTCAAGCGTCAGACGGGTGGCTCTGGCCAGTATGCCCGTGTCGTGCTCGAAATCGAGCCGATGACCGACGAAGAGCGCGAAGAGCTGCAGAAGAGCAGCCAGCGCGGCGAAAACGACGAGCTGCTGTTCGTCGAGGCCATCAAGGGTGGGTCCATCCCGCGCGAATTCATTCGCCCCACCGAGAACGGCGTGCGCGAGGCCATGCAGGCCGGTGTGCTGGCCGGGTATCCGGTGGTGGGTCTGAAGGCCAGCCTGGTTGATGGCGCGTCGCACGATGTTGACTCCAGCGAGATCGCGTTTAAGGTCGCCGGGTCTATGGCGCTGAAGGAAGGTGTACAGAAGGCCGGACCGGCCATTCTGGAACCGTCTATGAAGGTTGAGGTTGTCGTTCCGGACGAATACACCGGCTCGGTCATCGGTGACCTGTCCTCGCGGCGGGGCACGGTGCTGGGCATGGAACCGCGCGGCCAGGGTGTGACCACCATCCGCGCCACCGTTCCGCTGGGTGAGATGTTCGGTTATGCGACTACCCTGCGCAATATGACGCAGGGGCGCGGGAACTTCACAATGGAGTTCGATAAGTATACCATTGCGCCGCAGAGCATCGCCGATGAGGTTATCAAAGGCGGGCGTTAAGCAGAGGCATTCCGCCACTGCGCCCGTCGCGGCGTCATTATCCATCGTTATCACAAAGTTAGAAGGACTGGAGAACAATGGCTAAGGGAAAATTCGACCGTTCCAAGCCCCACGTAAATATCGGCACGATTGGTCATGTTGACCATGGTAAGACCACGCTGACGGCTGCCATCACCAAAGTGCTGGGTATGAAGGGCAGCGCCAAGCGGATGGACTATGATGAGATCGACAACGCGCCGGAAGAGAAGGCGCGCGGTATCACCATCAACATCCGTCACGTTGAGTACGAGACCCCCGCCCGCCACTATGCACACGTGGACTGCCCGGGGCACCGTGACTACATCAAGAACATGATCACCGGTGCCGCCCAGATGGACGGCGCGATCCTGGTGGTGAGCGCCCCCGACGGCCCCATGCCCCAGACCCGCGAGCACGTGCTGCTGGCGCGTCAGGTGGAAGTGCCGGCCATGGTGGTCTTCCTCAACAAAGTCGACCAGATGGACGACGAGGAACTGCTGGAGCTGGTCGAGCTGGAGCTGCAGGAACTGCTGGAAAGCTACGGCTTCTCGGCGGATACGCCCATCGTGCGTGGTTCGGCCCTGGCCGCCACCGAGAGCGCCAGCGAAGACTTCAACGCGCCCGAATACAAGCCCATCCTGGACCTGATGGACGCGGTGGACGCCTGGATTCCGACGCCCGAGCGCGAGACCGATAAACCATTCCTGATGCCGGTCGAGGACGTCTTCTCGATCAAGGGTCGTGGTACGGTGGTGACCGGTCGTGTGGAGCGCGGTGTCCTGACCAAGGGCGAGGAAATCGAGATCATCGGCCTGCGTGAAGAGACCATGAAGACGGTCGTCACCGGTATCGAGATGTTCCACAAAGAGCTGGACCGCGCCGAAGCTGGTGACAACGCCGGTATTCTGCTGCGCGGTGTGACCCGCGAACAGGTGGAGCGCGGTATGGTGCTGGCTAAGCCCAAGAGCATCAACCCGCAGCGCCGCTTCATGAGCCAGGTATACGTGCTGCGTAAGGACGAGGGTGGCCGTCATAAGGCTTTCTTCACCGGCTACCGCCCGCAGTTCTACGTCCGCACCATGGACGTGACGGGCACCATCACCCTGCCGGAAGGCGTCGAGATGGTGATGCCGGGCGATGACGTCAACCTTGAGGTTGAACTGATTATGCCGGTGGCTCTGGAAAAGGGTTCCAAGTTTGCTATCCGCGAGGGCGGCCTGACCGTCGGTGCGGGCATCATCACCGAAATTCTCGGTTAAGCGCCGCACAGAACATATAACGCCTGCGATATGCCGGGAGGCACTTCACCTCCCGGCATTCCTAAACCCGGCCCGAAAGGGTCGAGAAGTAGCGCAGACGGCATAGTTCTGCACAGCGGGCGAAACCTAAAGCGCAGGCTAAGAGGAAGCTATGGTAGCCAAAAACAAGATACGCATCCGGCTGAAAGCATATGATCACCGGGTACTGGACCAGTCGGCACAGCGCATCGTCGAGACTGCGGAGCGCACCGGCGCGCGGGTTGTGGGGCCGGTTCCCCTGCCCACCCGCCTGGAACGTTTTACGGTGCGGCGGTCGCCATTCATCGATAAGGACTCCCAGGAACATTTCGAGATCAGAACGCATAAGCGCCTGATCGACGTACTGGACCCGGACAGCAAGACGATTGACACCCTGATGCGCCTGAACCTGCCGGCAGGTGTGGATATCGAAATCAAAATCTAAGGTGGCGTAAGCGGGTCATCTCTGGTGAACGGACTTCCCGGTAAGTCGGGAGCCGGGCCTGGTAGGAACCAGGTACACCCAGGGGACGGGCATCCGCCGCTGCGCTGAACAACGACAGTTTGGGGGCGGGGTCAAATCCCGGCGTGAGCTTTGCGCAGCACCCCTCTGGAGGCTGAATTATGAAGGGTATCATCGGTAAAAAAGTCGGCATGACTCAGATTTTCGATGACTCCGGGAACGCGATCCCGGTGACGGTTATCGAGGCGGGGCCATGCTTTGTAACCCAGGTCCGTGACGCCGACAAAGACGGCTATGTGGCGGTGCAGTTGGGCTTCGGCGAGACGAAACCCCAGCGCCTGACACAAGGCCAGTTGGGGCATCTGCGGCGTAATAACCTGCCCGCACTGCGTTACCTGCGCGAATTCCGGCTGCCAGACGGCCAGCTCGATGTGGAAGAAGGGCAGGAAATCCGGGTGAACGTGTTCGAACAGGGCGAGCGCGTCGACGTGATCGGAACCAGCAAAGGCCGGGGTTTTGCCGGCACGATCAAGCGGCATGGCTTTGCTCGTGGGCCTAAGACTCACGGCCAGTCCGACCGCGAGCGGTCTCCCGGTGCGATTGGTATGTGCGCTACCCCTGGCCGCACCCTGAAGGGGCAGCGGATGGCTGGACGCATGGGTAATGAACGTGTCACCACCAAAAACCTTGAGGTGATGGTGATCGACCCGGAGCGCAATCTGCTGGCCGTGCGGGGGTCTGTCCCCGGCGCAAGGGATGGCATCGTGCTGATTAAACAGGCACGCGCCAAGTAAACGGGGAGAATTGAGCCATGCAAGTTCCGGTTATGGATATCAACGGCAACCAGGTCAAAACCATCGACCTGCCCGCCGATATTTTCGGTGTTGAGATCAACACCGGTTTGATGCACCAGGCTTACGTGCGCCAGATGGCGAACGCCCGCCTGGGCACGCACAAGACCAAGACCCGCAGTGAAATCCGGATGACGAAGGCCAAGTGGTATCGTCAGAAGGGCACGGGGCGCGCGCGCCATGGCGCCAAGAGCGCACCGATTTTCGTGGGTGGTGGTGTTGCGCACGGGCCGCGCCCGCGCCGTTACACCAAAGACATGCCCCGCAAGATGCGCCAGCAGGCCATCCGCAGCACGCTCAGTGCACTGGCGCGTGACGACCAACTGGTTTTCGTGGATGCCTTCAATATGGAAACGCCCAAGACGAAGGCCGTGGTCGAGGCGCTGCACAAGCTGGTTGGCGACAACTCGGCACTGGTGCTGCTGGCCGATAGCAACGACAACGTCGAGCGCAGCATCCGCAACCTGCCGGATGCCATGTACCTGCGGGCCAACTACCTGAACGTCCGTGACCTGTTGAAGTACGACAAGGTCATTGTGCCGCTGGACGCACTGGAGACGATCCAGGCTATCTGGGGACGCGAGGAGTAATAGACGATGCCAGATTTACACCTGTACGATGTACTTCTGCGTCCGGTCATCACCGAGAAGTCCAACGAGATGACCGACGACAATAACCAGTATGTGTTCCAGGTAGCGGCCAACGCCAACAAGATTCAGATCCGCGAGGCGGTTGAAGTGATCTTCGATGTGGACGTGGACAAGGTCAACACGATGATTATGCCGGCCAAACGTGGGCGGCGGGGTCGCAAGTGGTACATGCGGTCTAAGCAGTGGAAAAAAGCTGTGGTGACCCTCGCACCGGGCAATTCGATCAAGCTGTTTGACGTGTAAGAGGGTGAGCAGATGCCGGTAAAAGTTTACAAGCCCACCTCGGCGGGCCGCCGGGGCATGACGGGCCACACGTTCGAAGAGATTACCAAGTCAAAGCCGGAATGGTCTTTGACGGAGCCGCTCAAGCGCAGCGGTGGTCGCAATAACAAGGGCCGGGTGACGGTTCGCCATCGCGGCGGCGGTCACAAGCGTCGTTATCGCATCATCGACTTTAAGCGCAACAAGTTCGACTCGCAGGCGGAAGTGATCGCCATCGAGTACGATCCGAATCGCTCGGCGCGTATCGCGCTGCTGCAATACGGGGACGGCGAAAAACGCTACATCATCGCCCCGCTGGGGCTGAAGGTGGGCGATGTCATCGGCAACGGGGAAAAAGCGCAGCTTCGCCCCGGTAACGCCATGATGATCCGCGATATTCCGTTGGGTACGCAGCTCCACAACATCGAGCTGCAACCGGGCAAGGGCGGCCAGTTGGTACGGGCCGCCGGTACATCGGCGCAGTTGCTGGCGAAAGAGGGCATCTACGCCCAGGTTCGCCTGCCCAGCGGCGAGGTTCGGCTGATCCACGAGCGCTGCATGGCGAGCATTGGTCAGGTGGGCAACACCGACCACGGCAACATCAAGCTCGGTAAGGCTGGCCGCCGGCGCTGGATGGGCTGGCGCCCATCTGTGCGCGGTACGGCGATGGACCCCGCCAGCCATCCGCATGGTGGTGGTGAGGGCCGGTCGGGCATCGGTATGCCCGGTCCCAAGACCCCCTGGGGCAAGCCCGCGCTGGGTAAGCGTACCCGTTCCAATAAGCGTACACAGCGCTTCATTATCCGCCGGCGCGGCAAGCGGCGTTAGTGGAACCCTGCGCTGGTAGAGAGGTGATGAGGTAAAAGCTTATGTCGCGTTCACTGAAAAAAGGGCCGTTTATCAGCCCGAGGCTGCTTGACAAAGTCGAGCGGCTGAACCAGGACAACAAGAAAGTCGTCATCCGGACCTGGAGCCGGGCCAGCACGATTTTCCCGCAGATGGTCGGCCATACGATCGCGGTACACGATGGGCGGCGTCATGTGCCCATCTACATCACCGAGAATATGGTGGGCCACAAACTGGGCGAATTCGCGCCCACCCGCACTTATCGCGGGCATCTGGTCGAGAAGAAGAAGAAACGCTAAGGGGAGGCAGCCATGGAAGTCCGTGCACGCACGAAACATGCGTCCATCTCCCCGCAGAAACTGCGTCTGGTTTGTGACCAGGTGCGCGGTATGGATGCCGAGCAGGCCCGTGTTCTGCTCCAGTTCATGCCCCAGAAGGGGGCCGCGATCATCATGAAGACGTTGGAGTCGGCGATTGCTAACGCCACCAACAACTTCGACCTGAGCCGGAACAACCTGTATATCTCGCAGATTTTTGCGGATGAAGGCCCCCGGCTGAAACGGTTCACGGCTGGCGCGCGTGGTCGCTATAAGCCACGGGTCAAGCGCACGTCGCATCTGACCGTCATTCTGGCAGAACGAGAGGAAGCATAAATGGGTCGTAAAGTACACCCCATCGGGTTCCGCCTGAAGATCAACCGGGATTGGGACGCGCGCTGGTACGCCGAGGGCAGTCGCTACGTTGATCTGCTCGCTGAGGACCGGGCCATCCGCAAATACATCCAGAAGGAAGCGTCTCGCGCTGGTGTCTCGCGCATCGAGATCGAGCGTTATCCCAATCAGGTGCTGGTCAATATCCACACCGCTCGCCCTGGTATCGTCATCGGTCGTAAGGGCGACGCCGTCAAGAAGATGAAGACCGACCTCGAAGCCCTGACCAACAAGAAATGCAAGGTCGAGGTCAGCGAGATCGAAAAGCCGGACCTGGACGCGACGCTGGTGGCGCAGAACATCGCCAGCCAGTTGGAGCGCCGCATCGGCCACAGCCGCGCCATCAAACGGGCGATTGGCCAGGCCATGCGCCAGGGCGCACAGGGCATTCGCATCCAGGCGAGTGGTCGCCTGGCCGGGGCCGACATGGCCCGCCGCGAAGCCATGAGCGAGGGCCGTGTCCCGCGTAATACCCTGCGGGCGAACCTGGATTACGGCACAGCCGAAGCCCTGACGACCTTTGGCCGCATCGGCGTGAAGGTGTGGATTTACAAGGGCGAAGTCCTGCAGATGGAAGACGATAAGAACAAACGGGCCGGTGAGCAGAAAGACGTGTACGTCAGCCCCTAACGCTGACGTGGCGGCTGTGGTAGTCAACCGGCTGAGAGGAGTATAGGCGTTATGTTAATGCCAAAACGTGTAAAGTACCGCAAGCAAATGCGCGGTCGCATGAGGGGAACAGCCAGTCGTGGCGCGGTTGTCCAGTTTGGCGACTACGGCCTGCAGGCGACCGAGCCGGTATGGCTCACCAGCCGTCAGATTGAGGCCGCCCGTCGTGCGATGGTGCGTTACATCAAGCGCCGTGGCAAAATCTGGATCCGCGTATTCCCGGATAAGCCCGTCACCAAAAAGCCCGCCGAAACCCGCATGGGTAAAGGTAAAGGCTCGGTGGAATTCTGGGTGGCGGTCATCAAGCCCGGTCGCGTGCTGTTCGAGATGGCCGGCGTGGAAGACGACCTCGCCCGCGAGGCGCTGCGTCTGGCCGGGGCCAAGCTCCCCTGCAAGACCAAGATTGTCAAGCGCATCGATCCCATTTCGGGCCTGGAGGCTAGTTAGGAATGAACGCGAAAGACATTCGTAACCTGGCCGATGCGCAACTGGTGGACGCCATCGAAGACAAGCGCGAAGAACTGTTCAACCTGCGCTTTCAGATGGCATCGGGCCAGTTAGAGGATACCAACCTGCTGCGCTATGCCAAGCGCGACCTGGCCCGCCTGCTCACCGTGCAGCGGGAGCGCGTACTGGCCGCAGAACTGGCGGAAAAGGATAGCACCAATGGCGAATAACCGTCGGCGGCTGGTGGGCCGCGTAGTCAGTGACAAGATGGAAAAAACCGTTGTGGTGGCGGTCGAGCGGCGCAAGATGCACCGCGTATACAAGAAGGTCGTCGCCTCAACCAAGAAGGTAATGGCTCACGACGAGTCCAACGAAGTGCCGATTGGTGCGCTGGTCAGGATTGTCGAAAGCCAGCCGCTCAGCCGGCGCAAACGCTGGGTGGTGGAAGCTGTGCTGGAGACGGCAGACGTGCTGCCGGTTGCCTCCGATGCCGACGCCCAGATCGAGCCGGACACGGACGAGGACGAGACCGAAGCGCCGGTGGCCGACGCCGCCGCGAGCGAGACCGACGAGGAGAGTGGGTCATGATTCAAACCGAGTCGCGACTCAAAGTAGCCGACAACAGCGGCGCGCAGGAAATCCTGGTGATCCGCGTGTTGGGCGGCTCCAAACGGAAATACGGGCGCGTGGGCGATATTGTCGTGGGGACGGTCAAATCGGCCTCGACCCAGGGCAGCATCAAGAAGAGCGATATCGTGCGGGCGGTGATCGTGCGCACAGCTAAAGAATATCGCCGTGACGATGGCTCTTACATCAAATTCGACGATAACGCTGCCGTCATCCTGGCCGACGACCTGACGAACCCTCGTGGCACCCGTGTATTCGGGCCGGTGGCGCGCGAGCTGCGCGACAAAGGCTTCATGAAGATCGTCTCACTCGCGCCCGAGACCCTGTGAGATCAGGAGGACTACGTCATGCAGCGGATTAAAAAAGGTGACACCGTCGAGGTGATCGCTGGCAAAGACATCGGGGATCGCGGCGAAGTTATCGACATACTTCCCAAAGAGAACCGTGTCATCGTGAGCGGTGTCAATCGTTTGAAAAAACATGCGAAGGCGCGCCAGGCCGGCAAACAGCAGATCCCGGCCCAGATTGTGGAGTTCGACTCGCCCATCCACATCTCAAACGTGATGGTGGTGTGCCCCAAAACGAACAAGAAGACCCGTGTCGGCTTCAAACGGCTGGACGACGGGCGCAAGGTTCGTTACGCCAAAGTCAGCGGCGAGATTCTCGATTAGGAACCGGAGCGTAAACGATGGCTAAGAACATAACGTTGTTAAATCGCTACCGGGAAGACGTTGTACCCGCGCTGATGGAAGAATTCAGCTACCAGAACATCATGGAAGTGCCGAGCATCAAGAAGCTTGTGGTGAACATCGGCGTGGGTGAGGCAGTGGATAACCCGAAGTCGCTGGATGGCGCGGTCGAAGACCTGCGCATCATCACCGGGCAGCAGCCGATGGTCACCCGCGCCCGCAAGAGCATCGCCAACTTCAAACTGCGTGAAGGGCGCTCCATTGGCGCTAAGGTGACGCTGCGCGGCGAACGGATGTGGGCGCTGCTGGACCGGCTGGTAAACGTCGCGCTGCCACGTATCCGTGACTTTCGCGGTGTGCCGGCCAAGCTCGACGGGCGTGGTAACTACACCATTGGCCTCAGAGAACAGCTGGTCTTCCCGGAGATCGACTTTGACAAAATCGACCAGGTGCGTGGCATGGAAATCACCATCGTCACCACCGCCCAAACCGACGAAGAAGGCCGCCGGCTGCTGAAGCTGCTGGGTATGCCTTTCCGCGACATGTAAACGACGGAGAGAGAAGTATGGCAAAGAAGAGTATGATCGTGCGCGAAACCCGGCGTAAATACGCCGTTCGCGTCCGCAACCGGTGCAACCGCTGCGGGAGACCGCGCGCTTACATCCGTCGTTTCGGATTATGCCGTATCTGCTTCCGTGAATTGGCCCTGCAAGGGCAGATTCCCGGCGTGGTTAAATCAAGCTGGTAGGAGTAGCGTCAAAAATGACTAGCGATCCAATTGCCGATATGTTGACGCGCATCCGCAATGCGTTGATGGCCGGGAAGGCGACCGTGGAGATTCCCCGGTCCAAGATCAAGCAGGAAATTGCGCGTATTCTCAAAGAGGAAGGTTTCGTCGAGGACTATTCCGTTCACGATGTCAAACCGGTTCCTGTTATCGAAATCAAGCTGAAGTACTACGGGCCGCGCCGCACCCGCCGCCCGGTGATCACGCACATCGCGCGCGTGAGTAAGCCGGGCCGCCGTGTGTATCGCAACCGTCGCGACCTTCCGCGTGTACTGAGTGGTACGGGCATTGCCATCATGACGACCCCCAAGGGCATCATGACGTCGCAGCAGGCCCGCCGCGAGCGCGTAGGTGGCGAAGTGCTGTGCTACGTCTGGTAAGGGGGGAAGGCTGTTATGTCCCGCATCGGAAAGAAGCCCGTCGCCATCCCCGATAAGGTGGATGTTAAAATCGACGGACAGGAAGTGACCGTAAAAGGCCCGAAGGGCGAACTCAGGCACACCGTACACCCCCTCATCTCGATTCAGGTCGAGGATGGTCAGGCAGTGGTGGTACGCCCCAACGACGAGCCGAAGGTGCGTGCCCTGCACGGCCTGACGCGCGCGCTGCTGGCCAACATGGTCACCGGCGTGTCGGAAGGGTTCCGCCGCAGCCTGGTTATTGAAGGTGTCGGCTATCAGGCCGAAATGCGCGGCCAGGACCTGGTGATGAAGCTGGGCTATTCTCACGAAATCGTGGTCAACCCGCCGTCACCGGAGACAGCGTTCGATGTTCCGAAAGAATCGCGTGGGCGGTTGATCCACATCGACGGCATCGACAAGCAGGTGGTCGGTCAGGTGGCCGCCAATATTCGCGGCCTGCGCCCGCCGGAGCCTTACCTGGGTAAGGGTGTGCGCTATAGTGACGAAGTTATCCGCCGCAAAGCGGGTAAATCCGGTAAATAAGGGTAGTGCGCAATGGCTGATATTAAAGGCAAAATCAAGTACAGTGCGCGCAAGCGCCGCCAGCGCCGGGTGCGTTCGCGCATCATGGGCACGGCAGAGCGCCCGCGCCTGAACATCTACCGCAGCCTGAGCAATATCTACGCTCAGGTGATCGATGACCTGACCGGCACGACCCTGGTATCCGCCTCCACCATTGACAGCGAAGTCGCCGCCCAGGTGACGGGCAAAAGCAAGGTGGATGCGGCGCGCATCGTGGGCCGTGTGGTCGCCGAACGCGCCAAAAACGCCGGCATCGAGACGGTGGTCTTTGATCGGGGCGGTTTTATGTATCATGGGCGTGTCGCGGCACTGGCTGATGGCGCTCGTGAAGCCGGGTTGAAGTTCTAAGGGAGTGTGACGGACGATGGCAGATAGACGAGGAGAGCGCAGGGAACCCCGGCGTGATCGTGACGAGGAACGCGAAGAACTTGATGAGCGCGTCGTTGACATCAAGCGCGTCGCCAAAGTGATTAAGGGCGGTCGTCGCTTCGCCTTCCGGACGGTTGTCATCGTAGGTGACAACAGCGGACGTGTGGGCGTGGGCGTGGGCAAAGCGCGTGGCGTCCCCGATAGCATCCGCAAAGGCTCGGAGCGGGCGCGGCGCAACATGCGCAAAGTCGCCCTGTCCGGTTCGACCATCCCCTATGAGGTGACAGCCCGCTATGCTGGCGCCAAGGTGATGCTCAAGCCGGCTTCGCCCGGTACCGGTGTGATCGCCGGTGGTGGTGTGCGTGCCGTGCTGGAAGCGGTGGGCATCAGCGACATCCTGACCAAGAGCCAGGGCAGCCCGAATCTGCTCAACGTGGCCATGGCCACCATGAAGGCGCTGGAAATGCTGCGCAGCCCGGAAGAAATCGCCGCCATGCGTGGCAAGCCGGTGAACCAGGTTCGCCCGTTCTGGGAGCGCCAGCAGAACCAGGGGCAGGTCATCGAGCGTGAGCCGAAGGCCGAACAGGCCGAGGCCCCGGTTGAGGAAGCCGCTGCCGAGGTGAAGGATGGCGACAATGAGTGATCAGAGAACCATCCGCGTGACGCTGGTCCGCAGTCCCATTGGCTATACTCAGGACCAGCGGGCAACCGTTCAGGCGCTGGGCCTGCGCAAGATGCACGCCAGCGTGATACACAAAGAGACGCCTCAGATTCGCGGCATGGTCAACAAGGTGATCCACCTGCTGCAGGTCGAGGAAGTCGACGAAGAATCTGCAACCGAATGACATGATCGTGTGGTCGCCTGGCGGCCCACGTCTATCCGTGTTCGTGCTGTTAAGCGAGAGGAGGGAGGCGCAGCAGCGGAGGCCCCGCATCAGCGCCGACTTTTATGAAGCTACATGATCTGCAACCAGCACCCGGCTCCAAGAAATCCAAGACCCGTGTGGGTCGTGGTATTTCGGCGGGCAAGGGTAAAACCGCCGGTCGCGGTATGAAAGGTCAGGGCGCGCGCAGTGGTGGCGGGAAAGGCCCCTATTTTGAGGGCGGCCAGCTTCCTCTGGTCCGGCGTCTGCCGTTCAAGCGCGGCTTTACCAACATCTTCCGCATCGAGTATCAGGAAGTCAATGTGGACTACCTGAACGCTCGTTTCAGCGAGATGGATGACGGCGCGACGATTACGCCTGAAGTCCTGCTGGATGCCGGCCTTATTCGCAGCGTCGAGGCGCCGGTCGCCATTCTGGGGCGCGGCGAGATCAGCAAGAAGCTGACGGTGCGGGCGCATCGCTTCACCAGGAGCGCCGCCGACAAGATCGCCGCCGCCGGTGGCACGACCGAGGTTCTGCCGCTGAAGGTGACGGGCGCGCGCGCGACCGTCAAGAAGATGCGCAAGGAAGACCTTGCCAAACTAAATAACGAGGGCTAGATGCCTGCCGGGGGCCAGATTGTGGTAATCTGGCCCGGTGCGTATCCTGAGAATCGTGATGAGGATGGATTATGATTGAGGCTTTGCGTAACGCCTGGCGGCTGCCGGACGTGCGAAACAAGCTGCTCATCACCGGGTTGATCCTGGTGATTTATCAGTTTGCGGCTCATGTGCCGGTCGTCGGTGTGGACCGTAACAACCTGGAGCTGCTGCTGGACCCCTCGGCAACCGGAGCCGGTCTGATCGGGGTGCTGAACCTGCTTTCCGGTGGGGCGGTCGCCAACTTCAGCATTATCGCCAACGGTGTGTATCCGTACATCACCGCGTCGATTATCTTCCAGCTTCTGGTTCCCATCATCCCGCGTCTGCAGCAGATTCAGAAGGAACCGGGCGGCCAGGAGAAAATCCAGCGTTATACTTACTTCGCCACCATCCCGATGGCGATTTTGCAGTCCTTTGGCCAGATTCAGCTCTTTAACTCGCTGCTGGGGCCGGGCCTGGAAATCATCCCCGGTTATGGTAGCGACTTCCTGCTGACGATTTCGGTGATCGCCACCATGACCGCCGGTACCATGTTCGCCGTGTGGCTGGGCGAACTGATTACCGAGCAGGGCATCGGCAACGGTATCTCGATCATCATCTTCGCCGGCATTGTGGCCGAAGCGCCCACCAACCTGGTGAACATGATCGCTAACTCGCTGCAGCCGGTGTACGACATCGTGATGTTTGTGGTGATCACGCTCATCAGTGTGGCGGTCATTATCCTCATTCAGGAAGGCATCCGCCGTATTCCTGTGCAGTATGGCAAGCGCGTGCGTGGTCGTAAGCAGTACGGCGGCGCCAGCACGCACATTCCGCTGCGCGTGAACCCGGTCGGCATGATCCCGCTGATCTTCGCCCAGGCCGTGATTACCTTCCCGGCGGTGCTGGTCAGCTTCTTCCCGGATGGCGCGGTCAAGACCGAGATCACCGAGTCCTTCGGCAGCCAGCAGGGTCTCATCTACTGGGGGACGTTCTTCATCCTGACGGTGGCCTTCACCTTCTTCTACTCCGAGGTGATGGTCGGCAACCAGAACCTGGCCGACAATCTCCAGCGGCAGGGCGGCTTTATACCGGGCATTCGACCGGGTAAGCGCACCCAGGAATACATTCTGCGAGTCACGCGGCGCATTACGCTGGTGGGCGCGGTTTTCCTGGGCGTCATCGCCATCGTGCCGGGCATCGTGGACTTTGTGAATCGCCTCATTTTCCCCAATCAGGTGGTGGCTGGCGGTATCAACGCGGCTATGGTCATCTCTGGCGCTGGCCTCATCATCGTGGTCGGTGTGGTGATCGACTTCATGCGCCAGCTCGAAGCCCAGTTGGTGATGCGCAACTACGAAGGCTTCATGCGTTAGTCTGAAGTTCTGCGAGGTTTCCGGGACATGGCGGCAGATGGCGCCATGTCCCGCTTTATGAAATAAGGTTACGGAGTCGGTTATGAGTCTGTATCTGATTATGATGGGTGTGCAGGGTTCCGGTAAAGGAACCCAGGCTGCGTACATCAGCCAGAAGTATGGCATCCCGCACGTCTCCACCGGCGATCTGTTCCGCGCCATGAAGACCCGCGAGGATCCGCTGGCTCGCCGTGTGCAGGACATCATGAAGTCTGGCGCGCTGGTCGATGATGACACCACCAACGAGGTGCTCAAAGATCGCCTGGAACAGCCAGATGCCGCTGCCGGTGCCATCCTGGATGGCTATCCGCGCAACATCAACCAGGCGCGCTGGCTGGCGGAGTATCTCAACAGCCGCAGCCTGAGTCTGAGTGGGGTGCTGCTGCTGGAACTGGACCTGTACACCGCTTTCAAACGGGCGTTTGGTCGGGTGCTCTCCGAACAGACGGGTGAAACCTACAACATCTTCTTCCACACCGATGTCGTCAACTGGACGGTGGTGGAACACCCGGAGCGCGCCTATCCGCCGCGCCTGGACGCGGTGCTGACCGCGACCGGTGAGCCGCTTAAGCGCCGCCCGGATGATGAGGCTTTCTCCGTCATCAAACGCATTGACACGTATGTTGAAACCACCCGCCCACTGATCGACTACTACAGCGAGCAGGGGCTGCTGGTCACTGTCGAGGCCGACCAGCCGATTGACGAAGTCAACCAGGCGGTGGAAGTGGCGATCGCGCAGATGCGCGGCTAGCCAGGGGGATTGTGCCAGTCTGATGGGCGTGTATATCAAATCACCGGACGAAATCGCTATCATGCGCGAGGCCGGGCGCATCGTCGCCCGCGCCCATGCCGCCATGCGCGAGATGATCCGTCCTGGTGTGAGCACGCTGGAGCTGGACCGCGTCGCCGAGACGGTCATCCGCGATCACGGCGCGACACCGGCGTTCCTCAACTATCCCAAGCACGACTCGCCGCCTTTCCCGGCGACGATCACCGCCAGCATCAACGAGGAACTGGTACACGGCATCCCCAGCCGGACGCGCATCCTGGGCGAAGGCGACATCATCAGCCTGGATGTGGGCTGCCATTACCAGGGGTTTGTCGGCGATGCGGCCTGGACGTGGCCTGTAGGCGAGGTACCGGCGACGGTGCAGCGTCTGCTGGAAGTCGCCGAGCAGTCGCTGTTCGTGGCCATCGCCGCGTCGGTTGTCGGCAACGAGATCGCCGATGTGGCCCGCGCCACCCAGGATTATGTCGAAGGGCATGGTTACAGCGTGGCTCGTGAGTATACGGGTCATGGCGTGGGCCGCCAGATGCACGAGGAACCGCAGGTTCCCAACTGGTGGCCACGCAAGAAGAACAAGCGGTTGGCGGCGCTCAGTCCGGCGCTTGTCCCTGGCATGACATACGCCATCGAACCGATGGTCATCGCCGGGCGTAACGAGCTGGTCGAGCTGGCCGACAAATGGACCGTTGCTACCCGGGATCGCTCGTTGTGCGCGCACTTCGAGCATACCATCGCCGTCACCGATGGCGAGCCGCTTATCCTCACGCTGCCGTAGGCAATGAGGGGAGATTGGCCGTAGACAACGGATTAGAATACTGATAGGATTATAGGTCTGTGTAACAACACTCCGGGGATTCAAACAACATGAGAGTCTCAACATCAGTGAAGCGCCGCTGCCCCAAGTGCCGGGTGATTAAGCGCAAGGGTCGCGTGATGATTATCTGCGACAATCCCAAGCACAAGCAGCGGCAAGGATAGGCAGGGCCGTCCACCGTCCATGATGCGGGCGGGGAGCCAGTTGGAAGAGAGGAATCGTTATGGCGCGTATCGAGGGTGTAGACCTTCCTCGTAACAAGCGTGTAGAAATTGCTCTAACCTACATCTACGGTATTGGCCGCACCACCAGCCAGCAAATTCTGGATCAGGCCGGGGTTGACCCCAACATCCGCGTCCAGGATATGACCGAGGCTCAGATCCAGCAGATCCGCGAGCAGGTGGCCGGCATCACAACCGAAGGTGATCTGCGTCGCCAGGTTCAGTTGAACATCAAGCGACTGTCAGAGATCGGAAGCTACCGGGGTCTGCGCCATCGTCGCAGCCTGCCGGTGCGTGGCCAGCGTACCCGGACCAACGCCCGGACCAAACGCGGCGCCAAGAAAACCGTGCCAGGGCGTGGCCGCCGGCGCGGCGCAACCAAGAAGTAAACTGCCGGCTCGTCTGGTGGCGAGCAGGCTGGATGCCGGAATTGGATTGCATACGGATACACACTTATGCAGCGCCCCGGCCTTCGTGGCGGGGGCGCGTCTTGACGTAAACCAGTTTCTGGAGAGGGCACATGGCACGTGGGAGAAAAGGTGGTCGCCGGACCACAAAGAAAGTCATCAAGAACATACCGTATGGACAGGCGCATGTTTACGCCACGTTCAACAACACCATCGTTTCCATGACGGACCAGTCAGGGAACGTCGTTGCCTGGTCCAGCGCCGGGACTTCGGGCTTTAAGGGCAGCCGCAAGAGCACACCCTATGCCGCCCGTATGGCCGCCCAGACGGCTGCCGAGTCCGCGCAGACGCACGGCATGAAAGAGGTGGATGTTTTCGTTAAGGGGCCGGGGCCAGGCCGTGAGGCCGCCATCCGCTCGATTCAATCCAGTGGGCTGAAGGTGCGTTCGATTACCGACATGACACCCATTCCCCACAACGGTGTTCGTCCGCCCAAAAAGCGTCGCGTCTAGTCTGCGTCAGGCCGACAGAGCCAGGGAGGGTATTGGTTTTGGTTATGAACAATATGGTTTTACCCCACAAAGTGGAGAGCGATGCCATCACCCGTAGTTACGGGCGATTCATCATCAGTCCACTGGAAAGCGGGTATGGCCTGACGCTGGGCAACGCCCTGCGTCGTATTCTGCTGTCTTCGCTCCCAGGCGCGGCTGTGACCAGCATTCGCGTTTCTGACGTGCATCACGAATTCTCGGCGATCCCCGACGTGCGCGAGGATATGACGCAGCTTATCCTTCAGGTTAAGCAGCTTCGCCTCAAATTGTACGATGTGGAATCGGCCCGGCTGCGGCTGGAGCATCGCGGCGAGGGTACTGTTACCGCCGCCGACATCCAGTGCCCGCCAGAAGTCGAGATTGTCAACAGTGACCTGTATCTGTTCACTGTGGACTCGTCTGATGCGCATCTGGAGATGGAGTTCGAGGTGCGGGCCGGTCGTGGCTACAGCCCGGCGGAAGAACGTGGGCGCCTGCCCATTGGCGAACTGCCCATTGACTCCGTCTTTAGCCCCATTCGCCGTGTGAATTACGACGTCGAGCGGACTCGCGTGGGCCAGCGCACCAATTACGACAAGCTGATCCTGGAAATCTGGACGGATGGCACCATCCGCCCGGAGGAAGCGCTCAGCGAGGCGGGCCGTATTCTCATCCGCCACCTAACCGTCATCAGCGGTGTCGATATGGGGCAGGTCATCGACAGCTTCCCCACCGAAATTGAGAGCGAAACACCAGAGCCGGACAAAAACCGCTTCTATGACAAGCTCATCGAAGAGCTGGACCTGAGCGTGCGTGTGTTCAACTCGCTCAAGCGCACCGGCATCACCACCGTCGGCGATGTGCTGGACATGCTGGATCGCGGGCCGGATGCCATGCTGGCCATTCGCAACTTCGGGGAGAAGTCGCTGGATGAGCTGGTGGATAAACTGCGCGAAAAAGGCTACATGCAGCCGCAGGAATCCGAAGAGCAGGAAATTACCGAGGAATAGGCGCTGCCGGGCCGCTTCGCCGGTCGGGCATGCGCAGCCATAGCACAATCTGAATGAGGACGCATCATGCGACATCGTGTAAAGGGTAAAAGACTGGGCCGCGATACCGGCCACCGTAAAGCCTTGCGCATGAATCTGGCGACGGCACTGCTGACCAACGGGCGTATCAAGACGACCAGGGCCAAAGCCGAATTTGTGCGCGGTCATGTGGAAAAACTCATCACGGTTGCCAAGCGCGGCCTGGCGAAAGCCGAAGAGACCGGCAATCCGGCGGTGGCTGTGCATGCGCAGCGCATCGCGGCCAGCCGGCTGAATAACGATCGGGTGGTGGTTCAGAAGCTGTTCACCGAACTGGCCCCGCGTTATGTTGACCGTCCCGGCGGCTACACCCGCGTTTACAAGCTGGGTCCGCGCAAGGGAGACAACGCCGAGATGGTGCTGGTCGAACTGGTGGCCGGCGAGGACGAAGACTAGGCGTATCTGGTCGGGATGACCTACCGCGCGACCCTGGCTTATGATGGCTCTGCTTATCAGGGCTTTCAGCGTCAGGCCGGCGATACGCCCACCATCCAGCTTGCGCTGGAGCGCGCTATCGCCGCCGTGACCGGGCAATCGGTTACCGTGAACGCCGCCGGGCGCACCGACAGCGGTGTGCATGCGGTGGGGCAGGTCATCGCCTTCGACGTGGACTGGTCGCACGGTCCACACGATCTGCTGCGGGCGGTCAACGCGCATCTGCCGGACGATATCGCCCTGCAGGACATGCGCCAGCAGCACGGCTTCCACCCGCGCTATGACGCGCTGGCCCGTTGTTACCGCTACACGGTGATCCAGGGCGGGCAGCGCCAGCCACTGTGGCGAAATTCCGCCTGGTGGGTGCGCCAGCCACTGGACATGAACCGGTTGCAGCAGGCGGCGGACCTTTTGCGAGGCCGCCACGATTTCGCCGCTTTCGGCCAGCCGCCCCAGGGCGAGAACACCGTCCGCGAGATGTACCGCAGCGGCTGGTCGCGCCACACCGAGCACTTCGGGGCGCGGCTGGTGTACGAGGTCGAAGGCACGGCATTTTTACATCATATGGTGCGCCGGATGGTCGGCCTTCAGGTCGAAGTCGGGCGTGGCGCAGTCGATTTGCAGACGTTCGCGCGCATTTTTGCAAGCGCCGATCTGTCTCTGGTGAAGGTCATAGCGCCCCCGCAGGGCCTGGTGCTCTGGCGGGTGCGATACCCGGACGACCCCCCACAAACGGGCGGCTGCTCCGGTTGACGGGCCAGCGCGTCATTCTGTATGACGCCGGCCACAACTTCGCAAATCCGGCGGCTGGTTCCGTCGGGACAAATCGAAGTTCTATCTGTTTGGTGAAGGCGGAGCGTATGCCCGCTGGAGGATGCATTTCATGAGACCCAAGACGATTGTGACCAAATCCGGCGATATTGAACGTCGCTGGTGGGTGGTCGATGCTGAGGGGCAGACGCTCGGTCGCCTGGCCTCGAAGATCGCGCCCTATCTGACCGGCAAGAACAAGCCCACCTATACACCCAACCTGGATACCGGCGACTACGTGATTATCGTCAACTGCGACAAGATCAAAGTGACCGGTGACCGCCTCGACAGCAAGCTGTACTACCGCCACTCCGGTTTTCCCGGCGGTATGCGCTCCCTGACGCTGCGCGAAACCCTGGACAAGCACCCGGATCGCGTGATCCGCGCGGCGGTCAAGGGGATGCTGCCCAGCACCGCGCTGGGTCGCCAGATGCTGAAGAAGCTCAAGATTTACGCCGGTAACGAGCATCCGCACGCGGCCCAGCAGCCGCAGGTGCTGGAAGTCTAGGGGGAGGGTGAGACATGTCTGCACAGTATTATGAGGGTATTGGTCGCCGTAAAGCGGCCAGCGCGCGTGTGCGCCTGTTCCCCGGTGGGACTGGCAACCTGGTGATTAACGACAAAGACGGCAGCGATTACCTGCCGCGTGCCGGTGACATCGACATTCTGCTGGAACCGCTGCGGGCCATCGGCCAGGAAAGCAGCTACGACATCACCGTGCTGGTGCAGGGCGGTGGCGTGAGTGGCCAGCGCGACGCCATCCAGCTTGGTCTGGCGCGTGCGCTGCTCAAACTGGACCCCGACCTGCGTCCGCGTATGCGTGACGGTGAGTTCCTCACCCGCGACGCCCGCGTGAAAGAGCGCAAGAAGCCCGGTCTCAAGCGTGCCCGTAAGGCTCCGACCTACACCAAACGCTAGATCGTCGCGGTACTGGATGGTTGGCAATATCCCAGGCAAGGCCACAGCGGTCTTGCCTTTTTCTGTTGTGCTGATGTGATGAGAGGTGCGTTTCGATGACCCTGACGATTCTCGGCCTCGGCCCCGGCAGCGTGGACGACCTGACGCGCCGCGCCTGGCAGACCCTGACCGACGCCCCGGCGATCTACCTGCGCACGCGGCGGCATCCGTGTGTGCCGCATCTGCCGCATGCCGACCGCTGCCACAGCTTCGACGACGTGTACGACACACTCGATGACTTCGAGCAGGTGTATGCCGCCATCAGCGAGCGTGTGCTGGCAGCGGCGGCGACGGGCGATGTCGTCTATGCCGTGCCCGGCGATCCTTTCGTCGGCGAGTCCACGACGGCGCGCCTGCTGGCCGGAGCCGAATCCGCCGGAATCGAGACGCGCGTCGTGCATGGCCTGAGCTTTGTCGAGCCGTCGCTGGCGCTGGCTGGCGTCGACGCGCTCGACGGTCTGCAGGTGCTGGACGCTCTGCAGATTGCCGCCATGTACCATCCGCCCATTAACCCGGACTATCCGGCGCTCATCGGGCAGGTCTACAGCCGGCAGGTTGCTTCGGATGTCAAGCTGACGCTGATGAACCAGTACGCCGACGATTTCAGCGTGCAGTTGATTCATGGCGCTGGGACCGCCGAAGGTCACGCCGAGACGCTGCCCTTGTACGAAATCGACCGCAGCCCGCACATCGATCACCTGACGTCGTTGTACGTCCCCGCGCTGGGCGGCATGACCAGCTTCGAACACTTCCAGGAGATCATCGCCCACCTGCGCTCGCCGGAAGGCTGCCCCTGGGACCGCAAGCAGACGCACGAGTCGCTGCGCCAGTTCCTGCTGGAAGAGGCTTACGAGGTGCTGGAAGCCATCGACTCCGGCGATACCGACGAACTGTACAAAGAGCTGGGCGACCTGCTGCTGCAGATCGTGCTGCACACGCAGATCGCCATCGACGACGGTGAATTTCACATGACCGACGTGCTGCGCCACGTCAACGAGAAGATGGTGCGCCGCCATCCGCATGTGTGGTCCAGCGTCGAGGTGGCCGGGGCCGATGACGTGGTCACCAACTGGACCGCGCTCAAACAGCAGGAGAAGGCCGCCAACGGCCAGGCGACCGAATCCGAGCTGGACGGTATTTCCAGGGCGATGCCCGCGCTGCTCGTTTCGTATCTGTACCAGGAGCGTGCCGCGCGTGTGGGCTTCGACTGGCCGGTGATCGGCGATGTACGCGCCAAGCTCGACGAGGAGATGGACGAGGTGCTGGCGGCGCTCGACGACCCCGACCACGCCGCCGAGGAACTGGGCGACGTGCTGTTTGTGCTGGTCAACTGGGCGCGCTGGCTGAAGATCGAGCCGGAGAACGCCCTGCGCGGCGCCAACGCCAAGTTCTACCGCCGCTTCCGCCATGTCGAGCAGTCGGTCGCCGCCACCGGCAGACCGATGACCGATTTTACGCTGGACGAACTCGAAGGCTTCTGGCAGGAAGCCAAATTGCAGGGACTGTAAACCATGAACGCCAGCGCCCCGGATGCGCATCTGCCGCGTGTGCCCTACCTGCTGACGGGTATCGTTGCGTCGATTGTGGTGGCGATCATCGCGCTGGCGTCGATTACGGGCGATGTCACCGCGTCTGCCGATGCGATGCAGAACCAGACGCTGGCCTACAATGTGGCGCAGTATGGCGTTTTTTCGCTGGACGAGGGCGACAATCCCCAGCCACAGCCGACCCTGCACCGCGAACCGCTGTATCCGCTGCTGCTGGCGGCGGCGCTGCGAACCTTCGCCGATATGGACGAACTGACGCATGCCTGCCTGATCGCTGACGATGCCTGCGCGCCGCAGCGCCTGCTGCTCAACCGCGTCAGCATCCCGCTGATGATCGCGCTGGTGTGGG
>CAZXCK010000028.1:0-35239 GCA_964639225.1 uncultured Anaerolineaceae bacterium | reverse complement strand
CGAACGTGTTACTGATGATATTTATGTTTTTACCAGCAACCTGTACGCTCAGGTGACCGCCGGGCTGATTGTAACCGGCACGGGCGCGATTCTGATTGACACACTGGTATATCCGGAAGAAACACGACAAATCAAGCGCTTCGTCGAGGAACGCCTGGGAACGCGGGTACGGTTCGTTATCAACACGCACTTCCACGCCGACCACACCACCGGCACCTGTTTTTTTCCGGATACTCAAATTATAGCGCAGGAACGCTGCCGAGCACTAATCGACGAGCGAGGCCGCGAAGGGCTGGAACGCATCCGCGCCAGCCATGCCGAGATGCGCGACAGCTTCATCGTGCTGCCAACCATTACATTCGACCAGTCCATGACGCTGTATTTTGGCGGGAAAACACTGGAGATGTGGTCCACGCCTGGTCACAGCCCGGACTCCATCGTCGTGCACGTCCGCGAAGATCAGGTGCTGTTCGCCGCTGACACCCTGATGTCGCTGCCCTATTTCGTCGATGGCGACTATGATGATTTTATCCGGTCGCTGGAGAGCTTTCGGGGCCGGTCGTTTGAGAGCATCGTCCAGGGACACGGCGAAGTCGTGCTGCGGGGCGAGGTGGAAGAGAAGATTCAAAACGATCTGGATTATCTGGTAAAATTGCGTCATGCAGTCGATGCGGCCCTGGCCACCAACAACCCACAATCCGCGCTGCGGGCTATCGACATTGAGGACTGTGGCAAAAGTCGTATTCTGCTGAACGGCGCCGCCCAGCAGCTCCACCAGCAGAATGTGATGTGGCTGGCAGAACGCCGGGCCGCTGCCCTGTCGCTGCGACTGGAAAACGGGAAATGACAGACAGCCCCGCTGCAAAATCGAACAATCTGATCGTGAGGATGGACAATGGCTGAACCAACTTACCTGACACTTGAAGGTAAACAGGAACTGGAAAGAGAACTCAACAAGCTCATCAACGAGAAACGCCCGGAGCTGGCGCGCAAGCTCAAAGAGGCGGTCGCCCAGGGCGACCTGCGCGAAAACGCCGACTATCACGACGCCAAAGAGCAGCAGGCATTCATCGAGGGACGCATCCAGTACCTGGAAAATGTAGTGCGGAGCGCCATCATCATCTCCAACGACGGCGTTAACGATGTCGTCAGCATGGGGTCAGCGGTGACGATCCGCGAGGAAGGCGTTGACGAAGACGAAACGTATAAGATCGTCGGCGCGGCAGAGGCTAACCCGCGCGAGGGCAAAATCTCGCACGAAAGCCCCATCGGCAAGGCGCTGATCGGTCGCAAAAAGGGCGATAAAGTAAAGGTCAGGACGCCAGCGGGCGATATCATCCTGAAAATCAGAAAGATCGGCTGATTCAGCGAACGCCAGCGGATTGAAAAAACGCCCCGCACATACGCAGGGCGTTTTTGTTTTATGGTGGGGAACCCGGTCAGCGGCCAATCGGTGTAAAGTCGCCCGTGCCGCCGAAAGGATCGTCGTCCTCTTCATCGTCTTCGGGTGGCGGCGGCCACGACGGCAGCGGCGGCCTGCTGCCTGCCCCGGAACGGGCGGGCGCGGGTGGTGGCGTGCCAGGGGGCGCAGATGGCGGCGGATTGTTATAGGGTGCCGGGGTAGGCGCGGGCCGGCTCTCGGTGCGGGCCGGTGGCATCTCTGGTGGCGGGCCGATCTCATACGAGTCGAGCGGACGCAGGCCAGCAGGCGCCGGTGGTACCGGCTGAGGCGGAGCGGCGGCAGCCGCAGGCGCTGCGGCGGGCACAGCCGCCGGGTCTTTAGCCTTCTCCCAGGCGGTGAGCTGGAGCGTCAGCGCCTCGGCATAACTGTTAGGCGGCAGCGATGGATCGGCGCCGGGCTGCATCTCGGCGATTTTGGCCTGGACGATCAGGTTGTTCGTCTCCAGTGTCAGGACCGCGCCCACGCGCATAATGACGATGTCGGCTGCCGGATTATCGACCTTCGGTTCCAGTTCGGAGCGGATGACGGGGTCGTTATAACCATGTTCGCTGACAAACACTTTCGTGATCGTTTTGACGAAATCATCTTTGTCGAACAGCCAAACCTCGACCGCCGCGACTTCCTGTGTATCGCCGATGGTGCGCGAAATCGTCGCGCCACACTCGCCCAGGAACATATCGTTCGCATCCTCGATGGCGAACGAATCGTCATAGGCGCGACCTTTGGTATAGGTCGAAACGCGCTGCATCACCGGCGCACCCAGCGGACTGCCAGCCGATTCGCTGGCGCTTTCCTCCCGCATACGGGCTTCCATGTCGCGGCGGCGGCGGATTGCCTCGATCTCTTTGGCGGCGGCCAGGTCTGCCTCTGACTTGGGCTTGAGCCGGTTACGCAACCGCTCGACATAACCGCCAATCAGCAGCCCCCACAGCAGCGAGATAATGTTCACCGCCACCAGAAAGACAACTGCCGCCACGACGAAGGTCAGCACGCTGGACAATATGCCGCCACCCGATGGCGCGGCGGTTCCAGAGCCAGCCGCCTGGGCCAGTTCCTGGATAGATACCAGCGCCGCCTGCACCTGCCCGGTCTCACGCTCGATGAGCGAACTGACAGTCGCGCCGGGATTCTCGACACGGGCCAGCAGTGAGATAATCTGCTCGTCGCTGTAGAAATTGGCTTCATAAGAGGCCGCTACCAGCCGCACGTACTGCTCGCGCTGGCTCTGGCTGAGTTGATGAAACGAAGCATCGTAGAATGTGGTCGGCGCGACACTGTAGGCCCACACCATACCAAACAGAAACGCCAGCAGCAGGATGCCCAGCGTACGCAGCGATGGCAACTGCGGCTGGATAACGATCTTAAACAGACCGTTGTAAGTATCGACCAGCCACTGCCGCAAACCACCAGACGAACTGGCAGCTTTGGGTTTCGCCTGTTTGACCGCCCGCTGTTTGGGGGCTTTGTCGCCGCGCCCGAATGAGAAGCGTTTTTTCGGCTCCTGCGGGCCACCTGCCGGGGTAATGTCCTCTGCCATAGTGCTGCCTTTCGTGATACACAACCGCCTGCACCCTGAATATTGTACAGGCGTTGTCAGAAGCGCGCCAAGCCCGGCGCAATAATGCGCTCGGTGTCTCTATCCTAATGCCAAGTCTGCGCTCCGTCAAAAAAGATTATCGGCAGATCGGCGGAATACTGGCCCTATCCCGTGTTTTCGCGTGTCAGGTCAGGCACCGCCTCGGACTCGTCGTCGTTGCCCTGCCCTTTGCCGGGCAGTTTCCAGGTGGAGTAGTCGCACTCCGGATAACGCGAGCAGCCGAAGAAGGTGCGCCCGCGCCGTGTCTTGCGGGCCACCAGCTCGCCGCCCTCGGACTGGCCGCAGACAGGGCACGGAACGCCAGTACGTTCCAGATATGGCTCGGTATGCTTACAGTCCGGGTAGTTCGAGCAGCCGATGAACTTGCCCCAGCGACCATACTTGACCAGTAGCTGCCCGGTGCCACAGGTTGGGCATTCACGCCCGACGTATTCCTCGGTCTGGGTGCGCGGCATGTGGCTGCGCGCGTTCTGCAACTGCTTCTGGAACGGCTCGTAGAATGTGTGCAGCATGGGGCGCCACTCGAAGTCACCCTCGGCGACGTTATCCAGGTCTTCTTCCATACGGGCTGTGAACTGGTAGTCCAGCACTTCCGGGAAGTATTCGACCAGCAGATCGTTGACAATCTTACCCGTCTCGGTGGGCAGCAGACGCTTATCCTGCTTTTCGACGTAGTCGCGGTCCTGAATCACGGCAACGGTGGGCGCGTAGGTGCTGGGCCGGCCAATGCCGTATTCTTCCAGTGTGCGCACCAGGCTGGCCTCGGTGTAGCGCGGCGGTGGCTGGGTGAAATGCTGCTCTGGCAGCAGTTGCAGCAGGTCCAGCAGATCGTCGGCGCTCATATCCGGCAGGATGCGGCCCTCGTCTTCGTCAACGGCCACATCCTCATCACGAGTCTCTTCGTAAAGCGCCAGGAAACCGGCGAACTTAATGGTACTGCCCGACGCCCGGAACAGATAGGGCGGCGTCTCTCCGTCGGGGCCGGCCTGAATCTCGATGCGCAGGGTGTTGTAGACGGCGTTGGCCATCTGGCTGGCGACGAAGCGCTCCCAGATGAGCTTGTACAGCTTGAACTGATCGCGCGAGAGGGCGTCCTTGATGCCGTCCGGGACACGACTCACCGAAGTCGGGCGGATGGCCTCGTGGGCTTCCTGCGCGCCTTTGGCGCGGGTCTTGTAGCGCGGCGGCTTAGCTGGCATGTAGTCTTTGCCGAAGCGATCGCCGATGTAAGCGCGCGCATCCTGCTCCGCCGATTCGGAGACGTGCATGCTGTCGGTTCGCATATAAGTAATCAGACCGACCGCGCCATCGGCGCCGCCGAGGTCGATGCCTTCATAGAGCTGCTGGGCGACACGCATGGTCCGGTGCGCGGTGAAGCCCAGCCGGCGCGAAGCTTCCTGCTGCAAGGTGCTGGTGGTGAACGGCGCCGATGGACGGCGCTGGCGCGTGCCACGCTTGACATCCGCCACCTGATAGCGGCTGCGTTCGAGCACGTCGAGGTGCGGCCTGACATCGGACTCGCTGCCGAAGGCTACATCAGCATTGTTGATCTTGACCAGCCGGGCGGTGAATGGCGCGCCATGTTTGCCGTTGCTCATCTGCTTTTGCAGGCGCGCATCCAGCGTCCAGTATTCTTCGGGCACAAACGCCTCGACCTCGCGCTCGCGGTCCACGACCAGGCGCACGGCGATACTCTGCACGCGCCCGGCGGACAGCCGGTTGCGGACGCGGTCCCACAGCAGCTCGGTGAGGTTATAGCCCACCAGCCGGTCGAGGATACGGCGCGCCTGCTGTGCGTTCACCAGGTCCATGTCGATGCCACGCGGATGGCGGAAAGCCTGCTCCACCGCCGCGTCGGTGATCTCGTGGAAGACGACGCGCTTGATGCGCGATTCGTCCATTTCGGCAGCATGGATCAGATGCCAGGCGATGGCCTCGCCTTCGCGGTCGGGGTCGGTCGCCAGGTAAATCTCCTGAGCGCGCTGGGCTTCTTTTTTGAGTTCCTTGACCGTGTCACGCTTGTCGTTGGGCACGCGGTATTTCGGCTCGAAGTCGTTCTCGACATCGACTGAAAGCTGCGTCACCAGCAGATCGCGGACATGACCTTTGGATGCCATCACTTTGTAGCCGTTACCCAGAAAGTGGCTGACCGTCCGCGCCTTAGCCGGCGACTCGACGATGACCAGTTTGCCACTTTTGCGCGCGGCACGTTTGCCGGCGGCGGCCTTCTGTTTCTTCGCCTTTTTGGCCGGAGCGGCCTTCTTACGGGCGGGTTTTTTCACGACTTCCGGTTTGGGCAGACCCTCGTGCGCCGGAGTCGCCCCCATGCGAAACAACGTCGTACCGCACTCAGGGCAGGTTCCGCGTGTTCCTGGTGTGCCGGTGCTGGTATAAACCGGAGTCGGGTCTTTGATGTCCCGCTTCTCCCGGCACTTTACACAGTATGCCTGTTTTTGTTCACTCATCGCCTATCCTGAATTAACGTCTCACGATGTTCGCTGATGCTGGTCAGAACAGCATCGGCCTATAGATATTCGTCCATTTTGGTGCTGCGCAGGTGATTGACCACGTCGCGCACCTCCTGCGCACGCTCTCGATGGCAGATCAGCAGCGCGTCGTCGGTGTCGATGACGATCAGATCGTCCACGCCAATCGTCACAATCAGACGGTCACTGTAGACCATCGTGTGCTCTGTGTCCAGAATAACATGCCGATCCTGCTCTTTTCCTTTGAACACGTTACCGAAACGATCCTGCTCGTGGACATCGAACAGGGCTTCCCAACTGCCAACGTCATTCCAGCCGATGTCTGCCGGGATGACGGCCATCTGCTTGGCGCCTTCCATGATACCCACGTCAATCGACACATTGGGCATCGCTTCCCAGATTTCGGCCATCGTCCCGGCGAACTGCGGCGTATCGATGACCGGCTCCAGCCGCTGCAGCAGCGTGTAGAGTTCGGGCTGCTGGTGCTCGTATTCTTCCAGGGCGCGGGCCGTCTTCCAGATGAACATGCCGCTGTTCCAGCTATAATGCCCGGACGCCAGAAAACCAGTCGCAGCTACCAGGCTGGGCTTCTCGGTGAAGCCGCGCGTATGGTAGGCGGTGAAACCATTGCTGGAAATGATCTCGTCGCCCTGGCGGATGTAACCATAGCCAGTGGACGGGTGCGACGGATAAATACCCAGCGTAACGATATAGCCCGACTGGGCCACGTCGCCCGCCGCCGCCAGCAGATCGCGGAATTTCGGCTCATCGCCGATGAAATGGTCGGCGGTAAGCAGGACGACGGTCGCCTGCGGGTCGCGCTTGTGGATCACGGAGATTCCCAGCGCCGCTGCCGGGCCGGTATTGCGGCCAAACGGCTCCACGATGAAGTTCTCCGCCGGAATCTCCGGCATATCCTCGCGCATGGCCTGCACGTACTGCTCGCCAGTGACGACCAGGATGCGATCTGACGTGAACAGCGGCGCCAGTCGCTCCACGCTGACACGAAACATCGACCGCTCATCGATGAGCGGCAGCATCTGCTTGGGTTTGTGCTTGCGGCTCATGGGCCACAGTCGGGTGCCACCACCCCCAGCGAGAATGAGTGCATAATAATGATCGTGCATGATAATTCGCCTCTGAACTCCGGCAGGCAGGCTGCTAACCTGCTGTCACTGACGATAGACCAGGCTATATTGCATGTGACCGACCATTTGTGCAAGCCCTTTCAACTCCAGCAGAGTCAGCGTGCCGCTGACATCGGCCACCGTCAGCCCGCACAGCCGCACCAGATCGTCGATGTGGATCGGGTCCATGCTCAGGTGCTGCATCACGGCGCGCTCGATGTCGCTGGCCGGCGCGATCTGCTCGGCGCGGGTGCGTGTCTGGGTGTTGGTGTGGGCCACATTCAGCTCGTCCAGGATGTCGCGTACATCGCACACCAGGCGCGCGCCGTCCTGGATCAGTCGATTAGTCCCGCCGCTGGCGGCGCTGTAGATGTTGCCCGGCACGGCGAAGACCTCGCGGCCCTGTTCGGCGGCCAGCCCGGCGGTAATCAACGCGCCGCTGCGCTCTGGCGCTTCGGTGACCAGCACGCCCAGCGCCATGCCGCTGACGACCCGGTTGCGCCGGGGGAAATTGGCGGCGGTCGGTTGGGTGCCCAGCGGGAACTCGCTGATGAGCGCGCCACTGGCCACAATCTTTCGGGCCAGCTCGGCATGTTCGCGCGGGTAAATCACGTCGATGCCGCTGCCCAGCACGGCGATGGTCCGCCCGCCCCCTTGCAGCGCGCCCTGGTGTGCGGCGCCATCCACCCCCTGCGCCAGCCCGCTGACAACCGTCACGCCGCTGCGCGCCAGCTTACGGGCGATGTCGTGCGTGACCTGCTGGCCGTAGCGGGTGACTTTGCGCGTGCCGACGATACTCAACGCCAGCTCGTCGGCTTCGGCCAGCGTGCCGCGAACATAGAGCACAGGCGGCGGGTCGTCGATCTGGCGCAGCAGCGCCGGGTAACGCTCATCATCCAGGGTGAGCAGCCAGGCTCCGGCTACGCGAACTTTCTCGATCTGCGCGTCGAGGTCTATGTCATCGCGCCGGGATAGTAGTTGTTTGAGGGCACGTTCGTCAAGCCCGGCTTCGCGCAGCGAGTCGCCGCTGGCGGACCAGGCGGCAGCCAGATCACCAAACCACTGCCGCAGACGCAAAATTCGCCTGGGGCCAATATAGGGTATCAGGCTGAAGCCCAGCCAGTAACGTTGATCGCTCAATTGCTCTGATTACTCGAATGGTATTTTAGCGTCGGTCCCCAGCATAGCAGGCAGGGGAATTGCTTGTCAAGCGAATGGCTGGTTGCGGACTTCAGGGGAGCAGGCCGTCGGGCAGGCTGACAGTGATGATGCCGGTCTCGATATCGGTGCTGAGGATGGTGTCCTCGGTGACGGGGATAAGGATTTCGCCGTGCTGCGGACTATCGACGATGTACACGTCGTTGGCGCCTGTCTCCAGCACGTCGCGGACCGTGCCCAGCGTCTCGCCAGCTTCGGTGTGGACGGCCATGCCGATCAACTGGAACAGGTAGATTTCGTCGTCGTCCAGGGGAACAGCCTCGTCGATATGCACCATGACCAGCAGCTCACGCAAACGGTCGGCGTCGTCACGGCTGTTGATCGTCCTGAGTTTAAGCAGGCCGTAATCGTGGTGCATCCGCATATGTTCAACGTTGTAACGTTGGAGACGAGGCGATTGCGGGTCGCTCCCCAGGTAGACGCTCGTCAGCGCCGCGATGCGTTCGGGATAATCCGTCAGCAGGCGCAGGCGGACTTCGCCGCGAACGCCGTGCGGACGGAGAATCTCGCCGAGCACCAGATACTGCGGGCGCGACCCCTTATCTCGTGATGGCGGCATGTATCAATCGATTTCCAGAATGATACGGGTGTTCTTGCGTGTTGCCGAAACCCGCAGCAGCGACCGGATGGCGTTCGCCACGCGGCCCTGTTTGCCGATGACCCGGCCCATATCGCCAGAGGCGACATGCAGCTCCAGAATCGTAGACGAACTGGTTCTTCTCGATTTGACCTGGACCTGCTCTGGATTGTTTACCAGGTTCTGCGCGATGTATTCGACCAGTTCTTGTTCCATGAGAATGCCTTATGCTTATTCTTCGGCGATAGCTTCAGCGGCAGCTTCGGCGGCAGCCTGGGCTTTTTTGCCCTGGCCGGCAGCCGGGGACGGGAAGCGGGTGCGCTGGCTGACGCTTTTGTTGGCTTCCATGATGGGCTGCGCTTCTTCGACCAGTTTTTCCAGGTCTTCGCCCTGGCGCAGACGCGCAAAGCGTTCCAGCGTGCCGGTGCGCTTCATCAGCGACTCGACGGCTTCGCTGGGCTGTGCGCCAACACCCAGCCAGTAGAGGGCGCGGGCTTCGTCCAGGTAATCCGTGCTGGGACGGGTGCGCGGGTTGTGGAAGCCGATGATCTCAAGAAAAGCGCCATCGCGCGAATTGCGACCATCGGTGACGACGATACGATAAATGGGTTGTCTCTTCAACCCCATGCGACGAAAACGAATACGAACCATAACGGTGCTGCTCCTTAGTCGGCTAATGCTAGCTTGCTGCCAATCACGCTGGCGTAAACTTCAAATACGGGCCGGACCATCAGCCCATCATACCGGACATACCCGGTATTTTTGGAAAGCGTCCCTTGCGCATCTGCTCCATAACGGTTTGCATCTGGCGGAACTGCTTGATGACATCATTTACATCGCGCACCTCAACGCCACTGCCGATCGCGATGCGGCGCTTGCGGCTGGCGTTGAGTTTGCCCGGTTTGGCGCGCTCGTCGGGCGTCATGGAGTTGATGATCGCCTCCACCCGTTTGATGCGCTGCTCGACCTCTTCCTGGTTGATATCATTCTGCAACTGCATCCGGCTCATGCCGGGGATCATGCCCATAATCTGGCTGATCGGCCCCATTTTGCGGATTTTCTGTAGCTGTTCCAGAAAATCCTGCAAAGTGAACTGGTTTTGCAGCATCTTTTTCTGAAGCTGCATGGCTTCCTGTTCGTCGAACGCTTCCTCGGCCTTCTCGATGAGCGACATGACATCGCCCATACCCAGAATGCGGTCGGTGAGGCGGTCCGGGTGGAACAGTTCGAAGCCGTCGATCTTCTCGCCGGTACCCATAAACTTGATGGGCACGTTGGTCACGGCGCGCATGGAGATGGCCGCGCCACCACGCGCGTCGCCGTCCACCTTCGTCAGAATGAGTCCGGTGATGCCTACACGGTCGTTAAAGCCCTGGGCGATGTTGACCGCTTCCTGGCCGGTCATGGCGTCCGCTACCAGCAGCACTTCCGCCGGGTTGGTGCGTCGCTTGATCTCGGCCAGCTCATCCATGAGCGACTCGTCGATCTGCAGGCGACCGGCGGTGTCCAGAATAACGACAGCAGCCCCGGCTTCTTTAGCGGCCTTCACACCGTTGACGCAGATATTGGCCGGGCGCTCGCTGGTGCCTTCTTCGTGGTAGCCCACGTTGATCTGCTTACCGAGCGTCACAAGCTGGTCCACAGCGGCGGGCCGGTTGGTATCCGCCGCCACCAGATAAGGCGTCCGCCCCTCGCGGCGCAGATAGACCGCCAGTTTGGCGGCGGTCGTCGTCTTACCGGAACCCTGCAAACCCACCAGCATAATCACATGCGGCTTGGTGCTGCCGGAAAAGTTCAGCCGCCCCGGCTCGCCCAGCGTGTCGATCAGTTCGTCGTGGACGATCTTCACGACCTGCTGGCCCGGCTTGAGCGCCTTCGTCACTTCCGCGCCGACGGCCCGCTCTTTGACCCGTTTGACAAAATCCTTGACCACCGGCAGCGCGACATCGGCCTCAAGCAGGGCCATACGCACCTCGCGCATCGCGGCGTTGACGTCACTCTCCGTCAGCTTACCGCTGCGCCCCAGGCGATCAAAGGTGTCTTGCAGACGTTGGCTCAGACTTTCAAACATAAGCAGATTCAACTTTGCTCAGGGTCATAGCCTGAAAATTGTAGTGTAGCGCCGCCCCATAGTCAAGACAGGATGCAGCGGGGGCAGGGCGATTGCAAAGTCAGAAACTCTAATTGCGAGGGCGCTGCCCTCGCGCACCCGCAAGGGGTCAGGGACCCCTTGACCCCGCGCCTTTCGGCGCTTTGCGCCGAAAAAGGCAAAAGTTTTGTCCACTTTTTTCAAAAGTGGTAGGGTTTGGGGCGAAGCCCCAATGTGAAGCAGCCGACTTTGCAAAAGCCCTGGCAGCGGGGGCAGACTTTGCTTTCGGCCTGGTCGAGACCCGTGCGGCTATCCTGACACTCGCCTGATCACCATGAGCGCCAGCCCGCTAACCAGCACCACGATTGGCAAAACCTGCGTCTGGAACAGAGCCTCACGGTCTCCGAAAAGGTAGAATGCCATAATCGCAGTCGTCACGAAGAGAAACGCCGTCCTGGAGTGCGTCATGCCTGTTTTCATGCTGGACCGAACGAACACGAGTAGCATACCACCAATGAAAATTACAGGTAACAGATCATAGAAGTCTACGCTATCAAACACCACCATCATCCCTGTTGCAAACGATACGATTTTGTTATTTTAGTTCACAATAGCGTATCAGACAATTGCATGAACAATTCTATTCTTACCGCCTGACGCAGCCGAAAAATCCGCGCCCCGCGCACGCAGCCGCCATTGACAAGTACCGCCGGACGTGCCATCATGATTGATATGACGTATCACTTGCGATGAGGTGAATCACTTGGCATTACGAGTCAGCGACCCGCTTTATCTTCAACCAGACCAGCAACTCGACGCGCAAACCTGCCCGGCGCTGGCGGTGCGCGGTATCACGGCGGGGTATCCCGGCCAGCGGCGCGCCATCGAAAACGTCAGCTTTGACGTGCAGCGCGGCCAGCATATCGCCATCATCGGCCCCAACGGAGCCGGTAAGAGCACGCTGTTCAAAGCGCTGGTGGGACTCATCCCACACAGCACCGGGGAGATTTCGCTGCATGGTGAGAACTGCCGCACCAGCCACCGGATGCTGGCCTACGTACCGCAGCACGAAGCGATTGACTGGTCCTTCCCGGTGACGGTCGAGGATGTGGTGATGATGGGGCGCGCGCGCAAGATCGGCTGGCTGCGCTGGCCGCGCAGCAGCGACCGCCAGGCCGTCGACGCGGCGCTGGATCAGGTCGGTATGCGACCCTTCCGCCACCGGCAGATCGGAGAACTCAGCGGCGGCCAGAAGCGGCGTGTATTCATCGCACGGGCGCTGGCACAGGATACCGACGTGCTGCTGCTCGACGAGCCATTCAGCGGGGTGGACGTGGCCGCCGAGCAGGAAATTATGGAAACGCTGGACGCGCTCAAACAGGCGGGTATCACCATTCTGCTGGCGACGCACGACCTCAACGCGGCCTCACGTTTTGACCGTGTGCTGATCCTCAAAAACGGCGTCATCGCCTACGGCGAACCGCAGGCCGTGTTCACCCCGGATAATCTGCGTCAGGCTTACGGCGACCGCGTCAGCGTGGTGGGCAGTGGCAGCCAGACGATTATCGTCAACGACAGCCACAGCTAAAGCCTGCCGGGCGTCCCCCGCCCTGCCTGCATCCAAAATGGGACAACCTGATGGACCTGTATGAGTTTTTCATCCAGCCGATGACATATACGTTTATGCGTAACGCCATGATGGCCGCCGTGCTGGTGGGCATTACCAGCGGTGTGATCGGCTCCTTTGTGGTAGTGCGCGGTATGTCCTTCTTCGGGGACGCGCTGGCGCACAGCATTCTACCCGGCGTGGCTGTCGCCTACATCGTCACCGGTGGCGCGGCCAGCGGCGCGTTGTTCCTGGGTGGGCTGATCGCCGGCATTGGCTCTGCGCTGGGCATCGGCTGGCTGACGCGCGGCGATCGCCTCAAAGAAGACACAGCCATCGGTATCGTATTCGTGGCGATGTTCGCCCTGGGCATCGCCATCATCAGCAGCGACTCGCGTGCCTATGGCCGCGACCTGGTGCATATCCTGTTTGGCAACATCCTGGGAATCGCCAGCGTCGATATTCAGATTATGCTGGCGTGCAGCGTGGTGGTGGTGGGCCTGATCCTGATTTTATACAAGGAATTGGTGCTCATCAGCTTTGACCAGTCGCTGGCGCGGTCGCTGCGGCTGCCGTCAGAGGCGCTGCGTCTGCTGCTGCTGGTACTCATCGCCGTGACCATCGTCGCCAGCCTGCGCATTGTCGGCATCGCGCTGATGCTGGCCATGCTCATCACCCCGGCGGCGACGGCTCGCCTGCTGGCCAATCGTATGCATTATATGATGCTCATTTCGGCGACGCTGGGCGCGCTGGGCGGCGTGGTGGGGATTTACCTGTCGTATCACCTGGGGATCGCCACCGGCCCGGCCATCGTGCTGACGATTACGGCGGCCTTTGCCCTGGTTTTCGCCGCCACGCAGTTACGCCACTATCTGACGCATCGCCACGACTAAGCCAGCAGCAGATCGGCGATGCGCGGCGCGAGGTCGGCCAGGGATTGCGCCCCGGCAAAAGCAGCGTGCTGGCTGCCGATGACCACGCCGGGCACGTCGTTTTCAGTGTGTTTGCCGTGCGACAAATCCTCGATGTTGCCGTGATCGCTGGTGATGATAACCAGCCCTTCGTCGGCGTCCCACTCCTCAAGCACGCCGGCCATCACCGCGTCGAACGTCGTCAGCAGTTCGACGGCCTGCTCCAGCGAACCACGATGGCCGATTACATCCGTGATCCAGTGCGAGAAGAAGCTGAAGTCATAACTCCGGCTGATTTCGACCAGACGGCGACCTGCCTGGTGCGGAGTGAGGACCGGCATATCCGGGAAGCCGAGCTGTGTACGCCATGCCTCAGCGGTCCAGTCGCCGCTGAGGGCACGCCCGGCCCGCAGATCGTCGGCAGTCATGAAGCGCAGACCGGCGCTGCGAGTCGCGTACTGGTAGCTCGACGGCAGGTGTTTGCCGCTGTCGATGCCCCGATGCCAGCGCGGCGGGTAGGCTTCGAGCAGCGCGGCGCTGCGTCCGGCGTCCACGAGCTGGCGAAAGAGGTTGCCTTCATCCAGAATCTGGCGCGTGTCGGCGTCGGGTTTGGGGCCGTAATGCCTGCCGATGATGGCCGGCACGTTGCGCCCGGTGACAATCGCCGCCTGCCCGGTGCCACTCTGCGGGCGGCCCGGCACACCCAGGCGCGGGTCCAGCGGCATGAAGCGCAGGTTTTCATCATGGTATGTGCTGGCCGAGTTGAGCCAGCGCGCACCCCCGGCGAGCCGGCGCAGCGTGGGCAGGTCCGCCGCCGCGAACGGATTGGCGGCGAGGTCATCTGCGCCCAGCCCCACCCCGTCGAGGAAAATCAGCAGAATATGCACCGTTTAACCGGACTGCCTGGCGGATTCGATCTGCGCGGTGGTGGGTGGGATATGATCGCGCCACACTTCATTGCCAGCCGGGTCATACAGGACGAACTCCGGCGTAAACGAAAAGCCTAAAGCCGGGCGCAGCGTTCGACCGGCATCACTGTGGATGTCGATGCGCAGGACGTTGTATTCGTCCTGAATATCGCTTTCGATCTCGTTGACGATGGGATTAAACGCCAGACAGCCGCTGCAATAACTGCTGAAGAACTCGACAAACGTCGGACGCCCGTTGCCCACCGATTCCAGGGCCGCGTCAGCATCGGTGACGCCAGACAGGCCAGGACGCAGCAGCAGGAAACCGGCCACAAACGCCAGCGCAATCACTCCCTGCACGCCGACTGTCACCGGCCAGCTCTGGCGCAGTTGTCGCCGCGTGATGAGATACACGACAACCATCACACCCAAAGCGATGAGGGGATAGGAATACTGGTTGAGGATGTTCACCGGCTGAGTTTCCTTGTTGCACCGGACCGTAACCGACCACCTGTATCATACGCTCAGATTATAACACGACGCCCACATGATCCCATTTTTTGATGAACTTAGCGCGTTAGAAATGGATTAGTACGCCGTTCCTGGCCGATGGTGGTCATCTCCATGTGGCCGGGCAGCACCTGCACATCGTCGCCCAGCGGCAGCAGTTTGTCGCGGATGGAGCGCATGAGCTGGTCGTGATCAGCGCCGGGTAAATCGGTGCGTCCGATGCTGCCGGCGAACAGGCAGTCGCCGCTGAAAACGACCTGATGCTCGCGCATATAAAAGCTGATGTGCCCCGGCGCATGACCGGGCGTGAATAGCGTCTCCAGGCGGATAGCGCCCAGTTCGATGATTTCCGGCTCGTCAGTAAGCAGGCGATCCGGTTTGGCGGCTTGCGGGAAAGGCTGGCCGGTGTACTGGATGCCGATCTGCGGCAGCGCATCCAGGAACAGGGTATCCGCCGCATGGATATAAAACGGCGCGCCGGTCTTTTCTTTGAGTTCCTTGCTGGCCAGCACATGGTCGAAATGGCCGTGCGTCGCCAGAATAAGCTTAATCGACCAGCCGGATTCCTCGGCGGCCTGGAAGATGATGTCAGCGCGGTCCACTGGATCAATAACCAGCGCCTCACCCGTCTCGGTGTCGCCGACAAGGTAGCAGTTGGTAGCGACCATGCCCAGCGTGAGCGATTTGATCTCAATCGTCATAGGTTTTGCCTTTCGGTTTGTCGCTGCCGGTTCAGGTAGGCAGCGCGGAAGGATCAACGCGCCTGCGGCGCAACAACATGTTCAGCAGCATGCCCAGCTCTTCCATGCGCAGCGCGAAAGCCACCAGAACAAACGTGAGCAGGCCCGCGCCCGTCTCTACAATCACCTGAATGATGGTGAACATCAGCCCGCGCTCGCTGAGGCCCAGCGTGTGCCAGGCACCATTGATGACGACGATGACGACCGCCATCACCAGGCTGGCAGCCAGCGTCTTGGCGACGGTGCGCGCCAGCGCGTTCTCGTTGATGCCTTCCCAGCGCCGGCGCAGAATTACCAGCAGAAAGCCCACCTCGAACATCACGCCCAGCGAATTGGCCAGCGCCAGACCGCTCACGTTGCCCGCCGCCTGAACCGGGTCCAGCATTAGTGGAATGTCAAACGGACGCAGCATATACGACTGCACCAGAAACTGCTCGGCGGCCAGCACGTTACTGAACACAATCGACCCCACCAGATTGATCGTCGCGCCGCCAATGGCCGCATACAGCGGCGTAAGCGTGTCCTTATCGGCGTAGAAGCTGCGGGCGATGACTTCCAGCGCAGAATGGACGATGAGACCTAACGCGAAGAACTGGAGCGTGCTGTACACCAGCGCCGAGGCCGACGCATCGAACGCGCCGCGTTCCAGCAGGCTGATAAGCGGCCTACCGACGAAGATCAGGCCGACGGTAGCCGGGATGCTGGCAATCATGATAAAGCGCAGCGCGCCCGACATGGCGTTACGCTTGCCATCCACATCGCCTAACTCGCTGAGGGCGGCCATCGTCGGGAAGATGACCGTGCCCATCGCCGTGCCGACCAGCGTCTGCGGAATCTGCATCAGGCGCCAGCCCCAGTCCAGCGCGCTGACGGAGCCTGTCCCCAGGCGCGAAGCAATATTGTTCATAATCAGGAAGTTGATGCTGAACACGCCCAGGCCGGCCACGCGCGGCAGCATCAACCGGATGATGCGCCACAGCACCGGATTCCGTATGCCCAGTTCCGGAGTCCAGCGGGCACGAAAACGAATCAGCCCCGGCACCTGAATACCCAGATGCAGCCCGGCACCCAGCACCGCGCCCAGGGCCAGCCCATGCACGCCGAACGGCCCCAGCAGGAAAACCACACCGAACAGGATGCCCACGTCAAACATGATGGGCGCCAGCGCCGGCAGCAGAAAATGATTATGGCTCTGCAGGATGCCCATCACGATGCCGCTTACGGAAAAAATCATCGTGCTGAGGAGCAGGATACGCATCAACTCGACCGTCTGAGCCTGCCCGGCGGCGTCAAAGCCGGGCGCGGCGACGTTGGCCACCCACCAGGGCGCGGTGAAAAACACAAAAACGCTCACCGTCGCGGTAACGGTGAAGATGAAATTGATGACATGGCTGGCGGTGCGCCACGCGCCGTTATAATCTTCGCGGGCCAGATAGCTGCTGAAAATGGGAATAAAGGCATGGGCCAGCGCGCCACCAGCAATCAGCGTGAAGATCAGCTCCGGGATGCGATTGGCGGTCACAAAGGCGTCCCATTCGGAGCCAACGCCGAACACACTGGCGATGATGACCGTCTGCGCCAGGCTGATGCCTTTCGAAACCCCAAAGGCGATCATGACGATCAGCGTTGAACGGGCCAGATGCCGGTTGCGCCGTTCGATGCCAGCGGCTTTCTCAGCAGCAGTCTGGGCCGCCTCACTGGATTGCGGCAAATCGACGGCGTCCGGTTGGGTCGTCATGAGCATGTTCCTTTGGTGCAATCAGCCATTCGAGTGGATGCAGCCAGCAGTCAGACAGGCGACCGGAGCGTGTGCCCCGGTCGCCGGGGTGGTTGCAAAAATCAGCCGCCCAGCGCGTCCAGCGTGCGGCGGGCATCTTCAAACAGGCGGTTACGGTTCAACGCGGTACGGAACGCCGACTGCGCCTCGTTGGTGCGACCCTGAGCGGCCAGAACACGCCCCTGCCAGTAGTACGTCTCCTCGACCCATTCGCCGCCGTTACCCAGGTTCGTCTCGACGTAGCTCAATACGTCCGTATAACGCCCGGTCTCGTAGTAGGCTTCAAACGGGCCAAACTGGTACCACAGCATGCGCCAGGGGACGCCCAGGTTAAACGCCTGGTCAAAGGCCACAGTCGCCTCTTCGTAGCGGCCCAGTTCGGTGAGCGACGTGCCCATGTTGAACCAGGCGAAAGCATCCTGCGGATTGGCACGAGCTTCCTGCTGGGCCACGTCGAAGGCGTGCGCGGCGGCATCCAGCGGGTTCGCCAGATCGCCCAGAAGCTGGCGCAGCCGCGCTTCGCGGGCGGGTTCGTAGATCACGATGAAAATGCGGTTGAAGGCTTTCCAGTTTTCATCCAGCGCGCGATAGGTCTCCGTGATGCCAGCGCCGTTGCCGCCCGTGCCCAGGAAGCTGTCATAGACGTAAAACTCGCGGATGGTGTCGTCATAACCGACGACCGTCTGGTAGTGGCCGGTCCAGTCGTAGCCTTCGGGCGTGAAACTACGCTCGATGATGACAGGGAATTCATTGGCGACCAGCGTGCGCAGCAGATCCAGATCGCCGCCCATACGAGCCAGCGCGCGCACATCGGTCTGCGTATTCACGAAGTCCACCAGCTCGTGCGGACTGACATTCTTATCCTCGCGGCTGGGCTTGAGATACTGGGCGGCATACGCCTGATCTCGCGTCCAGCCGTAATAGCTCAGGGCCATCGTGATGTTGGCCGGTCCGCAGTTGTTCCAGGTCTGCTGGGCGTGTGTAAAACCGAAGTTACGCGCCGTCAGCGGCCACTGCTGCTGTGGAGCAGACGCCACTACAACCGTATCTTCACTGGTGGCGGGCTGCTCTGGCTGCGCAACCGCCGGTTCCGGCTCGGACGCGGCTTCCGGCTCTGCTGGGGCTTGGGTGGGCGGCACTTCGACAGTCGGGGCTTCGGTGGGCGCTTCGGTCGGCGTAGGGGTCGCCGTCGGCACCAGAATGGAACCGGCATCAGCCGCTTCGGGGTCTCCCAACGCCTCACCCTCCGAATCGGACGCGCTGCCCTCATCATCGGTGGCGGGTTCATCGCTGTTCAGGTTGAGCGGCGAAGTCAGCAACCCTTCGGCAGCGCCAGCATCCACCGGACCGGCAGTCGGCAGTGTGTCGCCTGGGGCGGGTCGCGGCGGCAGGAAAGACTCCATAAAGGGCGCAACACCGATAATGCGCGCCTGCTGCCCAGGTGTCAGCACTTCACGAAAAACCAGCACACCGGCGACTGTTCCCACAATCCCCAGGATGAACAGGCCGACAGCCCCCCACACCAGAATACGAGGCGGAGCCTGCAGACCATCGTCGTCGTAAGCATCATTGAGCAGCGGGCCTGGCTGTGGATCAATCGAACGTCTGGGTTGGGTGTCGTCCGGGTCAAGCGGCGGCTCGTAACCCAGGTTGATGGCAGTATCGTCTCTATCAGTCATACGTCAGCTTTCTTCCACTACAATCGCGTCTAAGTATAAACGCAACAAAGCCGGGTTTCACGATTGAATTTCCGGCATCTCACTCAACGAATACCACGAAAGCAGCAGCGCTACCCAACGATAACCCCACGCTGGCCAGCATTCACAGACTTGGTGAGTGCTACAGACATGATATAATCGAGACGACATGCGAGCAGTTATATTGGCCCGCTCCACTTGTTGGGGCCGGTCAGCTAGTGATGAGGTGCAGTGATGACGTTGGGAGCAAAACAGCGGATGACGCTCGATGAGTTCGAGGCCTGCATCGCGCTGCCAGAGAACACTGATAAAATATTCGAACTCATTGATGGGGAAATCGTCGAAGTGCCCTCGAATCCATATGTGTCAAAGATTGCCGCCAGAATTCTGACCTTTATTGGCATGTACCTGCTCAAAAATGATCGCGGGCATCTGACCGGGGCTGACGGCGGCTACGTGGTCGGCGGCGAGCGTTACGCACCGGATGTCGCCTACATTTCGTATGAACGCCAGCCAGCGCTGGCACAGCAGGGTTATAACCCCAATCCCCCCGAGCTGGCGGTCGAAGTCATCTCCAATGTGACAAACGCCGAAGAGCAGCGCCGACTGCGCCTGAAACTGAGTGGTTACCTGTCGGCGAGGGTCATGGTGTGGGTGGTCAACGCACAGGAACGGCGCGTCGAGGTCCACAGGGCGGGGCACGCCGCCCAGGAATTCGACGAGACCAGCACACTGACAGCGGAAGACATTCTGCCCGGTTTCCGGCTGGCTGTGAGCGATATATTCCCCCAGTAACAGCGGACCACATCATTTACAGGTAACGAGGTAAATCGTATATGCGAAAGTACCGGAATCAGATCATAGCCGGTTTGGCGCTGGTTGTAGCGATCTACATTGTGCTGCTGATCGTCATGGACACCAGCGGGCAGTTCAGCGACGGCGTGGTCGAAGCCATGCGCGGCTTTCCGCTGTGGCTGGTGCCGCTGCTTTGCCTGCTGCAGGTGAGCGCCGGTTTCTTTCGCTTTCTGGAATGGCATTATTATCTGGGAGTCATCGAGGCCCGCCACAGGCTCAGCCTGGCGGACAGCGTCATCATCTTTGTGTCGGCGTTTACGATGGTGGTCAGTCCCGGCAAGGTCGCCGAGGTGTTGAAGTCCGTCTTTCTCAAAATGCGGACCGGCGTGCCGGTGGCTCGCAGCGCGCCCGTCGTCATCGCCGAGCGCGTCGTCGATGGGCTGGCGGTGGTGGTGACGCTGGTCATCACGCTGCTGCTGGCCGGCGAACGGCTGGACCTGGGCGACTACCGGGGCATCAGCGAGGGCATCATCTTCTCGACGGCCATTCTGCTGTTCGGCGGGCTGGTCGTCGTGCAGATCGCGCCGCTGGCCTACTTCTGCCTGGGGATCGTGGCGCGCCTGCCACTGGTCAACCGACTGCACCCGGCCCTGACCGAATTCTACGAGAGCAGCCGCGAAATTTTCAGAATCCAGCACGTCGCCATCACCACGCTGATGGGCATGGGCGTCTATATGTCGAGTACCCTCGGCTATGTGCTGATTCTGTGGGGGCTGGGCCTGGACCTCACCTGGACGCTGTTCATCCAGGCGACCTTTATGGTGGGGGTGGCCTCGGCCATCGGCGCGCTGAGTTTTGTCCCCAACGGCGCTGGTGTGACGGAGATCTCGCAGTTGGCCATGCTGAGCGCCATCATCGTACCCGACAATCCGCAGTTTACGCTGGCGGCGGCGGGCGCGGCGGCACTGATGCAGGGCTTTTTCCATAAGTGGTTCCGGGTGATCGTAGGCATGGGCGTGACGTTCATCTACCGGCGGCGGCTGTTCACCCCCGACCTGGACGCCGAAATCGCCGCGATGGAAGCCGAGCGCCAGCGCAGTCCCCTGCCCGCCAGCGCCGACTGAGCATCCACCAGTTTACTGCTGCGACGCGAGTGCCAGCGCCGCCACACGCAGCGCCTCGCCGCCGATGGACGCCGCCAGATCGAGATCGTCGCTGTCTTCGATTACCAGCGCGATCACCGCCCCTTCACGCGCGCCAATATAGGCAAATCCGATGAACCAGACATGCGTGCTGTCTCCCGAATACGCCAGCGCCGTATAGCCACCGATGTTGGGTCCGCCTCGTATGGCAGCCCAGGCGACACCGTTTTCGACCGCGCCGCGCATCATGGTCTGCATCTGGCGGGCGGTCTGCGGTGTGGTGATAGGATGCGTCTGGCGCACGCCACTGGCCGGAGTCCAGGCTTCAGCGCCGGGTTCGCGGGTGGCCATGAGCATATACGGCTGCGGCGCGTTGCCGCCGTTGATAATGGCCGCCACGATGGACGCCATCTCCAGCGGTGTGAAGGTGATCTGCCCCTGGCCGAAAGCGTCCTCGATGGTCGCCTGACGGCGCACAGGCGCGGCGGGTGGATCATCACCCAGGAAACCGGCAAAGTTCTCCGGCACAAGCTGGTCATAGGGGCGGAACAGGTCCAGCGTCTGGCTGAGCGCCGGCAGGCCGATCTGGTTGACCAGGCGCGCGAATGGCGCCGGACAACTATAGATATAAGCCTCGGCCAGTGTCAGCGTGTCGGCGGGCGGCTCGATGGCGCATTCCAGCAGCAGATCGGCCACGTAGATCGCCTCGCCGGCATCCTCGAATTCGCTGTACAGCGGCACGCCGTTGATCAGCGCGGTCGTCGCCAGCAGCGTGTAAATCATGCTGCCGGGCTGGTAGCCGCCCTGCACCGCCCGGTTGAAAAACGGCTCGCCAGGGTCTTCGACAAGCTGCGGCCAGTTGGCATCCAGCGTTGCCGGGTCGAATGTCGGCTGGCTGAGCATTCCCAACACGCCGCCATCCGGCACGGACAGCACCACCGCCGCCCCGGTATGGTCTTCCAGCAGTTCGTGCAGGCGCTGCTGCACATCGAGATCGAAAGTCAGGTGGATGTCGGCTCCCTGCTGCGGGCGGTGCAGCAGCGAACGCACCAGTTCATCCTGCGCGCTCGTCTCCAGAGTGGCGCCACTGAGCCAATCATCATAGATGGCCTCAACGCCACCGGTCCCGTAACGCAGACTGTAGTAGCCCATCGCGCTATGGGCCGCCTCGTGCGGATACAGCCGCTGCGGGCGCTGCCGACCGTTCTGCTCGGTGGTGACGATCACCCGGCCCTGCCGGTCGATGATGTCGCCCCGCACCACCCGCGCCTGCTGCTCGAACAGACGCGGGTTGTCATCCCGCTGGAGAATGGTTCCGGCCCCGCGCACCGCCCAGTAAGCCGCGACCAGCGCCACCAGCGCGAACGTCAGCAGGCCGAACAGCAGCAGACGATTGATCTCGCGTTCGAACTGCATGGCTACTCTCCCTTAACCGACAGTCGTAGCAGCAGGCCGACGATCACATAGCTGCCCAGCAGCGAGCTGCCGCCATAGCTCACAAACGGCAGCGTCAGGCCGGTCAGCGGCAGCAGCCGGATGACTCCGCCCATAATCATAGCCGTCTGCATGGCCAGCAGCACGCACAAACCAATCGTCAGCAGCGCCCGGAATGGATAGCCCTGGTGCAGAACGGCGATGCGCAGCCCACGCATAACGATCACCAGCATGGCGGCGATAGCGACCGACACGCCCAGCAGACCGTATTCCTCGGCCAGCGCAGCGAAGATAAAATCCGAGTGGATGACCGGGATATAAACCGGCAGTCCCTGCCCGATCCCCTGGCCAAAAACACCACCGGCGGCGAACGCCTGCAGGCTCTGCACGATCTGGTAAGCGCGGCCATCGGACTCCGGCCAGGGATTCAGCCAGACATCGACACGCAGTTCGACGACATCGAACAGGTTATAGGCGATGCTCCCGGCGATGATGGCCAGCACCACCCCACTGACCAGAATCAGCGTGTAGCCGCTGGCGACATAGAGCAGCACCAGGAACACACCGAAGAACAGCGCCGCCGTGCCCAGATCGCGCTGCCAGACGAGAATCAGCACCGACAGCCCCCACATGAGCAGAATCGGCCCGGCCACGCGCGGCGACAGGCTCCACAGGCGGTTGCCCTCCACCAGATGATAAGCGCGCAGAGACGGGTACTGCTCCGCCAGGTAGCTGGCGAGAAAAGCGACCAGCACGATCTTGAGCGCCTCGGCGGGCTGAAAGTAGATGCCGCCAAAATTCAACCAGAGCTGCGGCGTGCCCGGCTGGCCGGTAGGGTGTGTCCCCAGCAGAATGGTGCTGAATAACAGCGCCAGCCCGGCCAGCAACCACATATAGCGATAGCTGCGCAGCCAGCGCAGTACATATGGCTGTCCGGCCACGAACACCATCGCAGCCACCGACAACGCCAGCCAGATCACCTGGCGGTCAGCGAAGGGCGGTGCCAGCCGGTCGATGAGGACCAGCCCCCAGCCGCTGAGAAACATCACCAGCGGAAACAGCAGCGCGTCCCGGCGCGGCAGCAGCCAGTTGAGAATCACATGGCCGCCCGCCGCGCACAACGCCCACACAGCCAGATGTGTCAGCACGCGCAGGCCATCCCCCGAACGCAGCACAGCCAGCGCGATCAGGTTCACCAGCATAAACGCGCCACCCAGCAGCAGCAGAGCGCGTTCTACACTGGCACGATAGCCAAACGGCACCTCATGCGGGCCGCGCTCTGTTAATTCCGGCGTGTTGACAGCGCCCAGGTCAGCGGTCACAGCAGAGTCAGCCCTCGTTGAAATAATGCCCGACGATAGGCGCGAGTCGCTCCAGCGCGTCAGCGGGGACTTTGGCGCGGTCGGTGATCAGTGCATCTTTAAGGGCGCTGTGACAGTCATAGACAGCGTCCTCGTCCATCTGCTCGATAGTGGCAGCTACTGCGCGCTGCACCACATTGAGGTTAAGCTGCATGGTGCGGATGACCATATCGACCGTCACCGGTTCCTCGCTGATGTGCCAGACGTCGTAATCGGTGACATGGGCGACAGTGGCATAGGCCATCTCAGCTTCGAGTGCCAGGTAAGCCTCTGGTGACGCCGTCATACCGATGATGCTGCACCCCCACTGGCGATAGATGTGGCTCTCGCCTTTGGTGCTGAAGCGCGGCCCCTCGATGGTGACGAACGTGCCACCCCGATGCACCGTCCCGCCAACCTTACCGACCGCGCGGTAAAGCTGGTCGGCCAGATCCCGGTTGAACGGCTCCGCCACCGACACGTGCGCCACCAGACCGGTATCAAAGAAAGTGTGCCCACCCCGCTCGAACTTAGTATTGTCGTAAATCTGGTCAGGGATAACGATGTGGCCCGGCGCGTAATCCTCGCGCAGCGAGCCGCAGGCGCTCACACTGATGACAAAGCGCACACCGAGCTTTTTGAGGGCGTAAATATTGGCGCGATACGGCACCCGCGACGGGCTATAGATATGCCCCTCGCCATGACGTGGCAGGAAGGCGACACGCTTGCCGCGCAGCGTGCCAATCACAATATCGCCGCTGGGGCTGCCGTAGGGCGTCTCGACCTGCACGGTCTGCCTGTCGCTGATCTCGGCCATTTTGTACAGGCCAGAGCCACCAATTACAGCGATCTTAACGTTTTCTGACATGATGCTTAAGCTCCTGAGATGAAAGTTAGTTTGGGGGCATAGTAACCCAGCCCCGACCATAAAAACAGACGGAACCGACTGAGCATATGTCCACGATCAGCGTTCGAGTTCCAGCCGGAAATAACGCTGGCCGAGGCCGATGATGTCGCCACTGGTGACCACCACCGGCTGGCCGACAGGCAGACCGTTGAGGGTGGTTCCGTTACGGCTGCGGCGGTCTTCCAGCCACCACTGGCCGCCGCGCAGAAACACCACAGCATGCTCGCTGCTGGCAAAGGTATCGTGGATGACAATTGTGTTGGTGGGGGCGCGTCCCAGGCTGGTGACCGGCAGCAGTGGATGCACCTCGCCGGTGACCATCATCGTCCCGTCGATCTCCTGAAGCGTGACAAGCTGGCCGTACACCCGGCGACTGGCCTGCACCTCGCTGACCGCGCCCAGGTAATCGCGCCAGATGACGAACATCAGAGCTGCCAGCAGGCCCAGCAGCAGCCCGGCAGACAGCAAACGCAGCACAAGCAGAACGACATCAGCACTCATCGCGCCGCCTTAGAGGGGGTCCAGTGTGTCGGTCTGGCCGAGTTCGCCATCGGTGGGGTCGTCTTCCAGATAGATAATCTGCGAGCGCCCCAGCCGGATGACATCGCCGCTGTGCAGACGGTATTCTCTGATGGGGATGTTGTTGACGAAGGTCGCCGCCTGGCTGGGCACATCGAACAGCATATACGAGCCGAACCGCAGCCGCAACTGCGCATGATGGCGCGACACATACGGATCGTCGATGACGATCTGGTTGTCGTGGTGACGCCCGATGTTGACCACATCCAGGTCCAGCGGAATCGTCTGCGACTGGTTGACGATCAGCACCGGGTTGAGTGGTTTTCGCACGAGTGGCAGTTGGACGCGCTCCATCGCGGCGGTGCTGTTCACGTTCTGGTCACTGTGCTGGGCGGCGACGTTTACATCCACACTGTCCAGGGAAACATCGGCCAGAATCCGGATATGCGGCGTGCCATTAAGCCGATATCCGAACTGACTCGCCAGTTCGACGATGTGCTCGCCCAGCATATGGCTCAGGTGCGGGTGGCGTTCCAGCAGCCGCCGGTGAACATCCCGATTGAGGTAGATTACATAATCGTCCGGGGCCAGCGGGCGCGGGTCGCTGCCAGTAGCGGCCAGCAGGCTGCTCTCCATCGCGCGGGTCAGACGCAGCGCGATGTCATGGGCATGTATGCGCTTCCCGAACAGATTGACGAAAGTGCTCTCGATGATCTGCTCGAGGTGTGCTTCGAGCTTGGCGATGTGTTGGCTTTTCATCGCCGGCATTATAGCCTACCCCTATCCGGCGGGCAACGCACAGCCGAAACAAGTTGGTCAGGCGTGGGTTGAGCGTTGGCCATGACACAGCAAGCCAACAAAAACGGCGGACAGCCTGTGTCGCTGCCCGCCGCGTATTGGGTCAATATTACTCTGCCGCTAGCGCTCGCGGAAAACAAATGGCGGGTTCGTGGGAACGTAATCCGGCCAGATATCGTTTATCTCGATCTCGTTGGTTTCCAGCTCACGTTGTTCGCGCAGCCATTCGCTCATAGCTTCCTGCTGATTCTGCTCGATCTGAGCTTCGGTCAGGTCACGCTGCTCACGGGCACGCACCTGGATGATATGGAAACCGAACTCAGACTCAACCGGGCCAACGATCTCGCCCAACGGCGCGTCACGCACGGCGTCAGCGAAAGGTTCGACATAGTTATCGACGGACTGCCAGTCCAGCTCACCGCCGCGCTCCCCGGAACCGGTATCGGCAGACACGGCACGCGCCAGTTCGGCGAAGGACTCTCCATTGGCCAGCGCGTCCAGGATATCCAGCGCGATTTCTTCAGTCTCGACCAGAATATGACGCGCGTTGACCCAGGTGCCGGTCGTGCCGACATCGGCCACTTCACGACCGAGGGCCACGCGCAGCGCGCGCAGTTCGAAGAAGCGGTTGACATCGTCGCGGCTGGCCCCAGCATCCTGACGCGCACGGTCATAGAAGTTGTCCAGGTAGCGGCGGAAGGCGTCGTCGCGCTCCTCGGCGGTGCGGGTGGGCACCGGCGCAATGGTCGGAATAGGTGTAAAGGTAGGCGGTACCTCGCCTGCCTCAGCATCACCGGCCTCGTCAGCAGCTTCATCAGCAGCTTCGTCAACATCCGCCGGAACTTCAGTCGGCGCGTCGGTGGGCGTCGGCGACGGCGTGGGCGAAACCAGCGGAGTCGGCGTTGACGTCGGCTCGACTTCCGGCGTCGCCTCGGGGTCGGGCAGCGGGTCGAACAGGTCCGGGTCGAAACCCAGCACCTGACGAATCTGCTCTTCGATCTCGTCCTGCGAGACAGTAATGTTGCGCGCCTCGACTTCGGCCAGGACCAACTGATCGCCTATCATATCGTTGATGACCCGCAGGCCCATCTGCTCTGAAGCGTTCAACTCGTTCCACTGAGAGGCATACGGCTCAAACTGGACAACCTGATTACCGGCCTCATCAAAGCTAAAGCCCAGTTCGAGCAGGCTGTTGATAGCCCCGTTGATGCTTTCAATGTTGACCAGCCGCTCCAGGCGTGTCCGATCCCGGAAGTCGCTGATGCTGATATCCTCATCGTTGACCGAGGCGACCGTCCGCGATGGTGTGATGAACTGGTCATTGATAAATGCGACAACCAGCATCAATATAACCAACCCCAGTGCCAACCCCACGCCCAGCAGGATCATCCGCTGGACGTCGGCTTCGCGCTCGGCGTGGGTGCGGAGATCCGCGCCTTTAGTTCCTGCCGCTCCGGGCTGGGCCTGGCGTTCGGCCCTGGGCAACCCGGTCGTTTGACGTCGTTTTGCCATAAAGAAAGCTCCTCATCGGGGCACCCGCCAGCATCGACGTCGTGCCCGCCGTTGTATTGCTCAAACGCTAACGCAGCCTGCCGGGATGCGCGTTACTCGCCCGACGAGACAAAAGGCAGCAGCGCCAGATGCCGGGCGCGCTTGATTTCACGGGCCAGTTCCCGCTGGCAGCGAGAGCAGTTGCCAGTCTGGCGGCGCGGTTTGATTTTGCCAGTCTCGCTGATGTAGCGACGCAAAGTATCGACATCCTTGTAGTCGAAGCACTTGCCTTCCGGGCAGTAGGTGTTGCGACGGCGGCGGCGGCCACCACCAGCTCCACCAGACCCACCCCGTCCGGGCGGCCCACCACGGCGCTGATAGCCGCCACGTCCCTCAGAACGATCAGGGCGATCGTCGCCGTTGTTCTGATCGTCTCTATCTTCGAAATCTCTGTCTCTGCTCACGAAAACCTCTCCATGTAGGTTAACTCAACTCGAAGACCAGCGTTTAGAATGCGTAGTCGCCGCTGTCGTCTTCTTCGTCGCTGTAATCGAAATCATGGTGTGGATGACGGCGGTCACCCAGAAGGATCATCTCATTGGCGACCAGTTCCGTGCGGAAATGCTTTTTGCCGTTTTCGTCTTCCCAGCCACGAGTCTGCAAACGCCCCTCAACGTAAACCTGCTGGTTTTTGGTCAGGTGTGTCTTGCAGATTTCGGCCAGATTGCCCCAGGCGACAACGTTAAACCATTCGGTCTCTTCACGGCGCTCACCGTCGGCAGATGTCCAATTGCGGCTGGTCGCCACACTGAAGCTGGTGACTGGTCGGCCACTGGGGGTATAACGCATCTCTGGTTCACGCCCCACCAGACCGATAATCATGACTTTGTTCAACCCGCGTCCCATAGGCTTTTCCTTAACAGTCTAAACCTCGTACACCGATGGCCGAACCGTCACGCTGGCTTCTGGTTTTAGTCCGGGCGGACCACCAGATAGCGCAGAACTGACGATGACAGCTTCAGGTTATATTCCAGTTCCGGCAGATGATCGGTGTCAATCTCGGCGTCCATCAGCACGTAGAAACCCTCGCGCTGCTTGTCAATCTCATAGGCGAGACGACGACGCCCCCACTGGTCGATCTTGTTGACGGTTCCGCCGTCGTTTTCCTCAACCCAGTCCTTGACCTGGTTGATGGCGTCGCGGATGACCTCTTCGTTCGGATCAACACGCACGATGAAGGTAAGTTCGTATGCTCTTTTCATGAATTGTGGATGTCCCCTTTCCACGGAATATGCCCCACTGTAGCGCGAGCGCGCGGTGTGGAGCGGAAAGATACTGGATGCAAAACGCATCCTGGCTAAATTGTCATCAGACGCCGGCAATCTTAGCGGACATCCACCCCTTTGACAAGCGTCGATTCAGGCCCGGCTCTCGTGGCGGAGCGTTCCAGCACCAACCGCGAACTCGCCAGCGCCAGCGTCACTGTGAGCCAGAAGAGCGTAATCGACCCCTGGAAATCCAGGCGGAAGAAATACAGGTCAGCCACCGCGTTGACCATCGCCGTGACCAGCGCCACGTGGTAGCCCAGGTGGATCGAGTCGAGTTCTTCGTCGCGGCGGGCGATGCGCCAGGCGCGCAGGCCATAAATCAGCACGCCAGAAATTGTAATCAGGAAGATACCCAACCCCACGAGGCCGATCTGGTTGGCCATAATCAGGTACAGGTTGGCGACATCGGTATAGATGTCGATGTCCGGCGTGCCGGTAAAGCCCACACCGAACACCGGGTACCGGCTGATGAGCCGCAGCGAGTCGGTCCATTCGCCGATGCGCATCTGCGTCGCCAGGTCCTGCGCGGTGAAGGCCTCTACAAAGCGCATCAGGTAGCCCTGCATCTGCGGCAGCAGCAACAGCAGCGCGCCACCAGCGAACAGCAGCGGCAGGAAACGCCGGTAACGGGCCACAGCGATCACAAACAGACCAGCGGCCAGCGCCAGCGCCGACGCCCGTGAGAACGTCAGAATAAGCGTGATCGTCAACAGGACCAGCACGCCGAAGGTCAGCACCCGGTAGCGCAGCACTGGCTTGTTAGCGAAGACCTGCGGCGCGATGAGCGCGGCGGAGATGGCCAGCACACCGCCCAGCGCGTTGGGGTCCACCCAGGTACCGATGGCGCGCTCTGGCAGGTCGGGGTTGGCCTCGATGTAGCGGATGACGTTGCCAACCGGATAGCCCAGGCGTCCCAGACTATTGAGCAGCGTGTTAGCGGTATCATCGGGCAAAATATACAGCGCAGCAGCGATTAGCGCCTGTAAACCGGCAGCAGCCAGCACCACCAGCACCACCCGGCGTAGCATCACCGTGTCGCGCAGCAGATCGACGACGATGAAAACCAGGCCGATACTCAGCAATGTGCCAGCGAACTGGCGCAAATCGTTCATCTGCGGCGGCGAGTGGCGCATCCCCAAAAAGAAGGCCAGCAGCAGCCACAGCATATAGACCACGATCAGCAGATGCACGGGCGTCGTGCGAAAGACACTGCGCCTGCCGGTCATCCACTGGAACAGGTAGACCAGCACAAAGGCGCCAATCGCCAGGTCCAGCAGCGTGGGCGTAAAGCCAATCGAAAACGGCAGCGTGCCGAACGGCAGCAGCGTCATCACAAAGATGATGGCGTACAGCGCCGCGTTGACATTCGTCAGAATGTACAGCCCGGCCAGCGCAGCCAGCGTCAGCCCGAAGGCGACCACCGGGCCAAGCGCCACCAGCAGCAGCGCCAGCACTCCACCCACCAGACCCAGCGTGACACCCAGCAGGAGCGCAACGCTGCGCCCGCCCAGGCGCGCAAACCAGATTTGAGCCTCGTTAATCGATTGCATGCCGTTTCCTGCGGTTGACGATCAGCAACAGGCCCAGTATAGCCAGCCCGCCCCAGGTGACCAGACTGAAAATCGCGCCCAGGTGATAACTCAGCGGGCTGTAAGTCAGCGTGAGGGTGTGCGTCCCGGCGGGAACGCTGACCGCTGTCAGCGCGCCGTAGGCTCGCAACGTGGGGATCGACTCGCCGTTGAGGCGGGCGCGCCAGCCGGGATAATCGACCAGCGCCAGCGACAGCACCGCGTCGCTGCTGGTTTCGATTTCAACCGTGATGCGCTCTGGCCCGAAATCAGTAACGGTAGCACGGGCGTCGTCGGGGATGGCTTCCGGCAGCAGCACAGCCGGCTCGTCTTCGAGAATAACTGTCTGGCGGCTGTCGAAGTCGGGATCGGCCAGCAGCGCGTAGGCCGCATCATCATCGGGTACAACGACGACATCGGCCAGAAGCAGCGCTAACGGGCGCGGATCATCGAGGCGGTGCAGGTTGAGCGTCTGCCCGGCGGGATAGTCGCGGGCGATAATCTGCGACGCGGTCAGCGGCAGTTCTTCCCAGGGCGTGATGACATAACGCACGGCGAACAGCTCCCAGGCGACCTCTGACGGCATACCGCGCTCGATGATGCGGTGCGGTCCGCGCAGGAACAGCGGGCTGATACCGCGAATATCCTGCACGCCGTACAGGCTGCCGCCGTTGCCGCTGCCATACGGCCCGGCTTCGGGCAGGTCGTGACTGCCGTCGATGCGATAGGGGCTGTCCGTGTCGTCCAGAATACGGCTCACCAGCGGCGGAGTCTGCATGATGGGCTGCGCGTCCGCTGGGCGGGCTTCGTAGCCGGGTCCGCCCATATTCACCGAGAACAACTCGAAAACGACCAGCGCCGCCAGCAGACCGGCGCCCGCCATGTGGCTAAGTGGCGGATCGCGCCACAACAGCGCCAGCAATAGACCGGCGATCAGCGCGCTGAAGGCCAGCGGCTCAATGACGTGCCCGTAAGCATCGGGCGCGCCGGTCCACAGCGCAAATACCAGCAGTGCCAGCACGCCGATACCCAACGCCAGCGCGGCGACAGCGTAGCGCACCCGCCGCAAAAAGGCCGCACCGGATGGCGTCGCCAGCGCGACCACGCCCAGACCGGCCAGCACGGCCACGCTCACGCTGACGAGATAGGCGGCGCGTTCCTGGCCGCGAAAATAACTGAGGCCGGGCAGCGTGTTATACAGTGCATGGAACAGGGCGCTGCGCGCGCCAAAGCTCAGGCCCAGCGCCACCAGCGCCAGACCGCCCCAGAACAGGCGCTCGCGGTCACGTGCGGCCAGGCCAATTCCGGCCAGCGCCAGCCCGGTCACACCGGCGAACAGCGGCGACCACAGACTGACAACTCCCGGCACGAGCATCTGCGCGACATCGTGGAAGGGGAAGCCGCCGCCCTTGTCATCAAAACTCAGCGCCGTGCGTGCTGTGCGCGTCAGGTATTCCAGACCAGGGAGCAGCGTCACGGCGGCGATGCCTAGCGTTAGTGCGCCGACCAGCGCCAGCGCAAACACAAATACGCGCCATCCAAGCCGCTGCGTATAGACGCGCCACGCCAGATACGCCACCAGCGTATAGGTGGCGAACCAGCCTGTCTGCGGATGGCCAGCCAGCCAGCTTAATCCAAGCGCCAGCCCGGCCAGCGCCAGCCACCGCCAGCGGAAAGCGGTCCGCGTGGCTTCCAGAACGGCCAGCAGCGCCAGCGGCAGCCAGATCGCCGCTTCGAGCAGCGCCAGTTGCAGCGGCGGATAACCGGTCATAAAGCCGCCATAGCCGGCGACCAACGCCGCCACAAACGCACCAAGCGCGCTACCCGCCCGGCCCAGTGTCAGGCGACGGACAAAGGCGTACATCAGCAGCGTGTACAGCAGTACGTGCGCCGTCATCTCCAGTTGGAGCGTGTTGTACGTCCAGCCGCCGCCAGTGAGGTTGCTCAAAGCGATGGTCAACAGGCGCGGCGGGTAAAAGACCGCCGCCTGCGTATCGGCGATGAACGGCAGCCCGCCGTTGTTATACGGATTCCACAGCGGCACCTCACCGGCGCTGAAACGCTCGTGCTGGTAGGCCCCAAACGTCACGAACTGGCGCGAAAAATCGCCGTGTACCAGCGAGAGCTGGTCGGCGGGGGTAGGCGTGAACAAGCGCCAGAAAAACAGCAGCCACAGCAGTACCAGCGCCCCAACAGCGGCAGCATCCACTGGCAAACGACGCGGCGCGACAGTGGCTACATTCAAGATTTCACCTCACGCCGGGACTGGATGACCCGCGCGCAAAAGGCGGAATAGGCATCCACAATACGCCGCCAGTCGAACTCGGCGCGCAGGTCGGCTGCACCATCAGCCAGCCGCTGGCGCAGGTCGGGGTCGGCATTGAGTCGCCGCAGAGTCGTGACCAGCGCACTGGGCTTATCCGGCGGGACCAGCAGCATATTCTCGCCATCGCGGAAGGTCGGAATATCGACAACGGGCTGGGTGGTGACGATAGGGCGCGCGTGCTGGATAGCGGCCATCAGGCTGCCGCGCCGGTACGACGCGCCATCCCGGAAGGGCAGCACCACGACATCGGCAGCGTCCAGCCAGGCGGCGACCGCTTCATCGGCCACAAACCCGGTCCAGTGGACGTAAGCGGCCAACCCCAAATGTTCGATCTGCTCGTCGATGCGAACGGCGTAAGTGGCGTTGGTCGGGTCGCTGCTGCCCACCCGCCCGCCGATCATCACCAGCCGCGCCGGGATATCATCGGCGCGCAGGGCAGCCAGCGCGGCGATCAGCGTATCGACGCCTTTGCTGTGGTTCAGGAAACCAAAATAAGCCAGCAGCAGATCGCCAGTGGCTGCCCTGGCCTTGCTGCGCTGTGCCTGGCGGTCGTGATCGGCAGGGAGCGCGCTCAGGATGTTGCTGCCAATCGGAATCAGCGCGGCCTGCGGCAGATGCCCCACGCGGGCCATATCCTCGTGATTGGTGGCGATCACACCTGCCGAGGCGCGCGCCAGCCGCATCACAATCCAGTCGCGCAGGGGACCAGCTTTAGGAAACAGATACGGGTACATCAGATCGTGAAACGTCGTTACCACCGGCAGACCGCCCGCGAACTCCGGCAGAAAGTGCAGCCAGGGCGACATGCCATAGGCGGCGGTCTGGTACTGCACGTTGAGCAGGTCCAGACGATTGGTCCGCGCCCAGCCAGCCAGCGCGCGCAGGTCCAGCGGTCCCCAGCGGCTTGCCGCAGCGTGAAGGTTAACTGCCGGGTCATCTTCGATGGCGTCCCGGTTGCTATAAACGAACGCGATGTTCCCCTGACCAGCCAGTGTGCGCGCCAGAATCTGGCTGTACGCCCCGACACCGCCCTGCTGCGGCGGATACTCTCCGCTGACAATGCCAATGCGCATCAGGTTGCCTTCAAACCAGAGCGCAGCACCTGCCAGTAAGCGCGAATGCGCTCGCGGCGCATATCCCGCTTGTGCCCCAGCAGACTCTTGATCGACTCCAGGCCGAGCTGCCAGGCGTAGTTCAGCAGCAGAAAGGTGCGCAGAGCCAGCACCGCGCCCGTGCCGTGATACTTGCGAAAATAGCGCAGTTTGCTGCGCTGAAACTGAATATGCTTGAAAGCGGTCACCTGATCGCTGCTTTTGCCGCCATGATGGATGATCTGCGCCGCGCCCAGGAATACCACCCGCCAATCAGCATCTTTGGCACGTTTGCACCAGTCGAGTTCTTCGGAATACATGACAAAGCCTTCATCCAGCCCGCCGATCTGCTCGTAGACCTCGCGCCGGACCATCAGCGCCGACCCCTGTACCCAATCGACATCGGCGGTGCCCAGGTCCGGCAGATCACGCATGTAGTAGCGGTCCAGCAGAGCCTGTGGCGCGAACGGTTGCAGCCAGGTGCTCTCAAAAAATGCGGTCGCCAGCGTCGGGAAGCGGCGCCGCGTGGACTGCGGCGTACCGTCGGTGTTGAGCGTGTACGGTCCCAGCATACCGACATCAGGATTGGCGTCCATATGATTGACCATTACCTGCAGCGCATCGCCCAGAACAAGGGTGTCCGGGTTCAGCAGCAGCAGATAGCGTCCGCGAGCCGCCTGTAACCCGATGTTATTGCCGCGCGTGAAGCCCACATTTTCGGCCTGCGGCAGCAGCGTCACACCGGGGAAACGCTGGCGCACCCGTTCAACGGTGGAGTCGCTGCTGGCCGAATCGACGACGAGCACCTCAGTCCGGGGCTGTTGGTCAGGCTGGCGGCTCATTACCACCGAGTTAAACAGAATGCTGTCCAGGCAATCGACCAGCAGATCGGCGACATTCCAGCTTACGATGATGACCGACAGATCGACAACGCCTGATTCGGTCTGTGGATTGGCTGGGTCCATAGCACACGCCCCACTTACGCAATTAAGCTGATTTTACCAACTTTTTACATTCCGGTAGAGGATCGATTACATCGACAACCGAAAATGACCAGCATAGGTCAATGAGTTCAATAATAGGAGACACGATCATGAAAAACAAAACGACACTGGTCGCACTGGTAACACTGCTGCTGTTGGCGCTGGTCGTCAGTTCGGTAGCGGCACAGGGCCGCGGCGGGCCGCGCTTTGACGATGACAGCGATTTCTGCGACGAAGTGGGGCGGCGCGGCGGCGATGTCGAGCGCTGCGAGGAAATGATGCAGAATCGCCACGACACCATGCAGCAGCGCGCCGAAGTGCTGCAAAATCGCGGTGAGCGCATGACACGGCGCGGTGAGATGATGCAGCACTGGCTTGAGGAAGGTCGCCTGGGCGATGGCGTCATGCTGGGCGGCTGGTGGGTCGAGCTGGCCGAACAGTCCGGCCTGACGCTGCCAGAAGTCCGCGAACGTCTGGCCGCTGGCGAAACACTACAGGATATCCTGACTGAGGCCGGGGTTGATGTCGATGCCGCCATCGAGGAACTGCTGGAACAGGCACAGTTGAGGTTCGAGCAGGCGGTCGAAAGTGGGCGGATGACGCAGGAGCACGCCGACGCCATGCTGGAAACCCTGCGCGAACGTCTGGAGAGCGGCACCTTGTGGTGTTCATCGCGCAACTGCGCTTAGTTCGCCGCGCAGATGCGCTTATGGATAAACCAGAAGGAATGCGCATTCCCGTTTAACCTCACCCCCCCAGCCCCCTCTCCAAATATTTGTAGAGGGGGAGTCGAGCGCAGCGAGGCGGGGGTG
>CAZXCK010000027.1:24845-35472 GCA_964639225.1 uncultured Anaerolineaceae bacterium | reverse complement strand
GGGTGGCGTATACGCCACCCTTACGCGCCATCGTAAGGGCGTGCTACAGCGCGCCCGCACTGAAACTGCTGGTGGCGGCGCGAAAGCTGCAAACCCGCCCCTGTTTCCGAACGAAACCCGCGTGCTTCACCGCTTCGATGTGACAGCACCGCGCCGCCGGGGATTCCTGCATTTAACGGATGGTTGCGCTGTGCTATAGTTGGGGATGTTATCGTGACGAGCCGTGAGTGTTCTCACTATGGGACAACCCTACGATCTTAATCCCCGCAGCGGCAGCCGCCGCCAGACTCTACTGCGGACGATCTTCTTCCTGATTATTCTGGGCACGCTGCCCTTTTATCTGCTGGGGTTCATCCTGTGGGGCACCGCGCCGGACCGCAGCGTGCAGCAGCCGCTGAACACGCCCACGTTCACCAACACGCCCATCGGCGGCGACCAGCCGACCAATACGCCGCCGCCCTCGCGCACGCCGCTGCCGACATTCACGCCGGGCAGCGGTCTCGGCCCGACGCCGGGCCAGTTCATCCCGCCGCCGGTGGTGCCCACTCGCTTCATATCGCCGACGCCGGTGTTTATTCCAACCAGCACGCCCGCGCCCACCCTGACTCGGATTCCGACCAATACGCCGCCGCCACTGCCGACCGATACGCCAGTGCCGCCGCCAACTGACACCCCGCTGCCGCCATCCACGGATACGCCGGTGCCAGCGCCGACCAATACGCCCGTGCCGCCGCCAACGGACCCGCCGCCAACTGACGAGCCGCCGCCAACCGACGCGCCGCCGGAAGAGCCAACGCCGCTGCTGCCGCCGACCGACACGCCAGCGCCCGGTGATTAAGCGCGGGGACCGCAGGCATGGACTCAGGTGGCTTTTGCTGGCCGGGTGTGGATGGTAGAATTGCCGGGTGTGTGCCGCCGAACAGACGCGGCATCGCACAGATTAAGGAGAGAGTACCTTGCTGGATGTTAAACAGCATCTCAAGAACCTGGTCGAAGCGCACGCGCCATCCGGCCATGAGGGCACCGTCCGCGACATTGTGCGCGACGCCTGGCGCGACCTCGTCGACGAAATGCAGCAGGACGGCCTGGGCAGCCTGATCGGCATCAAACGGGCGACCGACCCGGTTGACCCGCCGCGCCGGATTATGCTGGCGGCCCACATGGACGAGATCGGCCTGATGGTGCGCGACATCGTCGATGGCTTTATCTATGTGCATCGCATCAGCGGCGTGGATAACCGCGTCATGCTGGCGCAGCCGGTGCTGGTTCACGGCCAGCGACCGCTGCCCGGCGTGGTGGCCGCCGTGCCGCCGCATCTGCTCAGTGATGAGCAGCGCAAGCAGTATCCCTCATTCGACGAACTGGTGATCGACGTGGGCCTGCCCGCCGCCGAAGTGGCGGAACTGGTCAGCCTGGGCGACCTCATCACCGTCGATGTGCCGCTGCTGGAACTCCAGAACGGGCGCGTGGCCGCTAAAGCGATGGACGACCGCGCCTGTGTGGCGGCGGTCACGCTGGCGCTGGACCGGCTTCAGGGGATGCGTCACAGTTGGGATGTATACGCGGTGGCGACGGTCCAGGAAGAGACGGGACTGCGCGGCGCGACGACCGCCGCCTACCAGATTGAGCCGGACATCGCTATCGCCCTGGACGTGACCTTCGCCGACCAGCCCGGCGTCGACGCCGACACCGCCAGCGAGATGGGCGGCGGCCCGGTGATGGGCATCGGCCCCAACTTCCACGAAAAGCTGCGCAGGCAGATCAAAGAGGTGGCCCGCTACCACGAGATCAAAATCCAGGACGACCCCATCGCCGGGGCCAGCGGCACCGACGCCTGGGCCATCCAGGTGGCGCGCCAGGGCGTGCCCACCGCGCTGCTGAGTATTTCGCTGCGCAACATGCACTCGCCGGTGGAGACGCTGGACATGAGCGACGTCGAACGCGCCGGGCGGCTGCTGGCGCATTTTATCGCCCAGCTCGACGCCGATTTCCTGGCGACCATCGACTGGGACGAACTGAAGGAAGAACAAACGGAATCGTAGGAACCGGCCTGACCTCACCCCTGCTCACTGCGTTCGCTTTCCCCTCTCCAATGTTTGGAGAGGGGGAGTCGAGCAAAGCGAGACGGGGGTGAGGTGAGATTGGACGTAATCTGGATTGTCCGTCAGATAAGCCGGACCGCAGAAAGACGAGGCACACACAAACGATGATCCTACAACAGCTATCGGAAGCGGTCGGCGTTACCGGCAGAGAAGAAGCCGTCCGTAAAATCGTCCTCGAGGCCATCAAAGGCCACGCCGAGGACATCCGCATCGACGCGATGGGCAGCGTGACCGCCGTCAAGCGCGGCAGCGCCAGCGAAGGCCGCCCGCGCGTGATGATCGCCGCGCACATGGACGAGATCGGCTTCATGGTGACCGGCATCGACAGCAACGGGCTGATCCGCTTTACCAACGTGGGCGGCGTGGACCCGCGCATCCTGCCGGGTCTGCGCGTCAAAGTGGGCGACGATCTGCTGCCGGGTGTCATCATCTGGACGCCCATCCACATGAACCGCGATCAGAACGTGGTCAAGATCAGCAATCTGCGCATCGACATTGGCGCGACCAGCAACGGCTCGGCCAATGGCAAGGTCAAACGTGGCGACCGGGTGGCTTTCGACACGCAGTATATGGAACTGGGCGATACCATGCTGCGCGGCAAAGCCTTCGATGACCGCGTGGGCTGCTCGCTGCTGGTCGATGTGCTGCAGGGCGGGCCGTACCCGGTCGATGTGCTGGCAGCCTTCACCGTGCAGGAGGAGATCGGCCTGCGCGGGGCCAAAGTGGCCGCGCAGACCTTCCAGCCGGACCTGGCTCTGGTGCTCGAAGGGACGACCGCTCACGATCTGCCCAATCCCACCAGCGACCCGGACGACGGCGACGAGATTAACCCCGCCTGCCGGGTGGGCGCCGGTCCGGCGCTGACGGTGATGGACCGCAGCATGATCGCCCATCCGGGCCTGCTCAAACTGCTGCGGCGCACCGCCGAGGAAAACGGAATCCCCTACCAGCTCAAGACGCAGTTGGGCGGCGGCACCGACGCCGGCTCGATTCATCTGGCCGAGGCGGGCATCCCGTCGGCGGTGATCTCCATGCCGTGCCGCTACATTCACAGTCCGGCGGCGCTGTTGAGCCGCGATGACTACGCTGCCGCGCTGCGGCTGGCGCAGGCAGTTTTGCAGGTGGTGACGTTCGACGCGGTGCGGCATGGCTGAAACCCGGGAATTCGCGGCGCTCCAGCAGCAGAAGGAAAAGCTGGACAGCAAAACCCGGTTGATGCGGCGCATCATCGTAGGGTTGTTTATGCTGCTGGTTGTGCTGCTGCTGCTGCTGCCGGTGCTCATCGAAGGTGGGCTTTCGACGGAGCGCAGCAGCCCGATGATCGACCGGGTGGCCAGTGCCGTCAGCGATGTACCCGGTGTGCGCGGCGTCGCCAACGTGGAGATCGTCCCGCTGGGCGACGACGCACTGCCGTCCCTGCGGCTGGTGTATCTGACGTCCGAGATGGGTGTGCTGGGCTACCGCGCCGAAATCGTCGATGTTTTCCGCGTGGTGAGCGAGATCATTGTCGGCGCAGACGTGGGCGTGGAGCAGGTGGTGGTGGTGCCATCGGTGCGGGTCGGCGAACCCATCGAGATTATCACCGTGCCAGCGCAGAAGCTGCGCGCGCTGCAGGCGGACGACATCACCCGTACTGAATTCCTGACTGAGCTGGACATCGAGACGGTGGCGGGCGACGGCGCTCACACCGAACCGGTGCCGGATGTATAGCGCCATGCCCGGCCAGCACGACATCAGCCGCCTGATCCGCGAGTCGTGGTCCAATGACGACCCGACTGGCTGGTTCGAGCGCCTGTACGCCGGGGCCATCGAGGGACAGGCGCGCGTACCCTGGGCGCGAAGAATACCCAATCCCGCGCTGGTGGAATGGGCCGAGCGCGTTCAACTGGACGGCGGCGGCCAGCGGGCGGCGGTCGTCGGCTGCGGCCTGGGCGATGACGCCGAGTATCTGGCGGGGCTGGGCTTTGCCGTGACGGCCTTCGACATCGCGCCGACAGCGGTCGAGTGGTGCCAGCGGCGTTTTCCGAACAGCGCCGTCGATTATCGCGTGGCCGACCTGCTCGACCTGCCGCCAGAGTGGGCGCAGTTCTTCGATTTTGTGCTGGAGATCAACACCGTGCAGGCCCTGCCCTACACCATCAGCGAGGCGGCGATGGCCGCTGTCGCCGGGCTGGTGAAGCCGGGCGGCTCGCTGCTGCTGGTGTGCGATGGCCGCGAACCCCACCAATCCCGCCGGGGCATCCCCTGGCCGATTTCCGTCGCCGAGCTGGCCGCTTTCGAACGCGGCGGCCTGGAGACGATGACTTTTGACGACTTTCACAGCGACCGCGGCGTCCGCCGTTTCCGCGTGCATTACCGCAGACCGAGGAGCGAATAAACGTGATTGAACTGACCCGAAAACTGACCGAAGCCTGGGGGCCGTCTGGCTACGAGCACCGCGTGCGCCAGCTCATCCAGGAAGAAGTGGCCGACCTGGCCGACGAAATTACCGTCGATCCGCTGGGCAACCTGATCTGCCGGGTGGGCCAGGGCGGCAAGCGGATTATGGTCGCCGCCCACATGGACGAGATCGGCGTGATGGCCACCTTCCGCGAGCCGCAGAGCGGCTACCTGCGCTTCGCTAACATCGGCGGGCTGATCCACACCACGCTGCGTGGCAATCGCGTGGTGTTCGAGGATGGCACCGTCGGCGTTATCAGCGTTCACAGCAACAACGGCGGCAGTAATCGCAACGTGCCGGACCTCAACGACTTCTTCATCGACGTGGATGACGGCGGCGGTCAGGTCACGGTTCCAGAGGGCAGCCCCGCCGGTTTCTCGCGGCAGATGGAAGTGCGCGGCAGCCGCCTGGTGGGCAAGGCGATGGACGACCGCATCGGCTGTGTGGTGGCCATCGAGGCCATGCGCAGGCTGAACAAGCAGACGGCTAACGAGGTTTACTTCGCCTTCACCGTGCAGGAAGAGGTCGGTTTGCGTGGTGCGCGCACCGCCGCGCACGGCATCGACCCGGAGATCGGCATCGCCCTGGATGTGACTCACAGCGGCGACCAGGCGAAGGGTCCGCGCATGGCGGTCAAGCTGGGCGGTGGCGCGGCCATCAAGGTTCACGATAATGGGCTGGTCGTCCCGCCGGGAATCGTCAACTGGATGAAATCCCGCGCCGAGGCCGATGGCATCCCCTACCAGCTCGAACTGCTGACGGGCGGCACCACCGACGCCGCCGCCATCCAGATGGCGCGCTCTGGCGTGCCCAGCGGCTGCATCTCGATCCCGTGCCGCTTCGTCCACACCACCAGCGAGACGGTCGATACCGGTGACGTGCAGGCGTCCGTCGATCTGCTGGCCGGTCTGCTGGCGAACCCGGTTGAACTCAACTGAATGTAATGGGGGCGTCTCACGAGGCGTCCCCGATTGATTAGCTGTGGTAACTACTCAGCATATCTTGTGGGGGCAGCGCCCCCACACCCCCGCAAGGGAGCCTCGCTCCCTTGACCCTCTGCTTTTCGGCGCAAAGCGCCGAAAAAGGCAAAGTTTTGTCCACTTTTTCAAAAGTGGCGGGTGTAAGGGACGCAGTCCCGGCGGGCTGCGCCCCGGCAACTACCTGAGTAGTTACTAGCTGTGTGATTCGTGCCGCGCGCTGATGGCGGGTGTTCGGCGGCGGTTCTGCGCCAGGATGGCCAGCACCACGCCCGCTAGAATCACGAAGCTGCCGACCGCTTCCAGCGGCTGTGGCACCTCGGCGAACAGGGCGAAAGCGACGATGGCCGCCGTCACCGAGATCACCTGGCCGAAGATGGTGGTAATGGTGGCCGGGATGTAGGCCAGCGCGTAATTCAGGCTGGTGTGCGAAATCAACTGCGGGCCGAGCGCCAGCAGCAGGATCCACAGGTAAGCGCGCGGCTCGTAGCCAGCCAGCGATGTCCCGGTGAAGCTGACGGCGATCAGCATCGCCAGAGCGCCGCCGCCGTACACAAACCAGATGTAAGGCAGCAGCGGCACACCCGCCCGCACCTTACGGCCAATGGTGAAATAAACCGCGCCAGCCAGCGCGCTGCTGAGGGCCAGCGCCGCGCCCAGCAGCGGCTGCGAGCCGGTGGCCGTGTCCCCCGCGCTGCTGAAGCCGATCAGCGAGCCGCCCAGCATGGCGATGAACAGCCCCACCCACACCAGCTTCGGCAGACGATAGCGCAGGACAAACACTTCCAGCAGGGCCACCCACAGCGGGCCTGTGTTGACGATGGTCTGCGCCATCAGCACCGAGCCATATTCCAGCGATACGGCCATCATCGAGAAGTGCGTCGCCAGCCAGAAGCCAGCCAGCGCGGCCAGCAGCATGTTGCGCGGGCGCATGTGGCGGATGGCTTCGCGGTGACGGCTCAACACCACCACCGACAGAATCAACCAGGACAGCAGCAGTCGCTCGGCGACGATGGCCAGTGAGGGCATACCGGCATCCTGAGCCAGCCGGATGAGCACCGCCGCGAATGACGCCGTAATCAGGCCGATGCCGATGGCGGCATAGGCTTTGGTGACGGGGCTGATGGATGGCATGTCGTTGTGAACCAGGGATTGTGCTTTGGTAACCAGGGTAAACCTCTCAACGATAAGTGGGGGTAACCGGCAGGCATAGCAAAAGCGGCCCGTGAGCCGCTTTTGTTGCTTACCCAAATTGTATTATACGCCCATCAGGCGGGTCCACCGGCAAAAACGGACCGACATGGACTCATGTGCGCTGCGTGGGCGGCGCGGACGGGTTGCCGCCTTCCGGCTGCTGGCGGCTCACCGGGCGCGGCGCGGGCTGGGCCGGTGGACGGTCGCCGTTCTGGCTGTTGAGGCTCAGCGTGTCGGTGAACTGCCGCATCAGGTTGGTGACTTCCATCGGCACGATGAACTTGGTCGATGGGCTGCTGCCCACGTCCTTAAGCGCTTCGAGGTATTGCAGCAGCATGGTGCGGTCGTCTAGCGTGTTGGCGACGGCGTGGATGTGCTGCAGCGCCTCGCTGAAACCGGCGGCCCGCAGCGCCTGGGACTGCTGCTCTGCCTCGGCTTCCAGAATCGAGGACTGTTTAGCGCCCTCGGCCCGCAGAATCTCGGCTTCGCGGTCGCCCTCGGCTTTCAGAATGGCGGCTGTCTTGGCACCTTCGGCGCGCATGACCTCGGCCTCACGCTCGCCGCTGGCCCGGGTGACGGCGGCGCGGCGCTCGCGCTCGGCGGTCATCTGGCGGTTCATGGCGTCCTGGACCTCGTCCGGCGGCTGAATCTCGCGGATTTCGACGCTGGTGATCTTCAGGCCCCAGCGTTCAGTGATCTCGTCCAGCTTGACGCGCAGCGTGTCGTTGATCTGCTCGCGCTTGGAGAGCACCACGTCCAGTTCGATGTCGCCGATGACGGCGCGCAGCGTCGTCGTGGCGATGTTGAGCGAGGCGCTCACCACGTTATCGACTTCCAGCACGGCGCGCTTGGGATCGGTGATGCGGTAGTACACCAGAAAGTCGATGGCGATGGGGGCGTTGTCCTGGGTGATGGCGGTCTGCGCCGGGATGTCCAGGAAGCGCTCGCGCATATCGACCTTGACCGCCGTCTCCAGCAGGGGTATGACGATCACGATGCCGGGGCCGCGTGTGCCAGCGTAGCGGCCCAGCGCCAGGATGACCAGTCGCTCATATTCCGGTACAACGCGGATGACGCGGGTCAGAATGTAGATGATGAGTAAAAACGCGACAAGACCAATCAGGACTGTTTCTTGCATCAGTTGTTCATCTCCTCTTCGATCGTCTGATCTGAATGATCGGGTTCGCGCTTGGGCTTGAACGACTCGACGATGAGCCGCAGCCCCTGGCGCTGGACGACGACGACTTCTTCGTTGGCTGGCAGCTCCTGCTCGCTGACCGCCGTCCACAGCTCGCCGTCAATGTTGATGGTGCCCGGGCTGTCCGGCGTGATGGGTTTGACCACGCGCCCGGTCATGCCGAGGATGGTGTTATCGCGATCGCTCACCGGCTGCTGGCCGATGGTGCGCAGCATGGGCAGCAGCACCCACTGGTGATAGGCGAACGGGATGACCACCGTCAGCGCGATGACGAACAGCGACACCCGCAGACCGTCGAACAGCAGCAGTCCGCCGGCAGCCTGCATAGCCAGACCGATCACCGCCAGGGTCGCGTACTGCTGCCGGATGAACGGCATGACGATAAACCCCGACAGTCCGACAACAACGATCATCACAGCAAACCAGTTGGTGGGCATCTGCGCCAGGAAAACGAAACTGGCGATGATGCCCGCCCCGGCCAGCGCCTCGATGATGCCGGTGCCGGGGATGTACGCCGCCGTGATGCCGATCCAGATGCTGCCGACCAGCAGCAGATATATCAGCGTGGGGTCGGCAGTGGCCGGATTGATGGTGAGCAGGTTCTCCATAACCACTCCTTTATCACCATGCCTTACGGCGCTTGTAATTCAGCCCTATTATCAACGAGCTAATATCATCGCACTACCCCTATGATTGGGGGATGGCCCACGTCAAGCGGAGACGCGATGTAGTTATGTCCGGCGGCTGCGTATCGTCTGGCGGACGTGTACAAAGCTGAAGCCCAGGTAAATCGCGCTGACGATCACCAGCACGGTCTGCAGCACCATGGGGAAAGTCACGTCCTCGTCGCCGGTCAGCGCGCCGACCAGCAGGGCCACGCCGCGCAGCGATCCCAGCAGCAGGGCCAGCACCAGCAGCACCGCCGCCCAGGCCGCGTAACGTCGCAGGTTCTCGCGGGTGGTGGCCCAGCCAGCGACCGCCAGCGGCAGGCCGATAAAGGCCGGGATCAGAGCGGTGATGCTGCGGCTGTCGCCGCTGGCGGCGGCGTAAGAGACAACGCCGACAATCGCCAGCAGCATGCCAAAGCCAATCGTTATCTGTGACAGTGTATTCATGTGTTTCACCTCGTTATTTTGCAGTAAACGCTGGTCGCCGGGACCGGTCCCGGCGCACGAGGCTAACGATACCCTGTTTTGCTGAGAAGATGACTAGAACCGGCGCTGGTCAGCGGGCCATGGCTTCGATGAGGCGCAGGGTCATCAGACAGTCGCCGACGGCGCTGTGGGCGTTGTCCACCTGGATGCTTTGCTGGGCGCAGGCTTTGCCCAGGTTCTGCCAGGTATACGAACGTCGGGCGGCGTTCCATGCCCCGTAGAAGCGGGCATAGGCGCGCATGGCGCATTCCCAGCGGCGGGCGCGCGGCACCGGCAGACCGTGTCGCTTGCAGACGCCCTTGAGCACGCCCTCGTCGTAGCTGGCGTTATAGGCGACGACAACTTTACCCGCCAGCATCACACTGAGCTGCACGTACAGGCTGTTGAAGACGGGCGCGTCGCGCACCATGTCGTCGCTGATGCCGTGAACGCGAGTAGCATCTGGTGGGATGCGCTGGCCAGGGTTGACCAGCGTATCGAGCAGCGCGTTCCCCTGACGGTCGATGACGCCCACCTGCACGATCTGCGCGTCGCGCAGGCCGGTCGTCTCGAAGTCCAGAATCAGAAAATCGGTGTTGAGCAGCCTGCGCGCCCAGTCCACCGACTGTTGCCGGTCTCTCACGGTATCCATAGGGCTGGACTCACTTCTGTGGTTGTTGGGTGTTAATCATCTCGCGCAGGGCGCGGATGGAGTTGATGTAATCGGGCATTGGCTCGCCGGTGAGACGGCAGGCCGACTCCTCGACGGCCAGCAGGTCATCGCCCCAGATGACCTGGCCAAAGTGGGCGCTCTCGCCCCAGTCCAGGCGCTCGTCGTCGCTTCTGAGCATCTCCGTCAGGTCGATCACCGTGCCATCGAAGTGGTGGCCGATGGTGAAATACAGATCGTGCAGGGCATTCATGGCGGTCAGGCGGTCGGTCTGGCCAGGAGCCAGCAGCTCGTAGAGGTCGGCCAGCGGACCGCTGACGCGCGGCTGGTCGTCGTGGATGATGCGCTTGAAGGGCGCTACACTGATGCAGCAGTCGTAGTCGGCGATATAGCCGGGGGCTTCAAGCTGCTCAAAATGTACCGGGATGGGCATCTGGTTTTCGTAGGTCATCATGCGCAGGTCGCTGGTGGCGGCCAGGCGCATATTGTCATCCAGCAGATCGTAAAGGCCGCTGTGTTCGTAGATGTCGCGCAGGCTGGCGTCGGTGGCCTGCCCCTCGACGATCAGGATGCGGGCGTTGGGGTTGGCCCGGCGCAGACCGCGCAGCACGGCGGCCATCACCGGCATGCTGACGGTCACCGGGTGACCGGCGGCGTAGCCCAGCGTAGGCTTAACGAGAATGCGCACCGCTTCAAAGGCGGCGGCGGGTGGCGTGTAGGCGAAAGACGCCGTGCGCGCCGTTTTGACGGTGGTGAGGTGTGCCAGTTTGCCCACGATTCACTCCACTGGTTGTATTGATTGCCGGCGGTTCTGCTGATACTTACAGCGTAGCCGATTCCCGACCAACTTGCAATTCGAATCGGTTGGATTAACAGGGCAATTGCAGAGTCATCTTTTGACTTCTGGGGGCGC
>CAZXCK010000027.1:22916-24745 GCA_964639225.1 uncultured Anaerolineaceae bacterium | reverse complement strand
AATCGGTTGGATTAACAGGGCAATTGCAGAGTCATCTTTTGACTTCTGGGGGCGCAGCCTGCCGGGGCGCTGCCCCGGTACCCGCGAGCAAGCCCGTGCCACTTTTCCAAAAGTGGACAAAACTTTGCCTGTTTTCGGCGCAAAGCGCAAGCCGCTTTGCGACCAGGTAAGGGCGAGCGCGAGGGTGGAACTCTCACCAAAAGATTCTGGGGACTTTGCAAAAGCAACCCGGCCTTTAACGCTTCAGCAAGTCCTCGAACAGCGTATGATAACGCCGGGCGAACCCGGCGCTTACTCACCCGTTATCTCACCAAACAAATCATGATAACGCCGGGCGAACCCGGCGCTTAACCCTTCAGCAAGTCCTCGAACAGCGTATGGTAACGCCGGGCGAACCCGGCGCTTACTCACCCGTTATCTCACCAAACAAATCATGATAACGCCGGGCGATAACCGCCCGCGCATAGTGCGCCTCGACGTAGCGCCGGCCCGCCGCGCCCATCTGGCGGAAGCGGTCGCGCTCGCCGTGCGCCTGGCGGATGGCCGCTTCCAGCGCGTCGGCGTTGTCCGGCGGGATAGCTATGCCACAATCCGCCCCGCTGACGGCGTGCACAATATCGGAGTCGGGATCGACGGCCACCAGAGCTGGCAGCCCCGCCGCCATGATCGTATACAGCTTGGATGGCAGCGTCGTGCGGGCGGTACCGGCCATCAGCGGCACAAGGCCCAGGTCGGCTGTGGCGTAGATGTGCGGCACGGCGCTGCGCGGCTGGTAGGGCAGCATGATGACGTTGGGCAGCTTCTCCGCCGCCGCCGCGATCTCGGCCCGGCGCACGCCGTCGCCCACGATCAGGATGGCGATCTCCGGCTCGTCCTGCAGGCGCGCGGCGACTTCCAGCAGCGTGTCGAAGCTCTGCGACAGGCCGATATTGCCCGCGTACAGCGCCACAAAGCGCCCGTCCAGCTTCAGCTCGCGGGCCAGCGGATTGTCCTTCGCGCCGGGCGCGATGGCCTCGGTATCGACGAAGTTGGGGATCACGTGGATTTTGCCATCCGGCACGCCTTTGGCCCGCAGCGCCTCGGCGAACATGTCGCTGATGGGCGTCAGGGCGTCGGCGGCGCGGTAGACAAAACGCTCCAGCGCATAGAGGGCGCGCGCCGTCAGCGAGTCGGCGCGCATGGCGCCCATCGTCACGTACGTGTCGGGGTACAGTTCCTGCACGTTGTAGATCAACCGGGCGCGGTGGCGCAGCTTGAGCAGCCAGCCGACCGGTCCGCTGGTCAGCGGCGGCGATACCACCAGCACCACATCCACCCGGCCAACGGCGAACAGCCCCAGCAGCAGACTGATGGCGTTGTAAATCAGATAGGCGACGATGCGCCCCTCGCCGCGCCCGCGCTGGCGTCCGATGGTGGTGTGCCATACCGGGATGCCGTCGAAGTCGCTGCGGTGGAACAACCCCCACCAGCGGCGTTTTAGAGGCTGGCGGGCGCGCGCTTCCGGCTCGTAGTTGTAATGGGGCACGGTGGCGATAGCGCGCACCTCGTGGCCGTGTGCGCGCAAATCCTGCGCCAGTTCGGAGACGAGGTTGGCCGTCGATAGACCGTCGGGCGAAAAGAAGTAACTCAGCAGCAGCACTCGCGCCATAGTTGGATTAGCCGTTCTTGTGTGTGGAATCAGAGTCGCCGCCCAGCAGCGCGCGGAACATGGCCCGGTTGGCGTCCAGCACGGCTTCGTCGCGCATCGCCTGCCGGGCGAAATCCTGGGCGGCCTGGGCGCGCCGCAGATAGTCGGCGGCGGGCATGGCGGCGATGGCGTCCAGGCTGGC
>CAZXCK010000027.1:0-22816 GCA_964639225.1 uncultured Anaerolineaceae bacterium | reverse complement strand
TGCGCGGGCAGATCGCGCATGGCCGCTTCGCACAGCGCCCAGTAGTCGGCGTCCTCGCGCGGACCGTAGATGTCGAACACCAGCGGCGACCGCACCTGCCGGAGCAGTTGCAGCGCGTAGATCAGGTTTTTCTTGCGGTCGATGCGTGATAGATACACCACGCGCAGCGGCTGAGCGCGCGGCGGCGGCGTGTCCAGCGGTGGCGGCTGTTTCATGCTCAGGTTGCCCGCCATCTCCACCCGCCCGGCGGGGAAATGCCGCCGGATGGTCGTCGCCTCATAGGCGGATGTCGCCTGCCACACAATGCGACGAGCCAGCCTCAGCGCCTTGATCGCCGCCAGGTAGGGCCGCTTCTTCCACGCTTTGAGGTTCAGCGCCGCCGGGAAGAACTCGTTGCGCGGGGCCAGCAGCAGCGGGCGATCCTGGGGAATGCGGCGCAGGCCGTGCAGCAGCACCGTCTTGGCGCACATGGGCGCGAAAAAGCTGTTGACGTACAGCAGATCATAATCCGTGCCAGCGATGACCCGCCCCAGCGCGCCGAAGCGCCGTTCTTCTGGCGTCAGATAGCGCACCTGCGCCTTGCCCACTGGCGTCCATTCACCGGGACGCACGCCCGGATACGGCTGGTCGTCTTTGAAGTCGCGGTCGCCAGCCAGCAGGTAAAAGTCGAACTCGTCGCCCAGCCAGTCGATCATGTTGCTGAGGCTGCGCACCGGCCCGCCGCCCTTATAACCGGGCAGGTAATAGTCGGTGATGATGAGGATGCGCGGCATGGCTAGTCGATGTCCAGGGCGTAACGCACCAACTGCGGCACAATCAGTTCGCTGGCGTAATGGGTCTCGACGAAGCGGCGCAGCGCCTGCGGCTCGTGCTGCGGAAGCTGGCAGTCCAGGTACGCAGCCAGCAGATCGGCGATCGCGCCCGGCGAGGCGTCGCGGCTCAACCAGGTTGGCTCCACCTGGTTGAGAATCTCCGGGATGGCCCCCACCGGCGTCGCCAGCACGGGACGTCCGCAGGCCAGCGCTTCCAGCATAATCAGGCCGAAGCACTCCAGCGCCGATGTCGGCAGCACGAAGGCGTCCGCCGCCGCGTACATCAGCGGCAGGTCGTCATCGGCCACACGCCCGGCAAAGCGCACCTGCTCCGCGATGCCGAGCGCCTGCGCCTGTTCCTGCAGGCTTTCCAGCAGCGGACCGCCGCCGCCGATCACCATGTGGAAGGTGTGGCCGCGCTCGCGCAGTTGGTGCAGGCCGCGCAGCAGCACATCCAGGCCGTTACGCGGGACCAGCCGCCGCAGCGTAAACAGCAGCGGCACATCCTGCGGCCAGCCGAAACGCGCCTTAAGCGCGTCGCGGTCCGGCTGAATCCGGAAGCGGCTCACGTCCACCCAGCCGGGGATGACCTGCACGCGCGCGGCCATCTGCGGAGTGTGATACTGTTCGATGAGCGTGCGCGTGTACTGCGAGGCGGCGGTGAGCCGGTCACTGGCCGCCAGGCAGCGCGCCTCGACATTGTGCGTCAGGTGGGCCGTCGTCGCCAGTTTGAGGCGCTGCGCCGGTCCCGCGCCGCGCGCGGCGGCTTCGATTTCCAGGCGCATCGGCGAATGGATGAAATAGGCGCGGCGGGTAGGGGCGTCGTAGAGCGACCGCGCGCCGTCGTAGGCCAGCAGCGCGTGACCGTGCAGCGCGTCCACCTGCCCGCCGACGTGCTTTTGCAGCAGATCGCGGACGTGCTGCTGGTGGGCCTGCGCCCGGCGCGGGTCGAACAGGCTGTGATTGGGCGCGGGATACTGGAGCACGTGCAGCCCTTCGCGGAAGGCGTATTCCGGCTGGCGTCCGGTTGGGTCCATCGCCACTATCCACACCTCATGACCACGCCCGGCCAGATATGCCGCCTCGTCGAATGCCAGCCGTGACGACCCGCTGGGGCGGTCCGGGTAATAATGCAGAGCGGTAATCACCACGCGCAGAGGATGGTCATGGGGCTGCATGGGGTTTCGTCTCCGGCAGTTGATCAGAATCCGAGCCAGTGGCCCTATGATGCCACAGACCGGGGCCAACCTCAACGGCCCCTTGAGGTGTCATCTCGCCCCGATTGTCACGCGGGCGGGCAGTTCGAGCAGGTCATGCGCGATGCTCGCGGCGATACTCGCGTCGCCGGTCGCTGGCAGGCGGGCACCGTCGGCGCGCCGGTACCAGCCGACCAGCAGCCGGTAGTCGCCTGGAGCCGCACCAGCGGGAATGTCAATCGTCCGCGTGTCGATGAAGGCTGTCTCCGCTGCCCACACGCGCGGCGGATAGCCGTCTGGCGGACCGTCGGCCTGGGCGACGATCTCGCCTGCCGCGTCGATGAGCTGCACCGCCGCCACGAGGTCAGCGTCTGCCGGTCCCAGAACCTGCCAGCGCAGCGCCATCACCAGCGACTCGCCCGGTGCGACTTCGGCGGGCAGGTCGAAGCCGTCCAGACGCACCACATCGCCAAACGTGACACCGGCGACGCCGGGCAGGTCTGGCGGACTATAGCGCGCGTCGATCAGCGCCGGGCCGGGCAGCAGCACCCGCTCGGCGATCAGCTCGTTGGTCGCCGGGATGAACCACTCGAATTGCAGATCAACCACACGCGGCGACAGCGGCTCCGCGACGCTTTCCAGCGGCAGCGACAGCCGCGCACGGTAGCGATGGTCGGGGCGCAGTGTGTCAGTCGGGGCCATGCCGGGGTACAGTTCCACGCGGCCCAGGCGTTCACGCGTCAGCGAATCGACCGCATTGACGGCCAGCGCCGGGTTTCGTGGATGCGCGCCGCTGAACATCAGCTCAAAGTCGATGACCTCGCCCGGCGCGACCTGCGGCGCGGCCAGCCGGTAGTCGTCGATTTGCAGCGTCTCACCGGCGAGGCTGGCATCGGTTACGTGCAGCGGACGGTAGGCGTCGGCCACGCGCAGCGGACCCAGCAGCGCCATCGCCAGCAGCGGCAGCAGCAGCAGCAGCGCCAAGCGTCCGGCGATCTGCCGCCAGCCGAAAACCAGCAGCGGCGCGAATCCGGCCAGCGCCGGGAACAGCAGCCGCCCGTAGGAAATATCGACGCTGCGTGTGCCGACCAGCAGCATGGTGGTCACCAGGCCGCACACAGCAGCCAGCAGCAGCAGCGAATCGCGCTGGAAAACGGTCAGCGCGGACCGTGTGCGCAGGCCAGCCCGGAGAACGCCAGCGATCCCCAGCCCGGTGAGCGCCGCCGCCACGATTTCAAACCAGCGCGGGCCGTAAACCGGCCAATGCAGATGCCCCACCATGAACCAGAACGAACGGCCAATGCGCGCCGCTTCGGCCAGCGGGTCGCCGCTGGTGGCGGCGACTTCGAACTCGCGCCCCCACAGGGATTGGGTCGCGGCCAGCGCCAGCGGATCGCCGTACAGCGACCAGTTGCGCACGAACCACCAGCCGCTGACTACGCCCGCCGTCAGCAGCGCCGCCGCCATGACGATCGCCGCCCGCCGCCAGGGGTAATAGCCGCGCCACGCGCCAACAATCAGCGCGGCGAACACCACGCCGAACAGCGACGCCCCGGTGAGCTTGGCCAGCGGGGCCAGCGCCAGCACAGCGCACAGCGCGGCGGCGACTCCCGGCGACAGCGCCCGCGCGCGCCAGCTTCGCAGCGACAGGTATACACCGGCGCTGTAAAGCAGAGTCACCAGGTTGTCGTTGTTGACGCTGCCGCTGATGGCGGCGTAGGTCGGGATGCTGGCTACCAGCAGCAGCGCCAGCAGGGGCAGCATGGTGTTGGGGGAAATCAGCCGGGCGGTGAGATAGACCAGCCACAGCGTGAACACGCTCAGCGTGATGCTGTACAGGCGCAGCGTCCACAGGGCGGCCAGCGTATCGCCGCCGCTGGCGTGCGGACTGTGCAGCCATTTGTTGGGGTTGTGCGCCACCACGCCACGCACGAAGATCACGTCGTTGCTGCGCAGCAGCGCCGGCAGATCGTCGCGCTGGAAACCGCTCACCAGCAGCGCGCCCAGCGCATAATACAGCGGCGGCTGGTGATTCTCGATGGCCCACAGCCGGGTCGGGTCGGTCTGCTGGGCGACCTCGGCGCGGCTGATGATCTGCGGCAGGGCGCGGTCCACCAGCAGATTATGCACATACAGAAAATGCGGCGCTTCGTCGGCGGCCTCGAATGGCGGCGTCGCCCGCGCGTAGCTCAACGCCAGCAGAACAAACGCCGCCACGATCAACAGCGCCGGCCAGTGCGTCCGCCTAGTCATCGGTTACCGGCTGCCGTCCGGCGAGCACAGCCTCAGGAAACCGTATACGGCTTGCCTGGATCAAGCACAATGGGGGTCGCCGCCGTCTCGTTGTTAACACGGTTGGCCCAGGCACCGGCGTCCTGCATGATGGGCGGGAAGGTGTTGAAGTGCATCGGGACCACCAGCCGGGGCCGCACAAATTCAATCGCTTTGAGCGATTCGTCCGGTCCCATCGTGAAGGTATCGCCAATGGGCAGAAACGCTACGTCGATGCCCATATCGCCGATAAGCTGCATATCGAAGAAGACGCAGGTATCCCCGGCGAAGTAGAAGTTGAACTCCGGCGTGCTGATGACGATGCCATTCGGCTGGCCGCCGTAGGTGCCATCCGGGAATGACGAACTGTGGTGGGCAATCGTCAGCTTGGCGTTGAAACACTCGCCCCGGTAGCTGCCGCCGGGGTTGAGCTGGACGACGTTCTCCACGCCCTGATTCGCCAGCCAGTTGCCGATCTCGAAGTTGCTGATGACGGTCGCGCCGGTGCGTTTGGCGATGTCCACCGTGTCGCCCAGGTGGTCGCCGTGCGCGTGGCTCAACAGTATGAACTCCGGGTTGAGGCTGTCGGCGCTGGTGGCCGCCAGTGGATTGCCGGTGAGGAAGGGGTCCACGAGCACGGAATGCCCGTCGATGTCGAAGCTGAACGCCGAATGCCCCAGCCAGGTGAACGAGACGGTCATAATGGTAAGCTCCCTTCAATGCGTGTCGGTGTCGGAACCGAGCAGGTATGAAGCCATTGGCTGCATACGCTGCCTGGGTGAATTACTAAGAATGTATCACAATTAGTTGAGACTGTGCCAGTCTTTGCCAGCACTTGAGGCCAGCCCGGCCACCGGACTTGCGCAAAGGGTCATGGCGTGATAAATTGTTTGGAAATCGTAATGATCGCGTTAGGCTTAGGCTTGTACGTGCCAGTAAAGGGGTTCGCCATGTCTGCCAAGATTCTGGTGATCGACGACGAAGAGACCACCGTCCAGCTCATCGCGCTGCTGCTGGAACGGCGTGGTTTTGACGTTATCAAGGCATATCGCGCCGAGGATGGCCTGCGCAAAGCCTATCGCTATCAGCCGGACCTCATTCTGCTGGATATTATGATGCCGGATATGGACGGCTGGGAAGTGTGCAAGCGCCTGCGCGAGATGTCCGACGTGCCCATCATCTTCCTCACCGCCCGCAGCGAAGTCCAGGACGTGGTTCAGGGGTTGGAGATTGGGGCCGATGATTACGTCTCCAAGCCGTATGACAACGACGAACTGGTGGCCCGCATCCAGGCGCACCTGCGGCGCTCGCCGCGCACCAACATGAGCGACGAGATGGTGTTCAACGGTGGCGACCTGCGCATCAACTTCATGAATCGTGAAGTCCATGTGCGCAACGAGATGAAACACCTCACGCCGAAGGAGTTCAATCTGCTGGGGGTGCTGGTGCGCAACGCCGGGCGCGTCGTCAGCCGTAACGAGTTGGTGACCCAGGCCTGGGGCGAGGAATACGCGGACGCCATCGACAGCCTCAAGCTGTACATCCACTACCTGCGCCAGAAGCTGGAGATCAACCCCTCACAGCCGGATTATATCCTCACCTCGCGCGGGGTCGGCTATCGCTTCGTCAACCGGTAGCGCATCAGCCAGCGGCCCCGGCTGGTGAACAGTGTCATCAGCACCACCGGCAGCATAATCAGGCTGCCCGGCGTGGGCGTGTTGCTGGCCGCGCTGCTGGCTTCCGACAGCGGACTGGGCACAAACACCAGAAAGAACACGATCAGCGTGAACACGGCCACGTTTCGCCGGCGTTTGTCCAGCCGGGTGATGTCGTCCAGCGGTGTCGCATGCAGGTTCCCCATCAGCAGAATCAGCAGCACAAAAACAAACAGCTCGCGGGCGATCAGCACGGTGAGCAGCAGCATGGCCCCCACCAGCGGATAAAACGCCAGCCGGGCTTTTTTGCCGATGGTGGCGTACAGCACATGGCCGCCGTCGAGCTGCCCCACCGGGATCAGGTTCAGCCCGGTGACCAGCAGGCCGGTCCAGCCAGCCCATGCCACCTGATTGACGTAGACATCGACGCTGCCATCCGGCAGGAAACGGCCAAAGACAGCCACCTTCGCCAGTGCGTACAGGACAGAATTGCCTTCCATCAGGCCCGACTCTATGGGCAGCACGGGCGAGGTCGCCAGGCCGATGAGCACAATCGGCACGGCGAAGATCAGCCCGGCCAGCGGACCCGCCGCGCCGATGTCCATCAGCACCTTGCGGTTGCGCATCGGCTCGCGCAGGCGGATAGCTGCGCCAAAGGTGCCGAATAGCCCAAACGGAAACGGCAGAAAGTACGGCAGCGATGCCGCCACGCCATGACGCCGCGCCATCAGATAATGGCCCATCTCGTGCGCGCCCAGAATCAGCAGGATGCTGCCAGCATAGGGCAGCCCGCGCCAGATTTCGGTGAAGATGTTGTTGAACAACTGGCTGGCAAGCACGGGATTGGTATAGGCGATCTCGTTGATGGCCATCAGTGTGCCCACAAACAGCACACTGAACACGGTAGCGATAAACAGCCCTATCGCCAGGCCCACGCCGCCGCGCCCCGGTCTGGCGCGGCCCTGCACCACATGGACGATGTGCTGCTCTTTGTCGCTGCGGAAGATGGGCAGCAGATCGTGCGGGGCGAAGGCTTCGTCCAGCCGGTCATAGGCCGCCTCGGAATCCAACAGCAGCCGCCCCTTGAACGTCATCAGAAGCTGGCTGTCGCGCGGCAGCATGATGAGGTCTTCGCGGCGGGCGCGGTCTTTTTCTTTCTCGGAAAAGGTGAAGCTTTTCTCTTCGATTGCCAGAACAGACTCGACGGCCTGGTGAATTTCGCTGTAGTGTGTTTCTGAGGACGGTCCCTCGTGTTCAACGGGCAGCGTCCGACTCGACCGCGGATAATCGTCATCAAACGACGATGCGGGTTCGTTCAACATGCGACTCGGTCTCCAGTAGCAAACAGCTCGACGGGCATCTTGCCGCTAACCATACCACGAAAAGATCAGGGGATGGTGATAATCTGCCACGATTCGCCGCGCGGCAGCAGTTGCAGCACCGTTGCATCCAGGCTGCTGATGTACAGAATCTCGGTGCCGTTGGGCTGCGTGAAGACCTGAACGAAACCGTCGTAGGCCAGTTCTGGCTGGAGCGCCAGCCCCAGCCGGTTGCGAATAACATCGCTGCGCCAGGCGAAGCCCAGCCGCCCTACGGGCTGGTAGCGATCTGGCGGCGGCACAAAGGCCTCTTCGCGCTCCGGGTGGATGGCGGGGTCATAGCGGTTTTCGCGGGCGATCCAGGCTGGCTCGAAGCCGTCGTTGAACAGCGCGTACACCTGGTTCTGGCTGCCGATGTAGACCATGCGCCCGCGCTCAAACGGCTGCTCGATGAGGAACGTTTCCACCGCTTCGGTGTCCGGGCATTCGGCTGGCGGCGGCTCGAAGAACCACGCCACCGGGCAGGCCAGCGGAATCGACAGGCGCTGCTCGACTTCCTGGCTGCCCTGGCTGGCAATCAGCAGAAAGTCCACCTGGCCCCGGTCGCGCGGGCGGGTGGAGACGGTCTGCGTGCCGTCTGTGCCGACGTTCCACAGGCGCTCGCGCTCGCCGCTGCGGCTCAACTGGTAGATGACCGTGCGCGTCGCCCCGCGCGTGGACCAGAAGAGCGTCAGTTCTTCGCCGGGGGCGGCGGTGGTTTTATCTGACGTGAAGAACTCGATGCGCGGCGCGTTGGGATTGGCGACCGGCGGCGGCTGCGTCTCCTCGCCGGATGGCGTGCGTGTGGGGCCGAGCAGCGGCGTGGCTGTCGCGCCACCGGGCAGCGTAGGTGTGACGGTCGGCGTGGTGGTGGGTGCGTTCGGGTCGGGAGTCTGCGTTGGGGCGTCGGTGGGCGTCGGTGTATCGGTGGGGCGGGCCGTCGGGACGACCTGCACCGCGCCCGCTGCACAGCCACTCAATACGACAGCCAGCAGCATGGCCAATGCCAGCCACAGGCTAGTTGTCGTTGGGTGTCGATTGTTGGGAATGGTTGTCATGCGTCACCGAGCATACAGACAAATCACAGACCGGCACCAGCACAACGTAAACGCACCGGCGATTATGTCTTATTGTCGGCAAGTTCTCCGAATTCGCAAGTCACGAATCCAAAGCACACGTCGATTGCTGTGCTGGTTAAGTGTCGCTGTTACCGATCCGGCAGCGTGAGTGTGACTTTACGTGCTGCTGAACAGCCGGTCCACATTGATGCTGCGCCCACCGAGCACTTCCGATGTAAACGTCTTGCCCTCGACGAACACACCCTGCCGGCTGAAGTGTCCATTGCGATTGACATAAACCTCGACATAATGCGCGTCGGGGTCCACCAACCAGTATTCACGGACACCATTCTGCTCGTACAGGTCGTATTTCAGGCCGCGATCATCGGATGCGGTGGCCGGGCTTAACACCTCGATCATCAGATCGGGCGCGCCCTGCCATTGATTCTGGCGCAGCACACAGTGATTGTTCTTGCTGCTGACCCAGAACACATCCGGGCTGAACACATGGCCTTCTTCGTCGATTCGCACCTGGCTGGGCATCAGACGCAGTTCATGCGGCGATACGTGCTCGCTCAGGCAAACGACCAGTGCCGGGATGACACGCTGATGGCTGTCGTGTGGACTATCCATCGGGCGGGGCATCTCGCCTGGCATCGCTGTGGAATATGACTGCTGCTGGACAGGAGTTTCGTCCGGCAGGGCCATAAACTCAGCCAGAGACATCCGCAGTCGCTTGGGTGAATCAGACATGGAAACTTTCCTCCGTTAACGCCAATACGATTTTATTTCGTGTGTCGGCTCCGGCGTCGTCATGATTGATACAACATAAAGCAGGATTCTATGTGCATTAGGTAATTGTTGTAATGAACCGTCACACGCAATATGTAAGAACAATCCCTTGTGCCGGGTATATTAAGTCTTATTTTAATCCCTTTACCACAAATTGTCACGACCAAGCATCTGGCAATTGTCAGGGTTGCTTGACAATAATCTCAACAATTATCTATACGCTTGCCGGGGCGGATGAAGGCTTTCAGGGGGCAGGAAGAAGCTCAGGCATCTTCAAGCGTAGCGGCATGCGAAGCATTACTCTCTGTATTATATGCTAGATTATAATTTGAAGAGATACATTAAATTGAGATGATAATCACCTTGTGTTTTCTGCCAGGTACACCTTTTCACAATTCTACACCAATTAACAGACACTCAAGAATTAAGTCACATTAATTCGACTGCCGTTTGGGGTCTTTTCGACAATGATGTGAACTGGAAACGAGTCACGCAGGTCGTCAATATGAGTAATGACCAGGATCATTTTGAATTCATGCTGGATGGCATTGATAGCCTCGACCAGTTTGGCGCGCCCGGCGTCGTCCTGGGTGCCGAAGCCCTCATCGACGAACAGCGTGCGCAGTTGCGCCCCGGCGCGCCGGGCCAGCATCTGGCTGAGGGCCACCCGCAGCGCGAAGTTGATACGAAACGCCTCGCCGCCACTGTAAAGATCGTAATTACGGGTGCCCAGCTCGTCGGCGATCTCAATGTCGAGCGTCTCCGCCTGGCCGCCGGTCACTTTCTCGCGCTGGGTGGTGAGGCGCAGGTGCATACGGCCATCGGTCATGCGCGACAGCAGCCGGTTGGCCGTCGTCTCCAGTTCGGGGATGGCCGACTCGATAATCATGGCCGGGACGCCGTTTTTGCCAAAGGCGAGTTTAAGCTGCGCATAGAGCGCCTGCTGGTGGCGCAAATGCTCGCGCCGCTGCTCCTGGGTCTGTTTGCGCGTGACCAGGTTGTCGAGGGCGTTCAGTTCCTGCCGGACGGTGCCCAGCGCCTCTCTGGCCTTGCCGGCTTCGGTGCGCAGGCGGCTGGCTTCGGCTTCGCGCTTCTGGAACTCATCGACACGCGCCGTGAGACTCTCGATGTCGCTGGCCAGCGCCGTCTGGCTGGCTTCGGCCTGTTCGATGTCCTCGGTAAGCTGGTCGCGGCGGGCGCTGGCGTCGTCGAGCTGTTCCTGCACGTCGGGCAGGCGTTCCAGCGCCAGTTCGAGCTGGCGCTGGCGCTGCTCGTATGCCTGGTAAGTGTTGAGCCGGTCGCGCGCGTCCTGGTGGGCGTCGTCGTCATAGCCCAGGGCGGCGCGCTCGGCGTCCAGCGCGGCCAGGTCGGCGCGCAGTTCGGCGGCGTAGGTCTCTGCATTTAGCTCGTTTTCCACAGCGGCCAACTGCTGGCGGCAGTCGTCGAGTTCGACGGCGGCGGCCTCGGTCTGGCTGGCCTGCGCTTCCAGCCGGCCCACCAGCTCGCGCAGCGGCGGCAGCAGGCGCAGTTCCGGCTCGATCTCGTCGAGGCGCTGGCGGCTGGCCTGTAGCTGCTCCCTGAGGTCGCTCAACGCCTGCTCGTTTGCGGCGTAGATGGCGCGCTTGGCGTCGATTTCCTCGTTGAGCTGGGCCGTCAGCCGCGCCAGATGGTCGGCGCTTAACGGCTGGCCGCACAGCGGACAGTTGGCGGCCTCGTCGCCGGTATTTTCCAGCCGCTGCATGCGGTCGCGCAGCGCCTTGCCCTCGTCGGTGAGCGTTTTACGTCGCTCATGCAGGCGCATCGTCTCGGCGCGATGATTGCTCTCCGTCTGCTGGAGCTGCTCGCGCTCGGCTTCGAGCGCTTCCAGCGCGACGACCTCGGCCCGCTTGCCGTCCAGTTCGGCGCGATGATCGACAGCCGTCTGCTGTTCCAGCCCGGCGATGCGCCGCCGCAGGTCACCGGCGCTGCTCTCCAGGCGTGTCCGGGCGATATTGAGCGCGTTCTGCAACTCGGCGCGGCGGTCGTTCAGCCCGGTCAGCGAGCGCAGGCGGTCGCCCAGGTCACGGTCGGCGGCGCGCGCCGCCTGGAACGAAGCGTAACCCGCCTCGATCTCGGCGCGCTCGGCGATGATCTCCTGGAGCTGCTCGACATCCTGCGCTTTATGCTGGATGCGCAGTTGGACGGCGTCTAGTTCGCGGCGCAGGTTGTCCAGCCGGGTGGTGAGGTCGCGCTGCTGGTCACGGGCGCGGCGCAGGTCGGCGGGGGCGCTGGCGAAGGCGTCGCGCAGTTCCTCGGCGACGCGCTGCGCTTCCTCGGCGGCGGTATAGGCGGCTTCGGCGTCGCGCAGGGCGGCTTCCAGCGCGGGGCGGCGCTCTAGCTGGCTGTCGATGTCGCGGATGGTGAACTCGGTGACGTTCAGTTCGGCGTCAATTGAACGCAGCTTTTCCTTGACGGCGGTTTCGTAGCGTTCCCAGCGGTCCAGCCCCAGAATGTTGGCCAGGATGCGCTTGCGCTCGCCCGGTGTCTGCATGGTGAAGGCGTCCGCTTTGCCCTGCTGCAGATAGGCTGAGTTGGTGAACGTGTCGTAATCCATGCGCAGAATGTGATTGATGCGGTTCTGCGTGGCGCGGATCGACGGCTCGGTGATGTTGGTCAGGCTGTGATCGTCGGCCTGGATATGCAGGTACAGCGCGCTCTGGCTGCGTTTGCCGCGTGCGCGCTGGCGTCGCACCACGTACACCTCGCCCTCCTGCTCAAAATGGAGCTGGACCTCCATACTGTTCTGGCCCATGTGGATCAGTTCGTCGTCGCGGCGGGTGCGGGCGCTGCCCCACAGCACCCAGGTGATGGCGTCCAGCAGGGACGACTTGCCCGCGCCGTTGCTGCCGGTGAGGCAGGCCAGGTGAATGCCCTCGAAACGCACCGGGTCCGGTGTGCAGTAGGGCAGGAAGTTCTTCAGTTCTAGCCGCAGTGGAATCATGATTACGTCAGATGCATCCGTTTAATGTCTGGTCATTTTTACACAAATGGGAATCCAGGGCAAATCTCGCCGCCATACGATTGTCATACGCCGCGCAGGTTGTCGATGATCTCTTCGATAATCTGCTGGAACAGGTCGCGCTGGCCGTCGCTGGCCAGGTGCGGCAGCAGCGGAATCGTGGGCCGCCGCTCGGCTTTGTCGGCCAGCAGCGGCGCATCCAGCAGGCGATCCAGCGAGCGCAGCGTGGACAGGCGCAGGCGGTCGTCGTCGTAGGGGGCATGGTCGCGCAGATACTGAAACTGAACCTGCACCGCCGGACGCCGGGCGTAGGCCCACACCGAACACACGATCAGCTCCTCGCCGCCCAGGTCCACCCGCAGGTGAAAGCCCGGCGTCAGCTTGCCACCGAACTCCACCCGGTCGCCGGCATCCAGTGCCCAGTCGTAGAGGGCGCGGGCGGCGCGGGCGTTGGCTTCGCCGTCGGGCAGGTTCTCGATATAGCGAAAGAAGTTCGTCTCGTCGGGGGTGGGCGGCAGGCGGCGCGGCAGGCGGCGTGGCGGCTGTTGCAGCGTCTTGCGCAGCGACGCGATCAGTTTGCGCGTGGCTGGCTCGCGGTCGGCGCGGAAGTCGCTGTAATGGCGGTTAGCCAGGTGCAGCGGCAGCGGCACATCTTCGAGCAGGACCACGCGCAGCGGTTTGCCCAGTTCCATCGCTTTGAGTGTCTCGTTTTCGACCCAGTTGGAGTCGCGGGCCGCGCGCGAGATCATCACCACAAACACGCGACAATCCAGCAGCGCCTGCTCGATGGCGCGGGTGAAGGTAGCGCCCTGGTCGATGCGGTCGAAATCCACCCATACGTCGATACCGGCCAGCGTCAGTGCGTCGGCCAGATCGCGGGTGAAGTCGTTGTCGCTCGAACTGTGGCTAATGAATACATCAGGCATGGCCTGCATCCTTGATTGCGTGTGCTGCCGGTAAGGCGCGGCTTACAGATGCTCGCCGCCGTTGACGTGCAGCACCGTCCCGCTGATAAAGTCCTCGCTGACCAGGTAGGCCACCGCGCGCGCGACGTCCTCGGCGCTGCCGGTGCGATTGAGCGCGGTCGCCTCGCCGGTACGCTCCCAGTTTTCATCGGACATGCCGGGCGCTTTAAGCACCGGGCCGGGCAGCACGCCGTTGACGCGGATGTTCTCCGCGCCCAGTGACAGCGCGCTGACCTCGGTGAGCATGGCCAGCGCCGCTTTGCTGATGCCATGATCGACGCGCTGGGGCCAGGGCCGCGCCGCGCCGTAATCCAGAATGTTGACGATAGAGCCGCCCGGCGGGCTGTTCTCCCGCATCAGCCGGACGGCGGCCTGCGTACACAGCAGCGGCGCGGTAACGTTGACGTTCATCGACTTGTGCCAGTCGGCCAGGGTGACATCCATAAAGCGATTGCCGGTGAAGGTCGAGGCGCTGTTGACCAGAATATCAAGCCGCGAAAAATGCTGCTGCAACGAGTCGAACAGGCTGGCGACCCCGGCCTCGGTGCTGATATCCGCCTGCCGGGCGAAGGCATCGACGCCGTGCGTGCGGATCTCCTGTAAGGTCTCGCGGACGGTGTCATCGTCGGCGCTGTTGTAATGCACCATGATGTTCACGCCGCGCCGCGCCAACTCCACCGCGATGGCTTTGCCTACGCGGTGGGCGCTGCCGGTCACCAGGGCTACACATTCCGTCAGGTCGGTTGGCATCGGGCTTATCCCTTTATTGTGTGGTCTAACGACGATCGCTACCGGCGAATCATACACCCGGGTGCAGGCTGGCCGCAAATCCAGGTGGAATCACAACGGGCGGTCCTGCTTTAACCAGAGCCGCCCGCTTGTCAGTTGTCAGGGTTGCGCGCCGTTACTTGGTGCTGCGCGGGTCCAGCGCGTCGCGCAGGCCGTCGCCGATGAAGTTAATCGACAGCACGGTGAGCGTGATAAAGAAGCCAGGGAACACCCACAGCCACCACAGCGTGTCGATGGAGATGCGCGCCCGGTTGAGGATGTTGCCCCAGGTGGCGGTAGGCGGCATCACGCCGAAGCCCAGGAAGCTGAGCGCCGTCTCGATGATGATGGCCGATCCCACACCCAGCGTCGCCGCGACGACAATCGGGGCGATGCAATTGGGCAGGATGTGCGTCAGCAGAATGCGCAGGTTGCCCGCGCCCAGCGCCCGCGCCGCCGTGACAAACTCCTGCTCTTTGAGCGTCAGCACCAGCGAGCGCACAATGCGCGACAGACCCATCCAGGTCGTCAGGCCGATGATGAGGATAATCGCTACCACGCTGGCGCTGAGTTCTCGACCCAGCACCGTGACGCTGTCCGCCGCGATATCCTGGAGCATACGCGACAGCACCAGCAGCAGCACCAGCGTCGGGATCGCCAGCAGCGCCTCGACGAAGCGCATCAGCAGCGCGTCGATCCAGCCGCCGAAATAACCGGAAAGCAGCCCGATGGCCGTGCCCAGTGTAATGGATATGGCCACCGCCGTCACGCCGATCATCAGCGAAATCTGCCCGCCGTAGATGGTGCGCGCCAGCACATTACGCCCGGCCTCGTCAGTTCCCATCGGAAACTCGCTGGTGGGCGCTTCGAAGCGCTGGCGGATCGAGGTGCGGTTGGCGTCTCGTTCGGAATAGAAAATCGTGCCGATGCTCACATAAGCGACGATCAGCCCCAGCAAAAACACGCCGATGACCGCCATGCGATGCTTGAAAAAGCGCCGGAACATGATGCGGCCCAGTGAGTCTGCTTTGCGATACTGTTGTTCTGTGTTCAGGCTGGCGACACCAGAATCCTGATTCTTCTTTGCGCTGGATTGCGATACGGAAGCCATATGTCGGCACCTCAACTAATTATAGTGAATACGCGGATCGAGCCATGCGTAAATGATGTCCGTGAGAAGCTGGAAAATCACAATGGCGATCGCGATCATGAGTACAAAAGCGATAATCAGCGGCAGGTCGAGTCGTTCCAGCGCGTTGATGAACATAAAGCCAGTGCCCGGCCACGAGAAGATCGTCTCGGTGATGATGGCGCCGCTGAGCAGGAACGGCACGTCCAGGCCGATGAGCGTTACCAGCGGCAGCGAAGCGTTTTTGAGCGCATGCAGAAAGACCACGCGGCGCTCGCCCAGGCCCTTGGCGCGGGCTGTGCGGATGTAATCGCTGTTGATGACTTCCAGCATGGTGGCACGGATATAGCGGCTGTAGCCGGCGATACTGATCGACGACAGCGCCGCTACCGGCAGAATCATGTGCTGGATGAGATCGGTCACCGATCGGTCGCCGCGCGGGTTATACATGCCGGAAACCGGCAGCGCCGGTAAGCCCCAGTGTCGGAACTGTACGGCGAATATCTGCACCAGAATGAGCGCCGACAAAAAGACCGGCAGCGAGTAGGTGAAAAACGCGGCGGCGGTGATGATGTTATCGGCCACTGAATACTGGTTGAGTGCGGCGAAGATGCCGAATGTCAGCGAGAAGATGATGGTCACCACATAAGCGGAGATGCCCAACAGCAGCGTATTCGGCAGGAAGCGTCCCAGCACCTCGGTCACTGGGCGGCGATAAACCAGCGACTCGCCCAGGTCGCCGCGTATAACGCCTTCACGGTCGCCATAGCGGTCGATCTCAAATTCACCGTCGCCGTTCAGGTCCACCTGACGGCGGTACCAGGTGTCGCCCACCAGCCAATGGATGAATTGCAGTGGCAGTGGATCATCCAGGCCCAGCCGGGCGCGCTGCAGCAGAATATCGGCCTGGGTATTGCGTGGGTCTTCCGCCAGGTAAGCCAGCGGGTCGCCGGAGGCTTTCAACAGGATAAACACAATCACCGTGATCAGGATAATCAACGGGATAGCCTGCAAAATGCGACGAATGATATATTGGGTCATGGTACGCTTACTAGCACTAGAGTGGACACAGACTGAATGGACAAAGTTGGGGACATGCCTGCGCACGTCCCCAACTCGTTACTGGTTAACTAACCCGTTGAAGATCAGGCAGGCTCCCAGTATTCAACCTTGGTGAAGTAGTTGTCGCTGAGGGTACCCATGTCCAGCATGGTGTCCACGTTCCACTGGCTGCCGTCAACGGCGTACCAGGTGGGGCGCAGGTACAGGCCATGCCAGAAGCGGCCCTCGAAGAAGCGGCGCTGGGCTTCGTGAGCATATTCCATGCGCTCAACAGGATCAACCGTCTCGCCGACCAGCAGGTCCAGGCGGTCGAATTCTTCGTCACACCAACCCCAGCCATTCTTACCCTGGCCACCGTTCTCCGGCGACGGGGTGTTGCCGCAGCCGAACCAGGTCGGCGCGTCCGCGAACGGCGACAGCGGGCCAGTGCTCAGCGCGAACAGAGCCAGGTCGAAGGCACCGGTATCCAGGATACCGCGCTCGGCATACGGGCCAAACAGGATGGTCGCCGGGACCGGCAGCAACTGAGTGACGATGCCAACTTCTTCCAGGTATTCCTGGATGAAGACCTGGTAGTCCATGCGGATCTGACGGTCGGTGGTGTAGAAGCGCAGCACCAGCTCAACCGGCGGCTCGCCCTCGACCACGACCTTGTCACGGATACCGTTCTCGTTGGTGTCAACCCAGCCGGCTTCGTCCAGCATTTCCATCGCCAGTTCAGGATCGTACTCAAGCAGCGGCAGGTCTTCCGGCCAGAACTGCTCGGCATACCACGACTTCGGCACGCCTACACCGGGGCCAACCAGCTCTTCGGCCAGGGTGGCGCGGTCAATGGCGTGGATCATGGCGTCGATCACCATCGGGTCTTCCAGAGCCGGGTGGCCGCCGTTGCCGACGTTAACCCAGATGGCGTCACCGAACACGCCAGGCGTGCTGAAGATTTCGGCACCAGCCACAGACTGGTAGCCCGCAACCAGATCGTCGCTGAAGTTGAAGGCGACGTCGATCTGGCCGGTCTCGAAGGCGTTCTGCATCTGAGCGGTGTCGGTGATGAAGCTCAGGATGACGCGGTCGATGGCCGGGGCCTTCTCGAACTCGTTCTCGCCCCAGTTGGGGTTGCGGTCGAAGGTCAGGCTGTTGCCGATGACCCACTCGCCGAAGACATACGGGCCATAGCCCACCACACCCTCGCCACGGAAGTACGGGGCGGTGTCGATGGTGCCATTTTCCTCAACCCACGGACCCAGGATGTGCTCCGGGTAACCGCAGGTGGCGGTGGAGTTGGTCAGGAAGTCCGGGAACGGACGGTTGTAGGTGAGAACGAAAGTCAGGTCATCGACGACTTCGAAGCTCTCGACAACATCGGGGTAAGAAGAACGCTGGATGGTGCCCTTGCTGGGGTCCATCATGACTTCGTGCCAGAAGGCGCAGTCAGCCGAGGTGACCGGCTCGCCGTCGGACCAGAGCATACCTTCGTTCAGCTTGTAGGTGACGACGGTGTTGCCTTCTTCGGTCTCAGTAACCATGCCGTTCTCAAAGCTGGGAATCTCCTCCGCCATAATGGGGAAGATTTCGCGGTTGGTGTCCCAGTCCCAAAGGTCACGCTGGTAAAAATTCTGCATATACGCAGCGAAGGCCATATCGGAAAGCGGCGCCAGTACCGATGGCTCCTGCTCCCAGCCGATGACGATGGTAAGATCGTCGTCCTGGGCGGATGCCAGACCAAACCCGATGCTCATAGTTAATACGAGCACCAGGCTCAACACGATAAAGCGGGTCACTCTTTTCATGCAAGCTCCTCCTAACAGTATAAAGTTGAACGCTGCCGACACCCGTAACTGTGTCATTCGGCATTCTTTCGCTATCCTAACGATGAATAGCAAGTGAGAGAATAGCATATTTCGATAACAGCCGCAACAAAGTTTCATCCAGTTTGCACAAGACTCCGGGCTGCTATCCGGTTCAGAATGACCGGCAAAGCATTTGCTGAAAAATGCACAAAGCAATATTGTCTGAAGCAGACAAACCCGCTGCTGCTCAGGCCGATTCCATCTCGCGCAGGTCCAGCAGACGCCGGTAAGTCGCCTGGAACGTCAGGCAGTCCGCCGTGTGGAACGGCTCCGGCGCTTCGATGCCCACCGTGCCCTCAACGCCATGATCGACAAACGCCTGCAGCAGATCGCGGTAGCGCAGGTCGGCCTCGTTGAGTGGCAGATGCTCTTTTTCGCCTTTGGCGGTGTAGGCGATGCCGCTCATGTGGTTGTGCAGCGACTTGATACCCGCTTCGCCCAGCACCTCGCGGACGCGCGTCAGGGCGGCGGCGAATTCGTCGTAGGTGTTGAAGGTGCCGTCACCGGTGCGAGCGTGCAGGTGCGCCCAGTCGATGCAGGGCAGCACGCCGTCGATCTCGGCGCTGAGTTGCAGCACTTCCTCTAAAGTGCCGAACACCGCGCCCTTGCCCATCGTCTCCGGGCGCAGGGTCACGTCCACGCCTTCGTCGCGCAGAATGCCCGTTAATTCCACCAGCTTGTCACGCATCCGCTGGTAGACCTGCTCCGGCGGCTGCCCGTGATAGCTGCCCGGATGAAACACGATGTCGCGCGCCCCGGCCAGGAAGCCCTTGCGCGCCGCCGTCAGCAGACGCAGGTCGCTTTTGGCCATGAGTTCGTCGGTCTGGCTGTTGAGGTTGATGTAATACGGCGCGTGGACGCTCAGTGTGATGCCGTTCTTCTCGGCGGCGGCTTTGATGTCGGCGCAGGTCGCGTCGGAGACGCGCACGCTCTGCACCCAGGCGATCTCCAGGTGGTGCAGACCGAGCTGTTTGGTGTGTTCGATGGCGGCGACGGTCCCGCTGCCGGGGGTGGTCTGCGGCGAGCCGACCGTGCCAAAGCGCAGTTTAACCTCGTTTTTCAAGCGACGATTCCTCTCTCTTCTGCGTATACTGGGATAAGATGGTTTATTGTAGCGCATAGAGAGTGGAAAAACCGATGCTGAAAAACAAGTCCGGGCCGCCGCACATCTCGCGTGGGCGGGCGCTGTCGATAACGGCGGTGGCGGTGGTCATCGTATATCTGCTGTGGAACGTCCCGGCGCTGTCGCCGCTGGCGTATCCGTTCCGGCTGTTCGTGACTTACGTCCACGAGGCCGGGCACGCGCTGGCCGCCCTGGCAACCGGTGGCCGGGTGATCGGCTTTTCGGTGTCGGCGGACGGCTCCGGCCTGGCGACGACCGCCGGCGGCGCGCGCGCCGTCATCCTGCCGGCGGGTTACCTGGGCGCGGCGCTGTTCGGGGCGCTGCTGTTCTACGTGGTCAACACCAGGCCGTATGCCCGCACCATCTCCATCGTGCTGGGTGTGGCACTGGTGATCTTCACCGTGCTGTATGCCCGCCCGGATTCATCGGGCGTGCCGGTGGCCCTGTTCATCGGCCTGCTGGTAGGCGGCGGCCTGATCGCGCTGGGCTGGAAGGTCAACGGCGACATCAATCTGCTGGTGCTCAACGTGCTGGCGGTGATGACCGCCCTCAACGCCGTCATGGACGTGACCCGGCTCATCCGCAACAGCGACGTGATTATGATGACGCGAAACGGCATCGTCCGTAACGACGCCGCCGCCTTCAGCCAGGAGGTCGCGTCCTGGGTGCCGCCGTCGGTGTGGGCGCTGCTGTGGGCAGCGATAGCCATCGCCATGACCGGCGCTTCGGTATATTACAGCATCCTGCGTCCCTGGCTCAACGAACGCCGCCAGGGCGCGCCCGCCAGGTCTCAGCGTAATCTAACGTAAGACAGACGCTCGCCGGGCAGTCCGAACAGTACCGCAAGCATAGATGATTGGGAGCGCCCAGCATGGCAAAAGCGATCTGGAACGGCGTCGTTCTGGCCCAGAGCGACCGCACGGAAATTGTCGAAGGCAACCATTACTTCCCGCCGGAGTCGGTCAACATGGATTATTTCGCGCCATCCGATAAGCAGACCACCTGCCCCTGGAAAGGTGTCGCCAGCTACTACACCATCCAGGTCGGCGACGAGACCAACCCCGATGCGGCCTGGTTCTACCGCGAGCCGAAACCTGCCGCCAGCAACATCAAGGATCACGTCGCTTTCTGGCGCGGCGTGCAGGTCGTCACCGACTGAACCAACCCCCTGAAGCGTACATAAAAACACACCGGCTGGCCTCATCGCCGCCGGTGTGTTTGTTGATGGGTACGGTCAGCTTTTCAGGAAATACTCGTTGAGGAAAATGTGCTGATCTTTGGGCGGGCGCACGTAGTGGACATCGCCGGGCGGGCGCTCGTCGAGTTCCAGCACACCGGGCATGATGTCCTCGTAATTGACCATGCTCAGAATGTGGTTGATGCAGATCAGCCGCGCTGCCCGCTTGTCGTCGGATTCGACCTGGTACCAGCGCGACTCCGGGATGTCGGTGTGGGCCATCATCATATCTTTGGCTTTGGAATACTCCACCCAGCGCTTGCGCGATTCCAGGTCCATTGGGCTGAGTTTCCAGCGGCGGGTAGGGTCTTCGGCCCGGCTGCGGAAGCGCGCTTCCTGCTCTTCGTCGCTGACCGACAGCCAGTACTTGAGCAGAATAATGCCAGAGCGTACCAGCATCCGCTCGAATTCCGGGCAGGAATGCAGAAATTCCCAGTACTGCTCGTCGGCGCAGAAGCCCATCACACGCTCGACCCCGGCGCGGTTGTACCAACTGCGGTCGAAGATGACGATCTCACCCGCCGCCGGCAGATGTTCCACGTAGCGCTGAAAATACCACTGGGTCCGCTCGCGGTCGTTGGGTGTGCCCAGCGCCACCAGCCGCACGCCGCGCGGATTCAGCGGTTCGGTGATGCGCTTGATGATGCCGCCCTTGCCAGCGGCATCGCGCCCCTCGAACAGCAGCACAATGCGCAGACCCTTATCCTTAACCCAGTACTGCATCCGCACCAGTTCGAGCTGTAGCCGTTCTAATTCCGCTTCGTAAAAATTCTTCCTGAGCCGGCCCTTTTTGTTTCTGAGGTCGGACGCTTTGCCGTTAGCCGTGACCTTGTTGTTTGTTTTCTCCTTTGGGCTGTCTTTTGCCTTGGCCATCGCGAGTCCTTTCAAGAATCTATTTGGGTACTGCGTTACGTGTGCCTTTATATCAATACTACCAACAATTCGACTCGCCGCAAAGCAGGGCGGCGGGGGAAAGGGTATCCGGATTTGGGGGGCAGGTTTGCAGCTTTCGCACCGCCAGCGGTTTAAGTGCGGGCGCGCTGTAGCACGCCCTTACGATGGCGCGTAAGGGTGGCGTAATGCGGATTAAGAATTTAGAGCGGAGTAAAGAGGCGGACCGATTCCGCCCGGCGTTAAAACACCGGGCTACATCATGCGTGTCTGCTAAAGAGACACAAAGAACCGCCCCAGTTGCGTGCCACAGGGGACACGACCCCTTTAGTAGGTCGGCTTTCTGTAGCCAGCGGTTTTGAACCGCTGGCGAAGGCATGCTACAAGATCGGTTTATCCGCATTGATTCGTTAAAGTGCATTACGCCACCCGCTTCCTGTAGCCTGCTGCGAGCAGCTTGTGTTTTAACGCCGGGCGGGATCGGTCCGCCCCCAAATCCGGATGCACCCGTCGGAGTCTAAATATACTCTATACACTCATACACATGTATAATCAAACATTATGTTTTCAATTCAGTTCAGGAGTTTTTACCATGTTTTTGATGTACGTTGATGAGAGCGGTGATGTTGGAATGACGAGATCACCAACGCCGTACTTTATACTTTCAGGATTAGTTATTCATGAACTACGTTGGTTGTCTTATCTTGATCAGTTGATCGAATTCCGTCGATATCTGCGAGACCAATATGGCCTGAAGCTTCGTGAAGAAATTCATGCGTCGGCTTTCATCAATAACCCTGGCGAACTCATACGCATTAAACGACATGACAGGTTGTCTATACTCAGAGAATTTGCCGACCAATTAGCTACTATGCCCGATCTCAATATCATCAATGTCGTCGTGGACAAACAAACCAAGAGTCAAGATTATGATCCGTTTCAAATAGCTTGGCAGGTTCTGATCCAGCGATTCGAGAACACGATCTCTCATCACAATTTCCGTGGTCCTGGCAATCCCGATGAACGAGGTTTACTGATTCCAGATGCAACAGACGACAAGAAACTAACATCGCTCATTCGCAAAATGCGTCGTTACAATCCGATCCCAAACCAACTACGGTTTGGTAATGGTAATCGCAACATGAAGTTGAAATACATCGTTGAGGATCCATTCATGAAGCGATCAGAACATTCTTTTTTCGTTCAATCCGTCGATCTAATCGCCTACCTGCTGTATCAGCATCTAAAGCCCAACAGCTACATGCGACGCAAATCGGGACAAAATTACTTCAGTCGATTGGAACCGATTCTATGCAAGGTAGCTTCTACAAGCGATGCAATGGGGATAGTGAGACTATAGATTATAAACGTTAGGGGGACTTTCGCCCCCCGGATGAATCCTACTCACCGGACTTGCCGACTTTCAGATTCACCTACAATTATAGCACATTTCTGCTTATGCTGTTAACCATCTCCTCAAATCCTCCCGTAGAGCGCCATGACGTCTCCGACGGCGGGCTGGACCACGTAAAGCAGCACTGTCCCAGCGGACCCGGCCAGCGCCGTTTCTGCCTCTGGAAAGTGAATGGTGATGTTGCGCGTGGATTCGGATTACTTCAATTCCTGATCCCCACAAAAACAGAGAATTCCC
>CAZXCK010000026.1:0-36274 GCA_964639225.1 uncultured Anaerolineaceae bacterium | reverse complement strand
TGTGCCCCATAGGGGACTCGAACCCCTGTTTTTGCCTTGAGAGGGCAACGTCCTAGGCCGCTAGACGAATGGGGCGTCCTAGACTTATCAAGCGACATTTTACACAGATGTCCCCCACCGGTCAAGGTCTGTAAGAGCGATTTCTTGAAAATGCGGTCAATCGAATACTAGGGCTAGCATCCCCAAGCGACCATTAAGCAGAGTTTCAGCTTTTTCGCTCAACTCCCTGATTTTGAGGCAGTGGCCTGGATAGCCCTGACATCTGCACTGTTCAGCCTGCAAACTTGACCCTATACTGATGGTTTGTGGGTTTACAAACAGGTTCAATCGGGTTGTCGTAGGGTAGCCGTGCAAACCGACAACTGGACGATTAGGGTGTCAATCGTCATAATGTACGTGTTGTTATTCATGTTGACAGTGAAGCGAGTGTTATGTCCGGACCCAATCAGCACACACGTCGATCCGCCGAAAATCAGGGGGTAGGCATTGTCCAGCAGGTTGCCGAGCGCCTTGCGCAGAGCGTCGGTCAGGTTATCCTGGGCAAGCGCAATGAAATCCGACTGACCGTTCTGGGTTTGATTACTCAGGGCCACATTCTCATTGAAGACATACCCGGTGTCGGCAAAACCATGATGGCCAAAGCTCTGGCCCGTGCCATTGGTGCGTCTTTCAGCCGTATTCAGTTTACGCCAGACATGCTACCGTCTGATATCACCGGCGTTTCGATGTTTAATCAGAAGACACGTGAATTTGAGTTTCGCGCTGGTCCAATCATGGCACAGATCGTCCTGGCAGACGAAATCAACCGGGCCACGCCAAAAACGCAGGCGGCGCTGCTGGAAGCGATGGAAGAACGCCAGGTTACCGTAGATGGTATTACTTATGGTATGCTCGATCCTTTCCTGATTCTTGCCACACAGAACCCGATTGAGTATGAAGGTACTTTCCCCTTGCCAGAAGCTCAGTTGGACCGCTTTCTGCTCAAGATTCAGTTGGGTTATCCCAGTCCAGACGAAGAACTCACGGTATTGTCATCACAGCAGTACAGCCATCCAATTGACAACATGGAGCAGATCGTAAGTGTCGAGGAACTCATCGCGGCGCAGCGTGCGGTACGCCATGTTTACGTAGCAGAAGAGGTCAAACGTTACATTGTTGAGCTGGTGACCGCCACTCGTAATCATCCCGATGTTTACCTGGGCAGCAGCCCGCGCGGATCGCTGGCGCTTTTCCGTACCTCTCAGACCCGTGCCGCGATGGCCGGGCGTGACTACGTCATACCCGACGATGTTAAAGCATTGGCTGAGGTTACGCTGGCTCATCGTGTTATTGTTGGACCAGAAGCCCGTGTGAATCGTGTGTCCTCCCGGACGATTATCCAGGATGTCCTGATCTCGACCCCGGTTCCTGGCGCATCTATCCGCTGAGGGCTTTTATGCAAAGCCGTCGCAATGCCGTATATATACTCCTGATTCTGGGCCTGGTGACTGGTCTCTTCACCGGAAGAACGGTTTTTTTCAACCTGGCTTATGTGCTTGGTGGGCTGCTCTTCATCTCGATGTTATGGGCCTGGCTGTCGGTTCGCTGGGTGGGGCTTGTCCGTCGTACTCGCTCCCGGCGTGGACAGGTTGGCCGTAATCTCGAAGAATTCTTTATGGTCCAGAATCGCGCTATTCTACCCAAATTATGGCTCGAAGTGCGTGATTACTCTAACCTGCCAGGTCATCGGGCCAGCCAGGTTGTACCGGCTCTAGGGGTACGAGGCACGTATCGCTGGCAGGTACGGACTCGGTGCATCGCTCGCGGCGAGTTTCGTTTGGGGCCGCTGATGATTACCAGTGGTGATCCGTTTGGTTTGTTTCTCGCCCAGCGTCGCCTGGAAGCGACATCCCGCGTATTGGTTTATCCGGCGACTGTCTCGCTGCGGAATGTTGAACTGCCGTTGGGGCTGCTCACTGGCGGTGAAGCCCAGCGCCGCCGCTCACATTATGTGACAACCAACGCTGCCGGCGTGCGGGACTATGTGCCTGGAGATAGCTTCAATCGCATTCACTGGCGTAGCACCGCTCGCAAAGACAGGCTGATCGTTAAAGAGTTTGAAATCGATCCACTGGTCGATATCTGGTTGTTTGCTGATTTCTCTCGCGCGTCACTGGTAGAAGACCCTGCAATCCAGCGCGTAGATGGAACGGGTGCGATTATCCCTACGGGTCGTGAGATTCCACCGTCTACTGAGGAATATATCGCCGTTATTGCTGCTTCGCTGGGGAAATACTTCATCGAGATGGAACGCGCAGTTGGTTTCGCAGCCTACACACCAAACCGCGAAATCCACCAGCCAGAGCGCGGTAACCGTCAGTTGACCCGTATTCTGGAATCGCTGGCAGTCGCGCGCAGCACGTCGAATTATACGCTAGGGCAGATGCTTACTCTGGAGACACCGCATTTTACCAGGGGGACCACTATTATTATTGTGACGTCATCCACAGACAAACAGTGGATAACCGAAGCACAAATTCTCAGCCGGCGTGGTCTGCGTGCGATGTGTGTCCTGGTTGATCCAGCAACTTTCAACGGATCGGGAGCGGTGAATGACATCCGCGCCCTCTTGCAAATTGCGAAAATACCAACCATAGATGTTAAGCGAGGTGACGACCTGAGCACTGCGCTCGCACAGCGTCCAGGTTAGTCGGGCTTTGACTGATTGATACGTTGGCTGTTCACGACTATATAGATCATCTGCGGAATTTTCATGACCGATACAACCACGACACTCAAAAACCAGTCAGGCTTGACCACAGGTAAGAACTATCTTTATCTGGCGGTATTCACCAGCGGTATGGTCACATTGGCTGTTGAACTGTCAGCCTCGCGCCTGCTGGGCAGCGTATTTGGAACCAGTAATCTCGTATGGGCGAATGTCATTGGCCTCATTCTGCTCTATCTGACAGTGGGTTATTTTATTGGTGGGCGCTGGGCGGACCGTTCGCCCTACCCTGCAACTTTTTACTCCATCCTGGTTTGGGGCGCTTTCCTGTGTGCACTCATTCCACTGGTGGCACGGCCCGTACTACGGATTGCTGCGCAGGCTGTTGTCGGAGCAGAGGCTGCTCTGGCCATTGGCTCATTCATATCGGTGCTGGTTCTGTTTTCTATCCCAATCACCTTGCTGGGATGTGTCTCGCCTTTTGCCATCCGCCTGGCCATCATGAATCCAAACGATGCGGGACGTATCTCCGGCCAGATTTACGCCATTAGTACCCTTGGCAGTATCATTGGCACGTTTGTCCCCACCCTGCTCCTGATCCCTGAACTGGGCACATTCCGAACGTTCCTGCTGTTCTCAGGCATTCTGTATGTAGTGGGTTTGATCGGTTTGTGGGGTGTGCAGGGGGCGAAAGTACTTCGCTGGTTATGGATGCCGGCAGTGATTGCAATTCTCACAGTATTCGCACTCAGTGGACCCCTGCGTTCGCCGCTGGCCAGCGCAGTGTTGATACACGAAGAGGAAAGCGGCTACAACTACATTCAGGTTCAGGAAGATCAGAACGGCTATCGTTATCTGTATCTGAACGAGGGCCAGGGTGTACACAGTATATGGCACCCTGAACGCTACCTCTTTGATGGCACCTGGGATATATTCCTGGCTGCTCCTTACTTCAATGCGCCGCCGGTTACACCGGACCGTGTAGAAAGCCTGATGGTAATCGGACTGGCAGCCGGTACCATACCGCGTCAGTACATCAGGATATATGGTGACATCCCGATGGTCGGGCTTGAGATCGATCCTGGTGTGATACGTGCCGGCGAACTTTATTTTGATATGAATCCCGAAGAAATGCCCGGTCTCCGCGTGTACGCCGAAGATGGACGATATGGATTGAATCGCCTGGATGAACGATACAGCGTGGTGGCGATCGATGCTTATCGACCACCTTACATCCCCTGGCATCTGACAACAGTTGAGTTCTTCCAGGAAGTCCGCGAACATCTGCTGCCGGATGGCGTTGTGGCAATCAATGTGGGGCGTACCAGTACGGATCGGCGTCTGGTCGATGCCATGACACGGACTCTGCTGGAAGTGTTCCCGTCAGTACATGCTGTCGATGTGCCGCGATCGTTCAATACAGTGCTGGTTGCCACTAACCAGCCTACCCATGCTGACAATCTGGCGGGTAATCTGGCCCTGTTGGCTGACGATGCCGACCCACTGCTAGTTGAAGTGCTGGCCAGAAGTGTAGATGCACTGGTCCCCATCCGCCCTTCCGAACTTGTCTTTACTGATGATCGCGCACCTGTGGAAACACTCGTCGATTCCCTGGTGCTCAATTTTCTGCTGCGCGGTAACCTGGACGAAATCCGCTGATGTCGATAGATAAGCCCCAGCACTCAACAACATTCTCTCGCCCTACCCTGTTTGATCGTGTACTCGGTGGTTGCGTGGTGCTTGTGCTGCCAGTTCTGCTCACGCTACTCAGCGTCCGATTGGTTATGACACCGCTGTTTTTACAGCTCGAGTACAACCGCCCTGGATTCCCTGAGGACATATACGGTTTTACACGCGAGGATCGTTTGGAGTACGGACCATACGCACTGAACTACCTGTTCAACAGTGCCGGCATCGAGTACCTGGGCGACCTGACTTTTCCCGATGGCCGCCCTATGTATAACGCACGCGAACTGCGTCATATGGAAGATGTTAAGGATGTCACTCAGGTCGCGTTTGGGTTGCTATTCTGGGGTGTGACATTCACATTGATGGCTGTCATTTATCTTGGTTTATCGCCATCCCGACGTGTGACTTTGCAGCAGGCACTAATGACAGGTAGCATCCTGACATTGAGTTTGATTGGTGTTATAGTATTAATGGCTATTGTTGCCTGGAACACTTTTTTCGATGCTTTTCATAGTGTGTTTTTTGAGAGCGGCACCTGGCGCTTTGCCTACTCCGACACGCTAATACGTCTATTCCCAGAGCAGTTCTGGTTTGATGCCGCTCTGATCGTTGGTGTAATCACATCTGCTAGCGCACTTTTGCTGCTTCTGTTAACCTGGCGATGGGGGAGCAAAGGGTCGCAAACATAAACCACATTTGTTCCGACGAAACCGGTCTTATGTTTCGGCTCGTGCCATATGTTGCGGAAATGGTTTACAATCGGCATCGGCGTAAAACGCTGGCTGTTGGTTCTACTGGCAGGAATGAGCCTGATTGCAGTCGCCCTGGCTTATGGCATCGTCAAGCTGGATCCACTTGCGCTTGATGAGACCAGCCGTGTGCGTATGGGTTGGCTGGCCCTTCTTGCTACAATTGCCGGCGGACTGACCTTAAGCAGTTTCGCCTTCTGGAAGTTGTCGCATAATCTGTTGGCTCCCTACCGTGTGCATCAGCACGGTCGTGTTATTGATGTAGTCTATGCGCATAGTAAACGGGCCAGAGGCATTAAGGTGGTTGCCATCGGTGGTGGAACGGGGCTGCCATCGGTGCTACGCGGGTTGAAGGTTTATACCAGCAACATCACAGCAGTCGTCACAGTGGCTGATGATGGTGGCAGCTCCGGGCAACTCCGGCGTGATATGGGTGTGCTGCCGCCAGGGGACATTCGTAGCAATATCGCGGCCCTTGCCGATGATGAAAGCCTGATGACCCAGTTGTTCCAGTATCGCTTTGATGACGGCAAGTTGGGTGGGCACGCTTTCGGCAATTTATTCATCGCCGCACTGGCGGGCATAAGCGGCGGACTGGAACCCGCGCTGACTGAAGTTGGCCGTGTGCTGAACATTCAGGGGCGTGTATTACCATCAACAATGGCAGATGTTAACCTGGTGGCATTGGTCCGCCGTCACGGTGAGACTCGTTCGTTGAAAATCCAGGGCGAATCACGTATTAGTGCATTTGGTGGGGTTATTGAGCAAATTGGTCTTGTTCCATCCGATGTCCCCGCTTATAGTGAGAGTGTGCGCGCTATACATGAGGCTGACATCGTAGTAATCGGCCCAGGTAGCCTTTATACGAGTATATTGCCTAATCTGCTGGTTCCAGGAATCAGTGCCGCGCTTAAAGCGACTGGCGCGTACAGGGTTTACGTGTGTAATGTCGCTACACAGCCCGGCGAAACGGCGAATTACAATGTTGCCGATCATGTGCTGGCGATCGAGAAACACCTGGGACGTGGGGTTTTTCAGGCGGTGCTGGCGAACAATGCCAGACCGACGGTGAATGCGGGTGTCAATACACGCTATGTTCCCCTCGCCCCACCCGATCACGAGGTACTACAACGTTACCAAGTGCGGTATACTGACCTTACCGATCCGGAGCGCCCCTGGCGTCACGATCCGCAGAAACTTGCCGCCGCATTGTTGCAATTAATCGAAGCAGACAAGATGGGTGGCTCAGCCAGACCCATTTTGCAAATATCACAGCATCTATAGAAAGGATCAACCATATGACCATTCGCGTAGGTATTAACGGTTTTGGCCGCATCGGTCGCCAGGTTCTCAAGGCTATCAACGAGAAGTACAGCGACAGCATTGAAGTCGTCGCTTTCAACGACTTGGGTGACCTCAAGACGATGGCGCACCTGCTGCGTTACGACTCAACTTATGGCCGCTATCCGGGGACTGTTGAAGTTACGGATGATGGACTGGTTGTTGATGGCAAGAAGATCAAGGCACTTTCCGAGCGTGATCCTGCCAATCTGCCCTGGGGTGAGCTGGGTGTGGATATCGTCATTGAGAGCACCGGCATCTTCCGCGATAAGGAATCGACGACCAAGCACCTGACTGCTGGTGCTAAGAAGGTCATCATCTCTGCTCCCGCAAAGGGCGAAGATCTGACCATCGTGCTGGGCGTTAACGACGACAAGTACGACCCGGCCAGCCATCATATCGTGTCGAATGCTTCCTGCACCACCAACTGTCTGGCCCCGGCGGCCAAAGTTGTCCATGACAAGTTTGGCATCATCAAGGGTTTCATGACCACTATTCACGCCTACACCAACGATCAGCGCATCCTCGACCTGCCGCACAGCGACCTGCGCCGTGCACGCGCTGCCGCCGAGAACATGATCCCCACTTCGACTGGTGCCGCTCGCGCGGTCGCTCTGGTAATCCCCGAACTCAAGGGCAAGTTCGACGGTATGGCGGTTCGTGTACCCACACCGACCGTCTCTCTGGTTGACTTTGTCGCAACGGTCGAAAAAGAGACCACCAAAGAAGAGTTGATCGCCGCCTTTGATGAGGCCGCCGCCGGCCCCATGAAGGGTATCCTGGGTGTCAGCCACGAACTGCTGGTTTCCACCGACTTCAGGGGCGACCCGCGCTCCAGCATCATCGATGCCGACGCCTGTGCGGTTTCGGGCAACCTGGTTAAGGTCATCACCTGGTACGACAACGAATGGGGTTACTCGGTTCGTACTGCCGACCTCGCGAAATTCATGGGCGACAAGCTCTAAGAACCCACGCATGATCTATCGGGGGCGAGATGACATGAATTGTCCTCGCCCCTTTTTCGTAAGCATTACACGCGAAAGGGAGTTAACACGCATCATGAATAAGATGACGGTTCGTGACATCGACCTAAGCGGTAAGCGCGTTCTGGTCCGTGTCGATTTTAATGTTCCTTTGGATGGTGATCGTATCACCGACGATACGCGCATCCGTGCTGCGCTTCCAACTCTGGAATACATTCTCGATCAAAAACCCAAAGCGTTGATTCTGATGTCCCACCTGGGGCGTCCCAAAGGTGAACCCAACCCTCAGTACTCACTGGCCCCGGTAGCGCCGGCACTCGGCAAGTTGCTGGGAGTTGATGTACAGTTTGCTGAGGATTGTGTCGGTGCAACTGCTGATACAGCCGTCGCTAATCTGCCAGATGGCGGTGTGCTGCTGCTGGAAAACACACGCTTCTACAAGGGTGAGACTAAAAACGATCCTGAACTTTCACAGCAGTTAGCAAAGCATGGTGATGTGTTTGTGAATGACGCATTTGGTTCTGCGCATCGTGCGCATTCATCGACTGTGGGTGTTACCGAGCATCTGCCGGCAGTCGCTGGTATGCTGCTGGAGCGCGAGATTGATTATCTGGCGAACGCTATCGAAGCGCCCAAGCGTCCGTTTGTGGCAATACTGGGTGGCGCGAAAGTGTCGGATAAGATTGCCGTCATCGAGTCCTTGCTGGGCAAGGTCGATGCGCTGTTGATCGGTGGGGGCATGGCGAACACCTTCTTCCGTGCAAAAGGTTATGCCACCGGTAACTCGCTCGTCGAAGAGGAAGCACTGGATACCGCTAAGAGGCTGCTCGAAACAAGCGGCGACAAACTCGTCCTGCCAGTGGACGCTGTTCTTGGTGACCAGTTCAACAATGATGCACAGCAGCAGGTCATTGATGTTGAATCTGGTGTGCCGGATGGCTGGTCTATTTATGATATCGGTGCTAAAACTCAGGAACTGTTCGCTGGCAAGCTGGCAGATGCGCAGACAATCGTCTGGAACGGACCGATGGGCGTATTCGAGATGCCGAATTTCGCTCGTGGAACCTTTACGGTGGCCGAAATGCTGGCCCAGGCGACTGAGCGTGGTGCAGTCACAATTATCGGTGGTGGCGACTCGGCGGCAGCCATTCAGCAGGCCGGTCTCACCGATAAGATCACGCATGTCTCGACCGGTGGCGGCGCCAGCCTGGAAATGCTGGAAGGTAAACTGCTGCCCGGTCTGGCAGCGCTCAAAGACAAATAAAATCGCATAACTGAAACTGGCACAATAAGGGTCCAGAAATTGTGCCAGTTTCCTGTATTCGTTACCTAATCACAAAGGATTTGCAATGAGAACGCCTATCATCGCCGGTAACTGGAAGATGTTCAAGACGGTGGAGGAGTCAGTCGCTTTTGTGAAAGAACTGGCCCCTGCGCTCGCGCCCTACACCAATGTTGAACGTGTTGTTGCGCCGGTTTTCCTGGCTGTACCGGGTGTGGCCGCCGCGCTTGCAGGGACCGATATTAAGGTCGCTGCTCAGAATACCCACTGGGAAGACAGCGGGGCCTACACTTCGCAAGTGTCCCCGGCTATGCTTAAGGGACTGGTGGAGTATGTGATTGTCGGTCACTCCGAATGTCGCGAATATCTGCATGAAACCGATGAAATGGTCAACAAGAAGGCTAAGGCGCTGCTGGCGCATGGCCTTAAACCGATTATTGCCGTAGGCGAGAGCCTGGAACAGAATGAGGCCGGTGAAACGGCAAGTTTCGTGGGTGGTCAGGTGCGCGCCGCGCTCGATGGCCTGAGCGCAGAGGATATGGCGAATGTTGTTATCGCCTATGAGCCGATCTGGGCTATTGGTACCGGTCGCAGTGCCAGCGGCGAAATCGCCAATCAGATTATCGGTGGCACCATCCGCACAACGGTACGTGAACTCTACGGCGATGCTGTCGCCGATGCGGTCCGAATTCAGTATGGCGGCAGCGTCAAACCCGGTAACATGGCCGAATACATGTCACAGCCTGATATTGACGGCGGGCTGGTTGGCGGCGCCTCGCTCAACGTGGCAGATTTTGCTGAATTGGTGCGGATTGCCGCCGAGGAGAAAGGCGGCTGACGCTGGACGGGCTGGATGTCATCCCGGCAGGATTGCTGGTTGTCGTTATTGTCTACACGATGCGGCAGATGGAACGCTGGCTCCATCAGCACATCTTTAAGGTTGGCTGGCTGATAACCCGCAGTTTCGAGACGACCACTGTCTTGTACTATACATTTTTCCTGCCCGGGATTATCCTGCATCAGTTTGTTATCTGGCTGGCGGCTGGTGTGCTTGATGTGCGTGCAGAACGAGCCATCAAGCTACCAGCCAAACAGGAAATCGGCCAGCTTCGCCTCAATTTTGTACAACTCTCCAGGCGTGCCAGCTCCTTCAAAGTTAACTTGATCTCGCTAACTCCGCTGCCTGTCGCATTGGCGGTGATCTGGTTGGTCGCCAACAATGTTATCGATATTCAGACGTCGTTTGCTATCATGCGAAGCGGCCAGCTCAGTGACGTTGCTGAGGGTATTCGCCATCTGACCGCTACCCCGGATTTCTGGTTATGGGCTTATGTGTTGTTTAGCATCAGCAACACAATGATGCCGCATTTTCGGCTGCCTTCAGGTTGGTGGCAGCGGCTGGCTCTGATACTGGTGATCGCGCTCCTGCCGCTCTTCATTATCGGTATTGGGGATGAAATTATGCAGATGGCTGTTCAAGGCCCGCTGGCTGTGATGCTGAATACGCTGTCTGGTGTACTGCTTGTGGTCATATTCTTCGATTTTCTCGGTGTCCTCATTCTGGGGACAATTGAGGCGGTACTTGAACGTATAACAGGGGCCAGCGCAACGTTCAGCAAGGGTAAGATGACGGTTATGACGCGCGAAGAGGCTGTTGCTTACCGGCGTGCCAGGCGTGAACGAGACCGCCAGCAGCAGAAGAGGCGCAAAGCTGCCCGCACAGCGGCCAAGGCCGGTCCACCAACTGTTTATCGACTCACCTTCCCTATCCCTGGCCCACCGGGCAGCGAACCGGTCACACATCATGCGGCGAGTATTATTGAACCTGAGCAAACCACATCCGTGTTTCAGCCAGCCCCCAGGCCAGCACGCATTGAACCGAGCGTGGTTCCTGGAATAGTCAGCCGAAAGCCCATTGACGAAACTGTGACTGAGGACATCCAGAGTTCAACAACACCAGATGCATCGCCAACGGTTGCTGACTCCAGCTTGGAAACATCCAAGACCCACAACGAAGATCACAGTCAATCAAATAAAGCGGATAGCGATAACAAGCCCGCAGTGACATCGCCGCGCCCTACCCCCACGCCAGCAGTAGGACGCCTGCAACCATCAGATCAGGCAAAGAATACAGACATCGCTGACCGGCTGGCAGCATTCCGTGCACGCAAACAAGGCCCGACTGAAACGCAGTCAGTATCTGATGAGGCTGATGATGACGATGTACTCGATGAGTTGCGCTACGAAGACTCCGACGACTCACCTTGATTCATCCGGGTCAGGATGATGAAGCCGGCAGCGATCAGTGAGAGCATCACCCCAAAGGCGATGAACTTGAACAACTGGCTGGCTGTGATTAACGTCAGGACGCCGAACAGCGTACAAAAAGCGTAATACGTCAGGACGATCTGCCGCTGACTGAAACCCATATCCAGCAACCGGAAATGCAAATGGCCCCGATCCCCCTGCATGGGATTGCGTCCCTGGCTCATGCGATGAGCAGCCTGCCAGGCCAGGTCCATTAGCGGCAATCCCATCACCAGCAGAATCGTTGCCATTTTTGCCCCGCCGATGATGCTCAGCGTGCCTAACACATACCCCAGGAAGAACGCACCGCCACCCATAAAGATGCGTGCCGGATAGAAGTTATGCAGGACAAAAGCCAGTGATGTGCCCATCAACGCCAGTGGCAGCAGGCTCACGCTGATTTGGGCCGGTTGCAGTACAAAGGCGCTGTTCACAAATAACATCGTGCTGGCGATAAAACTCACACCACCTGCCAGGCCATCGAGACCATCCATAAAATTGACGGTGTTCATCATCAGTCCGAGCCAGAACATGCTGATGGTCACGGTGACGACAAATGGCCAGGGATCAGTCTGCGCGCCGGTGAAGGGGTTGTTAAACGTTTCGATAAAGATCTGAAACAGTACAGCAATTCCGGCTGCGATAATCTGGCCGATTCCAATCTGGACAGCGTTCAACTCGAATACATCGTCAAGCATTCCTACCCCGAAGATGACCACACCGCCAATGATCAGGCCCACCAGCCGGAGCACTTCGTTCGGGTCAAAGCGGGGGACAGGCAGGAACTGTGCGATCACCACAGTGACAATGAAACTAACGAAGAGCGCCACTCCACCCAGCTTGGAGACTCCGCGCAGGTCCCCTTCATTGACGCGCCTTCCCCCGGCTCTGGATACAATGCCCAGGCGCTGTCCCCAATGGGCACAGAACGGAATGAGCAGCATCGTCAGGCTAAAGGCAAGGCTGAAAACAATAATAAACGCGCTGATTTCCCTGGTTGTCATCGGTTATGTGCCAAACTGGCGATCTCCTGCGTCTCCCAACCCCGGAAGGATAAAACCAACATCGTTCAACCGTTCGTCGATGGCTGCTACGTGGATCGGAACGTTTGGATGAGCGGATGAAAGGCGCGCGATACCTTCTGGCGCAGCGATGAGGCCCAGAAACTTGATACGAGAAACGCCCCAGCGCTTAAGCACATCGACAGCGGCCACCGCCGAACCGCCAGTTGCCAGCATTGGGTCCAGCACCAGGCATACGTCGACCGTGGGTTCAGTTGGCAGCTTGTTGTAGTATTCCACTGGGCGCAGTGTGTGTTCATCCCGGTAAATACCAAGGTGCCATACCTGTACGTTCGGAATGAGATCCATTACACCATCGACCAGACCCAGGCCAGCGCGAAGAATTGGCACCAGGCCGATTGTTTCTTTGGCCTTCTGGCCAGGAGCTTCCCCCATGGGCGTGGTCACATTGACCGATTGCAGATGCAGGTCCTGAGTTGCTTCATAACACAACAGCAGTGCTAACTCATAGACCAGTTCGCGGAAAGCGCGATGATCAGTTTGTACATCGCGCAGCATCGTAAGTTTGTGCAGAACCAGTGGGTGCTGCGAGACATGAACGATTGACATGGTGTCCTCCCATCAGGTGCAAGCCACATTCTACGTGGCCCGGTGGAACTTGTCAAAGCGACCATTGCAGGAAAAACGCCATCGGCTATACTCGAGTTTAGAACATATCGTCAACTGGAGCAGTCTCATGTCAGATGATGGGCGCGTTGTCGGCGGGTCCAGGCGGCGTAGTGACCAGGAAAACCTGGCCCTGCGCCCACAGTATCTGCACGATATCGTCGGGCAGGACCGTGTGCGTGAAAACTTGAAGATCATCATCGAGGCTGCCCTTGCTCGCCAGGAACCAGTCGACCACGTTCTGTTTTATGGTCCGCCGGGTCTGGGCAAGACTTCACTCGCCCATGTGATCGCCAACGAGATGGGTGCACGTATACACGTCACTGCCGGTCCGTCAATCGAGCGCGCTGGCGATCTGGCGGCCATACTCACCCACATGAAACAGGGAGACATCCTGTTTATCGATGAAGTGCATCGACTGGGACGCGCGGTTGAAGAAGTCCTCTATCCTGCTATGGAGGACTTCAAACTGGATATCGTTATTGGCAAGGGGCCAGCAGCCAAAAATGTGCGGCTTAATCTGCCTCGCTTTACCATCATCGGCGCGACGACACGGCTGGCGCTGTTAGCTGGCCCGCTGCGCGACCGCTTCGGTGCAAATTTCCGGCTGGACTTCTATGATCAATCGGCGATGGAGCATATTATCAGTCGTGCGGCTCAACTGCTGCAGGTCGAAGTCAGGCCCGAGGGAACTTCAGAGATCGCCCGTCGATCGCGAGGCACGCCGCGTGTGGCCCTGCGCCTGCTGCGCCGTGTGCGCGATTATGCCCAGACTCGTGCTGGCGGTGTCATCACTGGGCCGGTGGCCGGCGAGGCCTTGCAGCTAATGGAGATCGACCATCTGGGGTTGGATGATATTGACCGTCGTATTCTGGCAACTATAATCGAGAAGTTCGGCGGTGGGCCGGTAGGTTTAGACACCATTGGCGCGTCTATAAGTGAGGACAGCGCTACCATTATGGATGTCTACGAGCCATATTTGCTTCAACTTGGTTTTCTGGACCGTACCCCTAGAGGACGGATAGCGACGCCTCATGCCTATGAGCATATGGGGATTCCCTACGAAAGCACTGATGATCGCTATAATAACAGCGACCAGCCAACTTTGTTCTGATTGTCAACAGGTTATATCATTAGCATGAATATCAGCGATTTTGATTACGACCTTCCTGAAGAACTCATTGCTCAGGAGCCGGTAGAACCGCGTGACGCCTCTCGTTTGATGGTACTCAACCGTCAGACACAAGAGATCGAACATCGACTGTTTCGTGATATCTACGATTATCTGAACCCGGGTGACGTCCTGGTTCTTAATGACACACGAGTGATACCGGCCAGGCTGCATGGAGAGCGGGCCGATACAGGCGGCAAGCTCGAGGTGCTGTTGCTGCGCCAGTTGAACGAAACGGACTGGCATGTCCTGATAGGTGGCAAGCGCGCTGAAACCGGCATGAGTATTCGGTTCAACGGTGGCCAGCTAACGGCGGATGTTATTGACATGCTGGCGGACGCCGAGCGCATCATCCGATTCAGCCAACCCGTCGACGATCTACTGGATGAACTCGGCGAGATGCCCCTGCCACCGTATATTCATGCACCGCTGACCGACCAGGAGCGATATCAGACCATCTATAGCCGGAACACCGGTTCCGCTGCTGCTCCAACAGCCGGTCTGCACTTTACACCCGATTTGCTGCTGGCGGCGCGGGAGCACGGCGTGCAACTCGCTTTTTGCACACTGACCATCGGCCTTGATACATTCCAGCCGGTGCGCGTAGATCAGATTACCGAACACCGGATTCACAGCGAATCCGCTCGCCTGACATCAGAAAACGCGCGTATTATCAATGATGCCAGGTTGGCTGGCGGCCGGATTGTAGCTGTCGGCACAACAACAGCCCGTACACTGGAGACGGCTGCTATCCTCAGCGCTGGTGGCGACCCATCGCAGCCACAAGAGTCGGAAGACCGCTGTCCCTGGCGTCCAGTCATCGCCTTTGAACAGGACACTGATCTGTTCATCTATCCCGGCTATAAGTGGCGTGCCGTCGATGCAATGGTGACTAACTTCCATTTGCCTCGCTCCACCCTGCTGATGATGATCGGCTCGTACACAGGCATGGATCTCATGCGTTCCGCTTACGAGTCGGCCCGGCAGGAGCGTTATCGCTTTTACTCATTTGGCGATGCGATGCTGATTCTGTGAAATTGTCACAAAACCTGGAAAAGGCTACAATGAACCGTAATCCCTGTCTGCATCAGGGATTCGGTTTCTGTTTTTACCTGCAAATTGGAATGGTGCCATTATGCCTCCTCGCTCAGAGCGCTTGAACAATCTTCCCCCATACGTGTTCTCGGTCATTGGTGACCGTCTGCGTGAACTCCAGGCTCAGGGGATCAATGTAATTCGCCTGGATATTGGTAATCCAGATATGCCACCGCCGGCTGATGTTGTTGATAAACTGGCTGCATCCGCAGCGGACCCGGCCAATCATGGCTATACGGGTTATCGCGGTGACGCTGCGTTTCGGCGCGCTGTGGCTGATTATTACCAGCGGCGATTTGACGTGAAGTTACACCCGGACAAAGAGGTTTTGCCGTTGATCGGCAGCAAAGAGGGCATTGTCAATCTGTCGCTGGCCTATCTGGACAAAGGTGATATCGCGCTTGTGCCCGATATTGGCTATCCGTCGTATTCAATGGGAGCACTGCTGGCCGGCGGTGATGTTCACTGGGTACCTGTACGCGAGGATAATGACTTCCTCCCCGACCTGGCGGCGATCCCAGTTGATGTCCTGGGACGCGCGCGTTTGCTATGGGTTAATTATCCGAACAATCCGACAGGTGTCACCGTTGAGCAGTCGTTTTATGAGCGCCTGGCAGCATTCTGTGTCGAGCATGATATTCTGCTGGTGTCAGATAACGCCTATATCGATGTCGTTTATGATGGATACAAAGCGCCCAGTGCGCTGCAGACGAACGTAGGTCGCTCGCATACCGTCGAGTTGTTCTCCTTCTCTAAAAGCTATAATATGGCGGGTTGGCGTTTGGGCGCAGCCGTCGGCCCCGAAAATGCGATCAGTGATCTGCTCCGTGTGAAAAGCAACATTGATAGCGGTCACTTCAAAGCGATCTATGATGCCGGGTCCGAAGCCCTTAGCAGTATATCGTCATCCTGGATAGAAGAGCGAAACGCGGTATATCAGCGCCGCCGCGACCGTATCATGGCTGCCCTGCCCTTGATCGGTTTGAGTGCGCGTGTGCCCGGTGGTGCATTATACGTATGGGCCAGGGTCGAAGGCGGTGATATGACCCAATATGTAGAGGATGCGCTCACACAGGCGCATGTTTCGATTGCGCCCGGTTTGGCTTATGGCCCTGGTGGTGCTCAACATGTGCGCATTAGCCTGGGTGTGCCTGATGATCAATTGGAGATTGCCCTTGAACGACTACAGTCATGGTATGCTAATCGTTAACGTGACAGTGTTCAGCGAGCGTTTATGAAAGAATATTACGAGCCTGAAGCATTAGTAGAAAAAGCCTTTCTCGTTGGTCTGGGTGTGCGTGGTAGTCAGCCCCTGCTCAGTGTCGATGATTCGCTTAAGGAACTTGCCTTGCTGGCCGATACAGCCGGCATGGAGGTGATTGGCGCAACTTCCCAGATTGTCAACCAGATCAGCCCCGCGACATTTGTTGGTTCGGGTAAGGTTGAAGAAATCAAGGCATCTGTTGAGGAACTGGGTGCAAAGGTTGTTATCTTTGACGATGAGCTTTCTCCTCGTCATCAGCGCGAACTGGAAAAACGTCTTGGTGATGAGATCAAAGTGTTGGATCGATCGGCACTGATCCTTGATATTTTTGCCCAACACGCACATACCCGCGAGGGTTCACTCCAGGTTGAACTGGCCCAGTATGAATATCGCCTGCCCCGCCTGACTCGCCAATGGACACACCTTGCACGTCAGGCGGGCGGCGCTGGCTCGGCTGGTGGTGTCGGTCTGCGTGGCCCCGGTGAGACTCAGTTGGAAGTCGATCGGCGCGAGATTGGCCGTCGTATAACCAAGCTTAAGCGCGAACTGGAGCAGGTTCGCCAGCATCGCAGCCGTTACCGCGAACAAAGAACCCAGGCCGGGGTGCCCGTTGTCGCGTTGGTTGGCTACACTAATGCTGGCAAATCAACAGTACTCACCGCGCTGACCGGAGCCGACACGTACGCTGCCGATCAGTTGTTTGCTACGCTCGACCCAACGACGCGCCGCCTTACGCTGGCATCAGGTCGTCAGGTGCTGCTGACCGACACTGTGGGCTTTATTCAGAAACTACCCACGACGTTAATCGCAGCTTTTCGGGCCACCCTGGAAGAGATCACCGAAGCGGACTTGCTGCTGCACGTTGTCGATATATCGCACCCTAATGTTTGCCAGCACATCGAATCGGTTGAAGATACACTCGCTGAGATTGATGTACCGGCAGTACCACGTGTCTTGGTCTGGAACAAAATGGACAAATGGTCCGGACCCCCGCCATCGCTGCCTGCCGACAGCGATCTTTATCATTCTCATGTGATGATTTCTGCCAAAGACGGTACAGGAATCGATAAATTGAGCGAGGCAATCTCCGAGGCGCTGACCGCACAAAGCCAGTCAGTTAAGCTGTTGCTGCCCTATGATCGTGGGGACCTCGTGTCGCACCTCTTTGAGACAGCCACTGTGGAGCATCAGGAGCACACACGCGATGGCGTACTGTTACGTGTGCAGATGTCTCCCGAGATACTCGACCGATTCCGGGCTTATCTGGTTCGCGGATGATGAGGTGCTCACTTGAGGCGTCTTGACGAATCACCACTGCTCACCCAATTGCTTCAGCGTGTTTCAAATATGCTGGCTCGTCAGCGGGGCCTGCCAGTCGTGGTCGGCATTGTGTTAATTATCGCCAGTCTGGTTGTCCACTTGATTGATGTTTTTGCCGGTAACATGTGGTTGGAACTGGCTGGCGTGCTGCTGCTGCATGTAGGCATACTGGCTGCATTGATTGGACTGCTGCTGGCGACGCCACTCGGCAAATGACGTCGCCAGCCAAAAATCCTTTACTGCGGTAACTGTACCCAGTAAATCTCTGGTCGGTAGATGGTGTGAATGAACAGACGCATATCATCGGATAACGTCAAACCAGCCAGTGGCGCTGCCAGCTCGGTATACAGCACGACCTCAGTCTGATCGTTGGTGCAGCCGCCATTTTCCATACAGAGTGCCGGATCAACCCGACCGACCACGCCACGTGTTCCCAGTGCATAGGCAAAGTAAAGCATACCGTCCGGTCCGACAACCAGGCCGGTTGTGTTTTGCAGTCCAGTCACCAACGGACTCGATTCGGCATCACCTTCCAGCAGCTCGTCCAGTCCAACCCACTCAATGGATCGGCGTGCGCTGCCGTTGTTGGCCACAAACACGACGTCGTCATTCACGGCGACACCGGTTGGCGAGCGCAGCCCGTTCATAACTTCCTCGACTTCACCGTCACGGCTCACCCGGACCAGATTATTACCGGTCAGATTGGAGATGAGGAAGTGCTCGTCGTCCTGCCAGGCGATGCCCCATGGTCCTTGTAAATCGGTTGCTACGGGTTGCGGCGCCCGTACCGGATTCACGCGCAGCAGCGTGTTGGTATCATAATCCGGTACCCATATGTCGAACGCATCCTCGTCCAGCTCATCGATGAGCAGCGTATGCCCGTTACGTACCCCATAAATATAACTCTGGGTGGAGCCGGTTACAGCGTCCAACTCATATAGAGTCCAGTCCCCGTTGCAAACACTGTAGAGTTTATCGTTATACCATATGACGCCATTGGGACGCTGGACATTGCCTGTCAGCACCTGTAAGTCCGTCTGTGTGAATGGGCGCGGCAGTGGCGTGTGCTCGCTGGTTGCTATTGGTTCAGCCTGTGGCTCTTCAACAGCGGTAGTGGACGGCTCCGGGGTTTTAGATGGCGCCGGCGGGGTTGGTGTGGCTGTGCGTGCAAGGGCGATCTGCGGCTGAAAAACAAAAGCCAGACAAAGTACAAAAGCGATACTGGAGAGTGACAGGTAACGCAATGGCGTACTCCTTATGAAATAAGATGGTTACGACTGACCCATCTGCGAAGTGTTCGCCTCAAGCATAACATTTTCTACCGCTGGAACCGAGACAAAAAACGTGGTTCCTATCTTTTGCTCACTTTCAAACCAGATTTTCCCGTTATGATTCTCGACAATGGTTTTGACCAGGCTCAATCCCAGGCCAGACCCTGTGACATGCTCAACACCTTCCTGCTGTCCGCGAAAGAAGCGGTCAAAGATGCGTGGCTGAATGCTGGCCGGAATACCAACGCCATTGTCGCGCACGCAAAAGACAATCCATCGACCCTCTGCACGGACTTCAATGTGGATGCTGGCGTCTGTCAACGAGAACTTGATCGCATTTTCTATCAGGTTGATTATTGCGCGTTCAAACTGTTCTTTGTCTGCCCAGAAGGTAGGCACATGGTCCTCGATTGATACGTGCAGCTCAATCTGTCGAACCTGTAGCTGATGGGCTATTTCAGCGATGGCGGCGTTCACAATCTCACTTGGCGAACAGACTTCCAGATAAGCCGATATGGTTCGCAACCGTTCAATGTCCAGAATGCCACGAATAAGCCGGTTCATGCGCTCCAGTTGCCACTCAATCGTATGGATCGTCTCTTCAGCACCGTGATAATCAATTTCAGCGAGATCATCACGCAATAGATCGAGGTAAGCCATCGCACCCATGAGTGGGTTCTTGAGATCGTGGCTTGCCATGCGCACCATCTCGCTTTTCATACGGTCCAACTCTTTAAGCTGTGTGACATCGTTCAGAACGGCCACCCATCCATCGGTACCGCCGGTACTCAATGTTGCCAGGTGACAGAGAAATACCCGATCATCCAGGTTTACTTCATAGACATGGCCACCCTTACGGCGGATGTCGCGTAGTGCTGTACGATAGTCATGCGGAAAAGCTGAACGAGGGACGTGTGGGACAATTGACTGCTGCTGTTCCACATCAAAAAGACTTCTGGCGGCTGTGTTGGCAAAAATCAGGCGAAAATGCCGGTCGATCGCCACCACCGGATTATCGGTACTGGATAGCACCGTTTCCAACTGGCTGTGAGCAGCTTCCACCTGATTGTTGAGCTGCTGCTGCTCAGCGAATAGCTGGCTGTGTGCGATAGCAACAGCGGCCTGCGCGCTCAACAATTCCAGCAAATGGACATCATGCAGGTTGAGCAGATGGCCCTGCTGGCTGGCAATCACCATCAGCACACCGATATTGTTGCCTGCATACATCATTGGTGCGCAGATGACCGAGCCAAATGTCTCGCGAGCAAATGGTAGATCATCTTCGCCTTGCCAGTCGCGGTTATAGTTTTCCAGAAATATCGTTTGCTGGTTGTGTGCTGCCTTGCCAGCTACACCACGACCAATCAGTATCTCCGCCCCCATATAGTGTGTTGGTAGCCCGTGCACGGTTTCCAGATGCAGTACACGGTCGCCGGTGGTGCTGTCGGCACGCACGAGAAAAATACCGACCCCGTCGGCGTTCAGCCAGCCCGCTGCCTGGACGGCAATCTCGTCCAGCACCGTATCAATGTCAATCTGGCTGGAAATCGCCAGACTCACGCGATGCATGGCCTCAATCTGTGATGTACGCTCCGATAAAGGTGTGATGATCTCCTGCTGGACGATGGCAAAGCACATTAGCAGCGCGCCCGAAGCACTGACAATCGTTGAGAATGACATGACAGGCAGTGCTGGGTTAACGAAGATCAGGCTCTGCCCCAGCAGGAATAACACGATGCCTGACACCAGCACACGTGAGCGAATCTTGCGGCGGTAACGCCATAACAGCAGCAGCGTCAGCCCATCGAAGGTCAGATAGAAGATAATGAATAGTGGTTGAAAACTGTAGGCTATTACAGAGTCCGCCGTGCTGGCCGGAACATGCGCCTGGCTCGCAATCAGAAAGACACGATAGCCAACAATAAGCAGCAAACTGGCGAAGGCCAACCATCGAAAATTGCGGCTGTGTATACCGATTAGAATTGTAGTCAGGATATAGATCGCCACGCTGGAACCGGTGAACCCCAGCTCGATCATGGTCAGGGCCAGGGCAGATAGCGCGTCGGAGTCGCCAACCAGCAGGCTGCCTTGAAGCAAAAGTGATCCCACATTCCAGAGCATCACCAGCAGCAGAAAACTGGCGAAGAACTGATTCTGTTCTTTTTTAGCGTCCTGCCAGATGAGCAGCAGTAGAAAACTTAATGCCAGAGCCAGAGTCGCTCCATTGACCAGCACCATGGTAGTGTTGAGAGGAAACGACATGGCGCATTTCGCGCTCAGGCTTCGCCTGTGCGGGCCGCCGGGGATACGGTGTGTTTTTCGAAACGGTAGCCGACGCGATGTTCTGTGAGTATGTAGGTGGGGTTAGATGGCTCAGGTTCTATCTTGCGTCGCAACTGGCTGACGTAAACGCGCGGATAATAAAGATCATCAACATATTCCTGGCCCCAGACCTGCTCCAGCAGATCACGTTGCGGCACTACCCTGCCCGCATTTTCTAACAAAACTGCCAGCAGTTTGAATTCAGTGGGTGTCAGGTGAACTTTGCGCCCACACACATGGACATGACGCCGGTGCAGATCAACACTCAGATGTCCGTCATCGTAGCCTTGCTCCAGCGCATCAGGTGTCATGTTTTGTGCCCGACGCATAACAGCCCGGATGCGAGCCAGGAACTCGTTGAGCCGGATGGGCTTTGTCAGGTATTCATCGGCGCCGGCTTCCAGCCCCTCAACAATATCGTCTTCAGTGATAGCCTGGGCAGAGAGCATAATAACCGGTGTGTCGGCTACTTCCCGAATCCGTTTACAGACCGTCAGGCCATCCATGCCGCCCGGCATCACAATGTCGAGGACAACGAAATCGGGATTCTGAGCGTGAAAAGCTCGCAGACCTTCCAGACCATCCCCGCACAGAATGACCTCAAACCCTTCGCGCGTCAACTTGCGTCCCAGCGCTTCGCGGATTACCTGCTCGTCATCAACAATTAGAGCTTTCATATGCAGCCAGTACGTATTGTCGATTCTCCCATACAGACCTATCTTACACGAAAGTACCAGCAGAAAAGCATGAAGCTTTTACGTTCTTTATAAAAAGGGCTGCTCACGCTTGGGCACAGGTGAGCAGCCGCTAAGGTCTCTTGTTGTGGGGCACTTACTGTAAAGCTGCGATAATGGCATCGGTGAACACATCAGTTGGGGCAAACGTCTCGCCCTGCCCGACCAGATCGGCTGTGCGCAGGCCGGAATCCAGCACGTGCTCCACAGCCTTTTCGATGGTGATCGCTTCACGATCCAGACCCAGGCTGTAACGCAGCATCATCGCCGCACTGAGGATCATACCAGTGGGGTTTGCTTTACCCTGACCAGCAATATCTGGCGCTGAACCGTGTACGGGTTCGTACAGGCCAAAGCTACCGCTGCCCAGCGATGCCGAGGGCAGCATGCCCAGCGAGCCAGCCAGTACAGATGCTTCATCGCTGAGAATATCGCCAAACATGTTGCCCGCCAGAATCACATCGAAGTCCGCCGGGCGCGTCAGCATATGCATAGTACAGGCGTCCACCAGCAGGTTTTCCAGCGTGACGTCACCATAGTCCTCATGGACACGAGCGACGGTCCCGCGCCACAGCCGCATCGAAGCCAGCACGTTCGCTTTATCGACTGAGGTCAGCTTACCCCGCCGCCCCTGCGCGGCTCTGAATGCTACGTGAGCAACACGCTCGACCTCCGGGCTGGAATAGATCATGGTATCGTAAGCGTCGTCACTGTCGCCCTGCTCCTTGCGAGGGCCGAAATAGATGCCCCCCGTCAACTCGCGGACAAACAGCATATCCACATTCTGTAATAAATCAGCACGCAGGGGCGCATGTTGTGCCAGTGCGGGAAAAACGCGCACCGGACGCAGGTTAGCAAACAAATCAAAGTGCTTGCGGATTTTGAGCAGCCCCTGCTCTGGGCGTACAGCCGCACGGGGATCGTCCCATTTGGGACCGCCAACAGCCGCCAACAGTACCGCATCGGCTTGTTCGCAGGCGTGCAGAGTCTCGTCAGGTAGCGGGCTTCCCGTCTGGTCGATGCTGTGTCCACCAATCAGAGCCTCATGATAACTGAACTCATGACCATAGCGTGCGGCAATCGCATCCAGCACTTGAAGCGCGGCTTGCAACACTTCCGGGCCGATGCCATCGCCTGGAAGTGTAACGATGTTGGCTCTCATACAGACTGCTCCTGTTCAGTGTGGACCGCAGTTCGAACCGCATCATCATTGGGGGCGACGCACAGTCCATACTCAAAGCTGTCCACCAGAGCCAGCCAACTGGCGTGGATGATGTTGGTTCCGGCGCCGACCGTACTCCATAGGCGATGACCATTCTGGGTGTCAATCAATACACGTGTCATAGCGCCAGTGGCGTTACTGCCATCCAGAATGCGGACTTTGTAATCCATAAGCTGGAAGTCTTCGATCTGCGGGTAGAACGGCTCCAACGCTTTGCGCAGCGCCAGGTCCAGCGCGTTGACTGGACCGTTACCCTCGGCGGCGGTGTGAACGACCTGCCCCTCGATTAGAATTTTGACCATTGCCTCGGACAGTGCGCCGCGTTCCTGCCGGTCCTCGACCAGAACCGTGAAATCAACTAACTCGAAAAACGGCACATAGTCGGGACGTGCGCGCTGAAGCCTTACCGCGACTGACGCCTCGGCACCTTCGAACATATAGCCATTATGCTCAAGTCGCTTGATCTCATCCAGCACGCGCACCGCTTCATCGCTGGTAACATCCAGACCGAATTCCTCGGCTTTGCTCATTAGATTGCCACGTCCTGACAGGTCAGAAACCAGCACACGCATCTCGTTACCTACCAGTGTCGGCTCAATGTGCTGGTAGCTGTCCGGGTTACGGCGAATGGCAGCGACATGGATGCCGCCCTTATGCGCAAATGCGCTGCGCCCTACGTAGGCCATATGATCGTCTGGCGCGAGGTTAGCGATCTCGGCGACAGTGCGCGCCAGACGTGTGAGTTGGGGCAGGTTCTCGTCGGATATGCACGCATAACCCATCTTAAGTTGCAGGTCTGGTATGATGCTGCACAGGTTGGCGTTACCACAGCGTTCGCCGTAACCGTTGATGGTTCCCTGAACCTGAGTTACGCCTGCCCGGACGGCACTCAACGTATTAGCAACCGCAAGCTCGCTGTCGTTGTGGGTGTGAATGCCCAGTTGCATATGCGGAAATGCCTGCCGAATCTGGCTGACATAGGCTTCGATTTCCCAGGGCATGCTGCCACCGTTGGTATCACACAAAACCACCCAATCCGCGCCACCATCCACCGCCGCCTGGATTGTTTCCAGGGCGTATGCTTCGTCCAGCTTGGCCCCATCGAAGAAATGCTCGGCATCATAGATGACCTCTTTGCCCAGCGATTTCAGATAAGTTACGCTGTCCCGAATCATACGCAGGTTTTCCGGACCAGTTGTTTGCAACACGTCAGTCACATGTAGCATGGACGTTTTACCAACCACCGTGACAACGGGTGTGTTGGCATCGACCAACGCACTGATGTTAGGATCACCGTTTGGATCGCTGTTCTTGCGACAGGTAGAACCAAAGGCGGTGATCTGCGCATGTTCCAGTGGAATATCGCTTACGGCCTCGAAGTAAGCCGCGTCACGGGGGTTCGACCCCGGCCAGCCCCCCTCGATATAGTGAACGCCCATCTGGTCAAGCATCCGTGTAATGCGTAGCTTATCGGCCAGCGACAGTGATATGCCTTCGCGTTGGGTGCCGTCGCGCAGTGTTGTATCGTAGATTGCGATTTGCATAAATGCCCCCTCAGGCTGTTGTGTTGACCCGATCCGTGTGGCCGGATTCATAGCTGCTGATCGCCCCGTCCTGGTTCATGAGAAATCCGAGCTGGTCGACACCGTTCAGCAAGCAGTATTTGGAGAAACCATCAATCGGAAATTCTACAGCCCGCCCGTCAGGCAGCGTCAATGACTGCGAATTCAGGTCGATGGTGACCGATACCGTCGGGTCTTCCTGTGCCAGGCTGAGCAGTTGCTGGTGTGTCTCAGCATCAACCACCACTGGCAGCAGTCCATTTTTCAGCGCGTTGTTGCGGAAGATGTCTGCAAAGTAGGTGCTGATAACGGCCTTGAATCCGGCCCCCATTAATGCCCAGGGGGCGTGCTCACGTGAACTGCCGCAGCCGAAATTGTGCCCGCCGATAAGCACACTGGCTCCCTCGTACTGTTCCTGATTGAGCGGAAAATCCAGTTTCGGAGTTCCATCTGCTTCATAACGCCAGTCAGCGAAACAGGCTTCTCCCAGGCCGTTCTTATCGGTCACTTTGAGGTAACGCGCTGGAATAATCTGATCGGTGTCGATGTCGTTGATGGCCAGCGCTACCATGCGACCCGTAAACTCGGTGATTGGCTCGATCACAGGGATACCTCTCTTTCCATCAGTTCACGTGGGTCAGTGATGACACCACTCACCGCAGTAGCGGTTGCTGTCAATGGGCTAGCGAGAAATGTGCGCCCGCCTTTGCCCTGACGTCCCTCAAAGTTGCGATTGCTGGTGCTGATTGCATACTCGCCCGGCTGGAGCTGGTCGCCGTTCATGGCGATACACATCGAACAGCCAGCTTCCCGCCACTCCGCACCGGCCTGTTTGAAGATCGTATCCAGACCTTCTGCTTCGGCCTGTGCCTTGACCTGCTGTGAACCTGGCACCACCATCATACGCACACCATCGGCCACACGCCGTCCGCGCAGGAATTGCGCCGCTTCGCGCAGGTCGGTGATGCGTGAATTAGTGCAGCTTCCGAGAAATACCACGTTAACCGGCTGTCCCAGCAGCGCCTGCCCGGGCTGTAAATCCATGTAACGCAGTGCCTTATCGAGTGCGACTCGCTGGCTGACATCACTCAGTTGATCCGGGTCCGGTACACGCGCCGTGATAGGCATTCCCATACCGGGATTGGTGCCATATGTAATCATCGGAACCAGTTCGTCAGCGTTCAGATGTACTTCGGCGTCGAAGTGTGCCCCCTCATCGCTGGGAAGCTGACGCCAGCCGGCCACGGCTTCATCCCATGCCGTGCCTTTTGGCGCATAAGGCCGTCCGGCGACATAGTCAAATGTGGTGTCATCCGGCGCGACCATACCTGCGCGCGCGCCACCCTCGATTGACATGTTGCAGATGGTCATGCGGCCTTCCATAGACAGCGCACGGATCGCTTCGCCCATGTACTCCACCACATAGCCAGTCCCGCCACCGACGCCGATCTTGGCGATAATGGCCAGGATGATGTCTTTGGCCGTCACACCGTTGCCCAAACGCCCATCTACGCGGATTGCCATTGTGCGTGGCTTGCTCTGTAGCAGGCACTGTGTCGCCAGGACATGTCCCACTTCGCTGGTGCCGATACCGAATGCCAGCGCCCCGAATGCGCCGTGTGTGCTCGTATGGCTGTCACCGCAGACAATCGTCATCCCCGGCTGGGTGAATCCCTGCTCCGGGCCGATCACATGGACAATGCCCTGATTCTCCGTGCCCAGCGAATACAGCGGTATGCCAAAATCGGCACAGTTTTTACGCAGAGTGTCAAGCTGGCGCGATGCCTGCATATCCAGAATCGGGATCGTACCGTCCAGACCGCGCGGCGTGGTGGGAGTGCTGTGATCCATTGTCGCAACGGTTTTGTCTGGACGGCGGACCTTCAATCCGCGTTCTCGCAGTACAGTAAACGCCTGCGGTGAGGTCACTTCATGGATGAGATGCAGGTCAATATACAGTACAGCCGGCGTATCTTTCGTTTCTGGCTGGACGAGATGGTTATCCCACACTTTTTCGAACAGCGTGCGGGGGCTGCTGTTTACATTAACCTCAGTCATGCCTGTCTCCGTTACAGTTACTCGATTACCTGCTCATTGTGTTTGACGACAGTTCCCAGCGTGGCTGATTCACCTTCAGGCTGGATATCTTCATACCCCATGATCGCCAGCATGCGGTTGATGGCGGCCAGGTACGCTTTTACACTGGCGACGACGATATCACCATCCGCGCCATAGCCACCAAATGACCGTCCCTGCGACTGAATGCGCACTGTCACTTCACCGAGAGCGTCGATGCCTTCGGTGACGCTGTGTACGCTGTATTCAACCAGAGTAACTTCTGTAGTCTGGGTCACGCCGTCAATCGCCTTGTACGAAGCGTCTACGGGGCCGGTACCCACAGCCGCATGGACAATCGTCTGCTCGCCACGCCGCAGCTTCACCGTTGCTGTAGGCAGTCCCATTGTGCCACACATCACCTGGATGTCCTCCAGGCTGTAGATTTCGACCGGCTTGTGGAATTCGTCCGCGATCAAAGCTTCGAGGTCGGCATCGGTGACGTTCTTCTTGGTGTCGGCCAGGTCTTTGAAACGCGCAAATACCTGATTGAGCGCATCGCCTTCCACATCGTAACCCAGCTCCGCCATCCGAACCTTCAATGCATGGCGACCGCTGTGTTTGCCCAGAACCAGCCGATTCTGTGCCAGACCCACTGTGTCGGGGGTCATGATCTCATAAGTGCTGTGATGCTTGAGTACACCGTCCTGATGAATGCCCGCCTCATGAGCAAATGCGTTGGTGCCGACGATGGCTTTGTTGGGCTGCACATACATACCGGTATAGTTACTCACCATACGGCTGGTTTTCATAATCTCGCGGGTGTTGATATTGGTGCGCAGGTTGTAGAACTGTGGCCTGGTGTGCAGCGCCATCACGACTTCTTCCAGGCTGGTATTGCCTGCTCGTTCGCCGATGCCGTTGATTGTCACCTCTACCTGGCGCGCCCCAGCGGTAATACCAGCCAGTGTGTTGGCAGTTGCCAATCCCAGGTCATTGTGACAATGAACTGACCACACCACGCCACTACCCGGACCTGCGCCGGGTGTCTCGGCGATCAGTGTCGCCATCGTCTCGTGCCACTCTTCGGGGGTTACGTAGCCGACCGTGTCGGGAATATTGAGCGTCGTCGCGCCGCACTCGACGGCGGCGGCGCATACCTCTATCAAAAATTCCGGGTCGGTACGACCGGCATCCATCGGACTGAACTCGACATCATCGCACAGGCTCCGTGCCAGTGTCACTGATCTGCGGATAACATCCAGCGCCTGTTCGCGTGTGATGCCGGTCTGGTACTTCAGGTGAATATCAGACGTGCCCAGGAAGGTGTGGATGCGCGGTTTAGCCGCATCCTTTACACCTTCCCAGCACGTCAGGATGTCTTTCTCGACGGCGCGTGCCAATCCACAGATCACAGGACCGTCTGGCTTGCCAACTTCGCGTGCAATCCGCTGGACCGCTGCCAGGTCATCTGGCGAGGCAGCCGGGAAGCCCGCCTCGATGATGTCTACGCCCAGACGAGCAAGCTGCCGCGCGATTTCCAGTTTTTCGGCACTGGTGAGGGATGCGCCTGGACTCTGCTCGCCATCTCGCAGTGTGGTATCAAAGATAACGACAACATCTTCGCCTTGTGGTTGATCTACAGTTGACATGGGGTGATGGTCCTTTCATATACACATCATTTACGAATGCTGCCTTTGACTGATTCGGTGAACTTGGCATGTAACTAAGGTCACTAAGGCCATCGTCAGACACAGGACATCACCCCCTTCCCTACTACGCCATCATCATCCACAGGCTGTTACCCCTCTTGTTTGATTTGCTTGTCGTCCAGGAAAGGCATCATATGACGCAGTTCCGCGCCGACCTTCTCCAGCAGCAGGTCATGTTCGCGCTGGCGCCGGGGCCGGAATTCCGGGCGGCCCACCTCATTTTCGGCAATCCACTGACGGGCAAACGTGCCGTTTTGAATACGCTCCAGCACACCAGCCATATCTTCCTTGACGCTGTTCTCAAATTCATCGCCCACAACATAGCCACCATATTCAGCGGTGTCGCTGACGCTGTACCACATGTAGCTCATGCCACCCTGATACAGCAGATCAACGATCAGCTTCAGTTCATGCAGGCACTCGAAATAGGCAACTTCGGGTTGGTAGCCAGCCTTGACCAGTGTCTCAAATGCAGCGCGGATCAATGCGGTTACGCCGCCGCACAACACAACCTGCTCACCGAAAAGGTCCGTTTCTGTTTCTTCCTTGAAAGTCGTCTCGATGACGCCCGCACGAGTACAACCGATTGCGCGTGCATAAGCCAGCGCCAATGGCTTCGCCTGACCGCTGGCATCCTGATGAACCGCCAGCAGACCGGGTACGCCCGCGCCCTCTTTGAAGACCTCGCGCACCCGATGGCCGGGCGCTTTGGGTGCGACCATCGCCACATCGACGCTTTTCGGGGGTTCAATGGTGTTGTAATGCACGTTGAACCCGTGGGCGAACATCAACATGCTGCCCGGTTTCAGATTGGGTCCAATGGACTCCTGGTAAACGCTGGGCTGCGTGGTGTCAGGGATGAGTACCATTACTACATCGGCAGCCTTGACGGCATCCGCGACGCTCATCACTTTCAGGCCGTCGGCTTCGGCTTTAGCGCGGCTCTTGCTGCCTTCGTGCAGCCCGACGATCACGTCCATGCCGCTGTCCTTGGCGTTGAGCGCGTGCGCGTGTCCCTGGCTGCCGTATCCAATGACAGCGATGGTCTTGCCTTGAAGCAGAGACAGGTCAGCGTCGTGATCGTAAAGGAGTGTAGCCATGTTGTCTTTCACCTCTCGTTGTGCAGCGGCTCGCGCCACTTGAATCGTTAAGTAACCCGTGACTGTTATACGCTGTAACGTCCATGCGCGCCATTATTGTTGGTCGCGCGCATGGGTTCGTACTGTGTGTCGTGGATGCGTGTGCCACGTCCCATAGCGACCACACCGGTACGCACCATCTCCATAATGCCGATAGGCGCAAGTTGAGCGATCATCTCCTCAACAACATCTTCCTGTGCTGCGATCTCGATGATTGCCACCTCGGGGCCAATGTCCACAATACGCGCTGGAAACTGTTCACAGACGGTTGTGACCGCATTGCGAGACTCAGAGTCGTCAGTTCTCACCTTAATCAGTGCCAGATCTCGGCTGACATGTGGCTGGTCAGACAGGAAGCGCACGTCGATAACGTTAACCAGCTTATAAAGGTTGGCCACAATCTGGCGGACATCGGTGCGATTTGCATCGACGACAATCGTCATCCGTGAGATGTGCGGCTTATGGGTACGCCCGACTGTCAGGCTGTCCACGTTATAACTGCGCCGGCGAAAGAGACTGGCGACACGGTTCAGCACACCAGGTTTATTCTCCACCAAAGCAACTAATGTCTGCTTGTTGATGTTCTCGCTCATAGTTCTGCTTTTTCTCCACGTTTGGGACGGCGAATCATGTTGTCCAGATCAGCTCCAGCCGGAACCATCGGGTAAACCATGTCCTCTTTCTCGACCACGTACTCAATCAGTGTTGGACCGTTATAGCTGCGGGCGAAACGCACCGATTCCTCTACCTGATCGCGCTGAGTAACACGCATAGCTGGAATGCCAAAGGCTTCGGCAAGTTTGCAGAAGTCAGGGCTAAACATGGGCGTTGCCTGGTAGCGTTCTTCGTAGAAAATCTCCTGCCACTGCCGCACCATTCCCAGGAAGCCATTATTCACAACTGCGATATTGATGTTGACATTTTCCTGAACTGCGGTCGCCAGTTCACACATCGTCATCTGGAAGCCGCCATCTCCGACAATAGCCCACACTTCTTCGTCTGGTCGGCCAAATTTAGCGCCAATGGCTGCGGGTACACCAAAACCCATTGTGCCCAGTCCGCCGCTGGTAATCATGGTCGCCGGACGGCGATGCGGGTAATACTGAGCTTCCAGCATCTGGTGCTGACCGACATCAGTTACGGTGATCGCCTCACCACCGGTAGAATGCCATAGATCGTTGATGACCTGCGCGGCGATCAGGCCTGGACCTTCGTGATGATGGACGATATCGCGCTCGTTGGATTCTTCCTGCCAGTCACGGATATGATTTAGCCATGTACTGTGTTGGGTGGCGCGTACTTCGGGCAGCACTTGGGCCAGCACAGCGCGAACATCAGCAGCGACCGCCACATCGACTTTGACGTTCTTATTCAACTCGGATGCGTCAATATCGACATGAATCTTTCGTGCCTTTTGCGCATAGGTTCTTAGATTACCGGTTACACGATCGTCGAAACGCATACCCAGCGCGATCAACAGGTCTGCTTCCTGGATTGCCAGATTGCACTCCGCCTGACCATGCATACCCATCATACCCAGCACCAGGGGATGATCTTCTGGCATAGCACCTTTCCCCAGCAGAGTCAGAGCCACTGGAATCTGAGCGCGCTCTGCCAGTTCACGCAGTTCGTTGGTCGAGCCAGACATAATGATCCCATGCCCGGCCAGAATGATTGGACGTTCCGCGTTGTTGATCAGGTCACATATGGCCTCGACCTGGTTCACGTCTGCTGCATTGGGCGGGCGATAGCCCGGCAGGCGAATGTCATCGCTTGGATACTCAAACTCGATCTTCTCGTTCTGAATGTCTTTAGGAACATCGATGAGTACAGGGCCAGGCCGACCGGTACGCGCAATATGAAAAGCTTCGCGTACAATATGTGCCAGCTCATGAATGTCGTCAACCAGATAATTATGCTTGGTTACGGGGAGCGTAACGCCGGTGACGTCCGTTTCCTGGAAGGCATCCGTACCGATAGATCCACGTGTCACCTGACCGGTAATGGCGACAACTGGAACAGAGTCCATCATTGCGGTTGCCAGCCCCGTAACCAGATTGGTAGCTCCAGGTCCACTGGTGGCGATACACACGCCAACCTTACCGGTTGCTCGCGCATAGCCGTCTGCCATATGAGAAGCGCCCTGCTCGTGTCGAACGAGTACGTGGCGAAGCTGTGGATACTTGGTCATGGCGTCATAGGTGGGCAGAATAGCTCCACCGGGATAGCCAAACATGACCTCCACGCCCTCTTGCACCAGGCACTCCATAATGATTTCTGCGCCGCTTAGTAACATCCCCTGATTCTCCTGAAAACTGTAAGGTCGGACGGTGATGACAGTTAACGCACCAGTGTGCGCCAGCCGTATTGATCCGGTTGCTCGCCGGATACAATAGCAAAGAATCGTTCCTGCACTGCTTTGGTAATGGGTCCACGGGTGCCCGTTCCAATTGGCATACGATCAACTGATCGGATGGGGGTAATTTCCGCCGCTGTGCCCGTGAAGAAAATCTCATCGGCCAGGTACAGCATTTCACGTACCATGTTCTCAAAATGAACTTCGTAGCCCATTTCGTTGAGGATGGTGATAACACTGTCACGAGTGATGCCCATCAGGATCGAGGACCAATTGCCGGGAGTGTAGACTTTGCCTTTTGAGATAACAAATATGTTTTCTCCGGCACCTTCGCTGATATATCCGTTTACGTCCAGGCCAATCCCTTCGGCGAAGCCATTATCCTTGGCTTCCATCGTGATAAACTGGCTGCTTACATACTGACCACCGATTTTTGCGAGGGACGTCATGGTGTTCGGTGCGATGCGACGCCAGGAGCTGATCTGGACATCAACACCATTGTCGATAGCCTCCTGCCCCAGGTAACGGCCCCAGTCCATTGTCAGGATAATAACCTCAGTGGGCGATTTCCTGCCCTCGACGCCCAGTCCCCCAGCACCACGAAAGGCCAGTGGGCGAATATAGCAGGACTCGTGTCCGTTGAGCTTGATTGTCTCGATGATGGCCTCGTCCAGTTGTTCCGCAGTATATGGAATAGCAATCCGGGCGACTTTACACCCATCAATCAGACGTTGTGTGTGATCCTGTAAGCGGAATACTGCTGGTCCTTCAGGGGTTGCGTAGGCGCGTATGCCTTCAAAAACACTTGAACCGTAATGCAGCGCGTGTGCGGTGACGTGAACGGTGGCATCCTCCCAGCGGACAAATTCGCCATTTCTCCAGATGTATTCGGCAGCCATAAATGATCCTTTCAGTGAAGCGCAGTAGATACTGGTGCCGAGCTGAACCAGGTTGTAAAGAGAATTGCACGGACAAACAAAAAGCTCCCCGGCTTGGGGAGCTTGCTTCGCTCAAACTGCATTCGTGCGCGCCACGATCACCCAAGCCGTTATAACCCATCGCTAATAAGGATGAGTACAAGTACGTTGAGAATGATAATGGTGCCGCTGGACTGAACGTTTGTCATGTTATTGCTTGTCATAGTTTGCAATTGAGCTTAAGCCTATCCTGCTTTTTTATTTGTGTCAATAAATTGATTGTCGATTGCGTGCCCTTGTGAAAAGTTTATACAAGTTGCCGGTCATACTTCGTGCATTTGAGACAATCGTCTTCTTGTGTTGTGGTTCTTGATCCATTCTTTGGCATGGATGATTTGCTCTTGAACGGCGCGTGGAGCTGTTCCTCCGGGTGTTTTGCGCATGGCTACTGATTGTTCGAAGTTGAAGACGTCGTATATGTCGTTATCGAAGATATCGTGGATGCTGCGGTATTCCCGGATGGTTATTTCTGATAGTTTCCGATTGCTTTTGCTTGCCAGTTGTACCACCTGCCCTGTGATGTGATGCGCTTCGCGAAATGGTATGCCTTTTTTGACCAGATAGTCGGCAATGTCCGTTGCCAGCATGTCTTCGTCTAGTGTACGGCGCATAGCATCTGTGTTTATGTGCAGTGTTTGGATGATTGCGATAGTGACATTCAGGATTTGCTCGATTGTGTCCACGCTGTCGAATAGAGCTTCTTTGTCTTCCTGAATATCTTTATTATATCCGCTTGGCAACCCTTTGAGTGTACTGAGAAGTCCAGCTAGGTTGCCGATTAGTCGCCCCGTCTTTCCTCTTGCTAATTCCATTGGGTCAGCGTTGCGTTTTTGTGGCATGAGGCTGGAACCTGTGCTGTATCGGTCGTCAAGCGTTACGTAATTAAATACAGGATTGCTGTATATAATAATGTCTTCGCCGAGACGGCTTAGGTGTGTTGCGGTAGTAGTGAGTGCCGCGCAGGTTTCGACTACAAAGTCTCTGTCACTTACACTGTCAAGTGAGTTATGACTATGCGAACAAAAACCTAGATCAAGCGCCAGCCGCTCACGGTCAATTGACAGTGGCGTGCCGGCTAGCGCACCGGATCCAAGTGGCATAACAGCCGTCCGACCGTAAGCATCGTTTAATCGCTCGCGATCACGTGCCAGCATCCAGAAAAAGCTCATCAGCCAGTGCCCAGCGGTGATAGGCTGCGCTGGCTGCATATGTGTATATCCGGGCATGATGGTTTCCACATGTCCGGTAGCCTTTTCGATTATCGCCTGTTGCAGACTCTCCAACAGCCCATCAACACGATCCTGCGCCGCCATCGTCCATAGTCGCAGGTCAGTCGCGACCTGATCGTTACGGCTTCTTCCAGTGTGTAGTTTCCCACCCACTGGCCCTACAATCTCGATAAGTCGGCGCTCAACCGCTGTGTGAATATCCTCGTCGCCGGGGGCGTAAACGAACGCCCCCGATTCAAACTCCGCCAGAACAGCCTGCAAGCCGCTGACTATCGTACTGGCCTCATCCTCACTGATGACACCAGCCTTAGCGATTGCACGCGCATAAGCGATGCTGCCGCTGATATCCTCACGATATAGGCGGTTGTCGAATCCGATGCTGTCATTGAGTGCGCGCAGTGCGTCATCTGGCTGCTGTGAAAAACGTCCACCCCACAACGACATAACTGACCTCAGTCCCGCTTGAACTTGCTGTAATCCGGGCGGCGATAGCGACTCTGCCCGCCACCATCAATCGACAGTAGCGCTTCGACCTTCATCGGCAGACCAAACAGATTGATGAACCCCTGCGCATCCTGCTGATTATAAACGTCTTCCTCACCGAACGACGCAAAATCCTCACGATAAAGGCTGGTGTCACTCTTACGTCCAGCGATAATCACATTTCCCTTGTACAGTTTGACCCGCACCGTACCCGTCACCTGTTCCTGAGTCACGTGGACAAACGCATCAAAACTCTCGCGCAGACGTGTATACCACAGACCGTTATACACCAGTTCGGCATACTTCACAGCGACAAAGTCCTTGAAATGCATGGTGTGCTTATCCAGGCAGATGCTTTCCAGTGCCTGATGCGCACGCAGCAGCAGAGTCCCCGCTGGCGTCTCGTACACACCGTGACTCTTCATCCCAACCAGCCGATTTTCCACAATATCCGCCCGCCCAACACCATGAGCGCCAGCTATCTTGTTCAGCCGCCGGTAAAGCTCAACTGGTGACAGTTCCTCACCATCAACGCTGACTGGATTGCCTTTTTCAAAGCCAATCTCAACATACTGCGGCTGATCTGGGGCGTCCTCAGGGCTGACTGTAATCTGGAACATAGATGGGTCCGGCTCGTTCCAGGGGTCCTCCAGCAGACCGCCCTCATGGCTAATGTGGAAAATATTACGGTCGCGGCTGTAGATCGATTTCTCAGTCACCGCTACCGGAACGTTGAAGCGCGCCGCGTAAGCCAGCGCGTCCTCGCGACTGCGGATATCCCATTCACGCCAGGGCGCGATAGTCCGCAATTTGGGATTAAGCGCCATCACCGTCAGCTCGAAACGCACCTGATCGTTTCCCTTGCCTGTGCAGCCATGCGATACCGCCTCGGCCCCTTCCTGCTCGGCAATTTCTACCATGTGCTTGGCAATCAGCGGGCGAGCAAACGACGTCCCCAGCAGATACTCACGTTCATAGACAGCCCCAGCCTGCATCGTCGGAAACACGAAATCACGCAGGAACTCATCGCGCAGGTCGCGTACGATCAGTTTACTGGCTCCAGAGCGGATCGCCTTCTCTTCCAGCCCGTCCAGTTCGCCTTCCTGTCCCAGGTCTGCTGTAAAGCAGATTACTTCACAACCGCCATAATTCTCTTTCAACCAGGGTACAATTACCGAGGTGTCCAGACCACCACTATAAGCCAGTACAACTTTGTTGACGCTTTTTGACATTGATGCCTCCCCAAGAGCAAACAAAAAACCCCGCCTTACGGGGTCATTTTCATCCTGTGGCTGGTCGCACTGCGCCGACCCTGAGCGACTTAAACAACCCCGTACAGGAATTCCGTACGGCGACGACGCTCGCGGCGCTCAAAACGTGTACAATAAGCGATCATAGCGCATAAGAATAACGCGCACACAGCAAATGTCAAGCAATTGGTCCAGCCAATTTGATAGCGAATTGGTGGCCTCATCAATTCGCTATCGATTGGAAATAAACGCTTGTATCCAGCGGCGTTGTCGGCTATACTATCGCCAGTTCGGGGTGTGGCGCAGCCCGGTAGCGCGCTTGCATGGGGTGTAAGAGGCCCCCGGTTCGAATCCGGGCACCCCGAC